>NZ_JBFMVT010000002.1:2474714-2784053 GCF_040786275.1 Buttiauxella gaviniae
GTGAGCCGGGCAAACTCAGCGAACTCAAATTCGGCCTTGAGTGCGGCGGCTCAGACGGTTTATCCGGGATTACGGCAAACCCAATGCTGGGGCGTTTCTCAGACTATATGGTGGCAAACGGCGGCACGACTGTACTGACAGAAGTCCCGGAAATGTTTGGCGCTGAACGCATTCTGATGAGCCACTGCCGCGATGAAGCCACGTTTGAAAAAACCGTCACCATGGTGAACGACTTCAAACAGTATTTCATCGAACATAATCAGCCGATCTACGAGAACCCATCACCAGGGAACAAGGCTGGCGGTATCACCACGCTTGAAGAAAAATCCCTTGGCTGTACGCAAAAAGCCGGTGAGAGTGAAGTGGTGGATGTGCTGCGTTATGGCGAGCGCCTGAAAACGCCAGGCCTGAACTTGTTAAGCGCACCAGGCAACGACGCGGTTGCTACCAGTGCACTTGCTGGAGCAGGATGCCATATGGTGCTGTTCAGCACCGGGCGCGGCACACCGTACGGTGGTTTTGTCCCGACAGTTAAAATCGCAACCAACAGTGAACTGGCAACGAAGAAGCCGCACTGGATTGATTTCGATGCTGGCAAACTGCTGCACGGCAGCGACATGAACACACTGCTGACCGAGTTTATCGACACCATTGTGGATATCGCAAACGGCAAGCAAACCTGCAACGAACGCAATGATTTCCGCGAGTTGGCGATCTTTAAAAGCGGCGTCACGTTGTAAGCGTTAAGCTGGTGCTAACATGAAACGGTATTTTGATCATCGAAATACCGTTTTTTTTCGCCTGAAGTTTATTAACAAGGATATGTCATGACCGCGTATTGGGTTGCTCAGGGCATCGGCGTTCTGGCCTTTGTGGTTGGCATCACCACGTTTATCAACCGCGATGAACGGCGTTTTAAGCTACAACTGGCGGGTTACAGCGCTATCATCGGTATTCACTTCTTTTTGATGGGCGCAAGCCCAGCGGGCATGAGCGCGGAACTTAACGCGATACGCACCGTGATTTCCCTGCGCACGCGTAGCCTGTGGGTGATGGGGATTTTTATCGCTTTAACGTTGGGCCTGGGCCTTGCGAAGTTTAACCACGCCATGGAATTGCTGCCGATTGCCGGAACCGTCGCCAGCACCTGGGCGCTATTTCGCTGCAAAGGGCTGACCACGCGCTGTGTGATGTGGTGTTCCACCGCCTGCTGGGTAACGCATAATTTCTGGTTGGGTTCGATTGGCGGGACGTTAATCGAAGGGAGTTTTCTAATTATGAACGGCCTGAATATCATTCGCTTCTGGCGCATGCAACGGCGGGGCATTGATCCGTTTAAAATTGAAAAAGAAGTGCAGCAGCAAGAGTAAAAACTCCCCGCTTCGAAAAACGGGGAGCATTGAACATTAACCGCGTAACGGGTTTTTATCCGCCAGGCGAGCATCTTCTGCCTGGCAGGCCGCAGCGGTAAACAACACATCGGTTGAGGAGTTGAGCGCGGTTTCGCACGAATCCTGCAACACGCCGATGATAAAGCCGACGGCAACCACCTGCATGGCAATCTCATTTGGGATACCGAACATCCCACAAGCCAGCGGGATCAGCAGCAGCGAACCGCCCGCCACACCTGATGCACCGCAAGCACACAGAGAAGCCACCACGCTCAGCAGCAGTGCAGTTGGCAAATCCACCGGTACACCCAAAGTATTTACCGCCGCCAGCGTCAGCACGGTAATGGTGATTGCCGCCCCCGCCATATTAATGGTCGCGCCCAATGGGATGGAGACGGAATAGGTGTCGCGGTCCAGATTCAGCTTCTCACAAAGCGCCATATTTACTGGAATATTGGCCGCAGAACTACGCGTAAAGAAGGCAGTGACGCCGCTTTCGCGCAGGCATGCGAACACCAGCGGGTACGGGTTACGGCGAATTTTGATAAACACCAGTAGCGGGTTGATGATAAGCGCCACGCCGAACATACAACCAACCAGCACCAGCAACAGTTGCGCGTAGCTCCACAGGGTTTCAAAGCCGGTAGTCGCAAGCGTTGAGGCGACCAGGCCAAAAATACCGATCGGCGCAACGCGAATCACCACTTTAACGATAAAGGTCACCGCATCGGAGACATCGTTAATCAGGTTTTTGGTGCTCTCGTTACCATGGCGCAGAGCGAAGCCCAGCCCGACTGCCCACACCAGAATTCCGATGTAGTTCGCTTCCAACAGGGCGTGAATTGGGTTGGAAACCATGCTCATCAACAGCCCGCGCAACACTTCAACAATACCTGAAGGCGGGGTGATGTCTGTTGTGCCAGTAACTAAATGGAGTGTCGAAGGGAATATGAAACTGACCACCACGGCAGTTAACGCAGCGGTGAAAGTGCCAATGAGATAAAGCACCAGAATGGGGCGGATACTGGTTTTCTGCCCGTGTTTATGGTTGGCGATTGACGCCATGACCAGCATCAGAACCAGCACCGGCGCGACGGCCTTTAGTGCCCCAACGAATAACGTCCCGAGTAAACCGACGGCAATCGCAGCGGGTTTTGAAACGGCTGCCAGAGCAATACCCAGCACCAGACCTATCAAAATCTGTTTGACCAGACTGCCTTGTGCCAGGCGTTTTAACATGCCCGGAGATTGTGTAGACATAAGTAACCTTCCTGTTTTGTCGATCGTCCCATCCTGCGTCGGTACTCTGAGGTACTTAATTGACCGGATGTAAATAAATGTGTTTGCCTGGTCGAGTATAAGGAAATACCGTTGGGTAGAAAGGAGTAATCACTGATTATTTCGGGGTGGGTTAGATTTTATAACTAAGTTTTAACAAATATGTGACATTAGCGGCAGTTCATAAACCAGGCGCAGCGTAGCGAATTGACTTGCCAGAATAGTGGCCTACAAAAAGAAAAACCCCGCCAAAGAGACGAGGTTTGTGCAGCCGGAAAGTCGTTATTCCGACAATTTCTTCTGATCGTTTCGGTAATTCACGACCGAGTTGATGATAAGCGTTAACGCCAGAATACCGCCCACAACGCCCAGCGAAATCGCAATTGGGATGTGGTAGAAATCGACAATTAACATCTTCACGCCGATAAACACCAGGATAATCGACAAGCCGTATTTCAGCATCGAGAAGCGTTCTGCTACGCCCGCCAGCAGGAAGTACATCGCACGCAGGCCGAGAATCGCAAACAAGTTAGACGTCAGCACAATAAACGGATCGGTTGTTACCGCAAAAATAGCCGGAATACTGTCGACCGCGAAAATCACGTCGCTTAGTTCAACCAGAATTAGCACCAGCAGCAATGGCGTTGCGAACAAAATACCGTTCTTACGGATAAAGAAGTGCTCGCCTTCGATTTTATCCGTCATGCGCAGATGGCCGCGGATCCAGCGTACCAGCGGTTTATCGCCAATGCCGCTTTCATCTTCTTTCGCCAGCGCCATTTTGATACCGGTGAACAGCAGGAACGCGCCGAAGACATACAGCAGCCATTCGAACTGGTTGATAAGCCAACTGCCCGCGAAAATCATAATGGTACGCAGCACAATTGCGCCCAGCACGCCATAAACCAGCACGCGACGTTGCAAGGCCGCAGGAACTGCGAAGTAGCTAAACAGCATCAGCCAAACGAAGACGTTATCCACCGCCAGCGCTTTTTCTATCAAGTAACCGGTGAGGAAGGCGAGAGCCTGGGTATCCGCGACTTCACGGCCAGATGTTCCGGTGAGATACCACCAGAATGCTGCGTTAAACAGCAGTGAAAGCGAAACCCAGACCAGGGACCAGGCGGCCGCCTGCTTCATGGACATGGTGTGCGAGCCTTTGCGCCCCTGTAAAAAGAGGTCGATAGCCAGCATGATGACGACCACGACGGCAAAGCCGCCCCACAATAATGGAGTGCCGACACTATTCATAAAAAGTATTCCTTCAAAAACAAAAACGGCCAACGTCGGAAGACGCCAGCCGCTAATGCTTGCAACAGGGATCTCGCCTTCCGGCAAGGTCTCACTTACAACGTATAAACGTTGCCCGGCAACCGGGTGCTGACGCACCGTAATGACGATTAACCGGCAATGAAGTTACTCCCCTTTGCGAGTAACAAAATATTACAGCCGATACAATCCGTCAACATCTTGCTACCCCTGTTTTACAATCCTTTACGCCGGTAGATGCACAGGCACATCATCCGCCGGGAATTTCACGCCGGTTTGAGCGCGGATCTCAGTGCTTAGTGCGGCTGTTAAACGCGACGTCACTAAACCGGGATGATTCACTTCGTTGTCGGTGACCAGACGGGCAAACACTTCAGCTTCATACAGCATAGTATTGATATGCTGCGGGAGCGTGAGATCCTGCGGTTTGCCGCCGCGCGGCACAAAGGTGATGCGCTGGCACTCAGAGATTTTCTCGATGACAAGTGAACCGGCTTCGCCCTGTATCTCGCTTGGGATAACCGAGTCGCTCACTTTTGAGTGCAGTAGATTCACGTCAAAATCACCGTAGTTCATCTGCACTGAACCGTGAGCATCAACGCCGCTTTCCAGAAGACTGGCGGTGGCGCGCACCGAATACGGCTCGCCCCACAGCGCAACCGCCGAGGCCAAAGTATAAAAACCGATATCCATAATCGAGCCGTTTGAGAACGCGGGATTAAAGGTATTTGGATTTTCGCCATCCAGATAACGCTGATAGCGCGAGGAATACTGGCAATAGTTGAGCAGCACTTTGCGGATCTTGCCCACTTTCGGCAGCGCTTGTTGCAGCGCGATAAAGTTCGGCAGGCTGGCGGTTTTAAACGCCTCAAACAACACCACCTGATTTTCACGCGCGCAGGCAATCGCCGCTTCCACTTCACGCAGATTAGACGCCAATGGCTTCTCGCAAATCACATGCTTTTTATGGCTGAGGAACAACAGCGTTTGCGGAGAGTGCAGGGAGTTTGGACTGGCGATGTAAACCGCATCTATCGAGTCGCTTTTCGCCATCGCATCAAGGTCGGTAAAAAGATGTTCCACCGGATAGTCGCTGGCAAAACTTTGCGCCTGTTCCAGCGAGCGGGAGTAGACTGCGGTGAGTTTATATTTGCCACTTTCGTGGGCAGCATCGACGAACTGACGGGTGATCCAGTTAGTTCCAATAACAGCGAGGCGTATCATAAACGGGTGCTATCTCCGAAGGGGATTATCTTTGAAAGACTATCATGATGTGAGGGGAAAACCAGTGTTGGACTAGCGTTTTCTGAGAAGTGCATTCAACCAGATTTCATCGCGCTCTGGGCGTTTGTCTTGTGTCGTCCAAAGCGATTCAATTTCCACTTCTGGCGTGGTTTCCATTAACGTGTTGAAACTAGCTTCATTCATGTCCGTAAATTGGCGGCCATCTTTTTCGCGCTCGCCGTCGCCATACTTGAATGACACGTACCAGATACCATCAAGTTTGAGGGCGGTTGTCAGGTTCTGCATTATCGTTGGTAATTCCTGCGCGGGAACGTGGAGAAGGGAAGCGCAGCACCAGATACCGTCGTATTTTTCCTTTGCATCCACATCGGCGAATGTCATCTGCTGAACAGATAAACCAATGTGCTGGATTGCTAACGCCACCATTTCTGACGAGGCATCGAACGCTTCAACTTGATAACCCATTTCATGGAATGCTTTGGCGTCACGACCGGAACCGCATCCAGCATCTAATACCTTCGCGCCTTGCGGTAAATGACAGGTAAAAGTTTCATACAGCGCGCTCATATCGACATTCACCGTGCCATCAAAAAAGTTCTGCGCGTTGTTTTGGTAATAATTAAGCGTCATCAGAATGTTGCCTCACCTTCGGCTTTCGGTTCCCAGGTATGGAAAAGCCTGTTGTT
Organism: Buttiauxella gaviniae; assembly: GCF_040786275.1. Lineage (NCBI taxonomy): Bacteria > Pseudomonadati > Pseudomonadota > Gammaproteobacteria > Enterobacterales > Enterobacteriaceae > Buttiauxella > Buttiauxella gaviniae. The sequence goes on from NZ_JBFMVT010000002.1 coordinate 2,480,584, forward strand.
TTTCGCAGCTTGCCAGTTCTTTTCAAGGAAGTCTTTGCGTTGAGTTGTCTGGTTACCCGTCTGATTCACGATGGTTTCATGCAGAGGCAGCTTGCTTTGAACAAAGTACTCGTTCCGCGCATGAAGACGCTGCAATAGTTTACGGCTTGGTAAATGCGCGAATTTGCCTGCCTCACCCCGGTTACAGCACTGGCATGCCAAAACTAGATTCCACACGCCATTGATATTGTTGACCTCATTACGGGCCATCCATGGAATAAAATGGTCAACGTCAGCCAGTTCGGAGTCGCCCGGTATCAGGCTAATGGTGCGGAAGCAGTAAAAGCAACGCCCTTTCTGGTAACCATTCAGGCTATCCCTGCAACTGGTGATATTCACCCGACGCGCATTGATATGGCTAAACAGAAGCTGTTCCTGCTCATCGAACTCAACGGTAACAAGGTTGCGGGAAACACCCATCGCCCAGGCCTGCTCAACCAGATTCCAGCGCGCGTTCGTCTCGTAAACCAGGTTCTGATATTGCGGCCGCTCACTGAGCTGAAAGAAGTTATCAGTAAGACGAATTCCCTTTGCTGTTTTGCGCTCATCAAGGAAAAAACGTTTCTCAATTTCGCCCGCATTCACATTATGGAAAGCATCAATCACATTGCTAAAACCAAGGCGCACTGTGGTTTCTATCAACTTATCTTGCGTGATTTCACCGTTATTGAATTGCACACAGGTTTCCAGATACTGGCTGCCCCGAGATGTGATTTGCTTTGGCGCATGTAAAAGATGTTGGCAAAGATGCCGACTAAACGGAACGGCGAGATCTTCAAGCGTGACCAGATCGCTACCTGACTTATCCACTTCATACAACGCATGTGCGAGAGCAAATTTGTAAGATGCGACGTTTCTTCCAAAAAGGATCACGCCGCGCCAATAGTTCTCAAGCGTAGGATCGGTCTGATAAAAATCCATTCACGTTTTCTCGGTTACGGTTTGGCAATGCAGGAGGGAAGTTGGGTTAGTGAAACCCGTAACAGGATCACATAACAAATGAAAGGTGATGTAAATCGATGAACGATAGATTTTGTGAATTTGTGAAGTAGTGCAGGAAGCGCAGAACCCGTAGGGAAGGGCAACGAATTGATGATGCGATGGTTTTTTCAGCACTCAGTACGCAAAAGGTAGAATGGGGCTTGCAAGGCAGTCTGTGACAGGTATAATCCCCAACGTTTTCCGCATACCTCTTCGTGCCGAAGTGGCGAAATCGGTAGACGCAGTTGATTCAAAATCAACCGTTGAAAGACGTGCCGGTTCGAGTCCGGCCTTCGGCACCATCGGAACATCAATAGACGTCAACGGACGTCTTTTTTTGTGCCTGAAATCCAGTATCCGCAAGGCTTTCCTCGCTTTTTCACTCAACCTAAGTCAACCTGATTCAATCTACATCAACTTACTGATGCGGGTACATCTGCGGGTATATCTCGGTTCGATAATGTTTGTACCCACACAGAACCCTTGAAAGGATACTCATTATGGCTCTGAGTGATGTGAAAGTTCGTTCGGCTAAGCCTGAAGCAAAAGCCTATAAACTTACTGACGGTGAAGGCATGGTTTTGTTGGTTCACCCGAACGGCTCCAAATACTGGCGGCTACGTTATCGCTTCGGTGGTAAAGAGAAGATGCTGGCGCTTGGGAAATACCCTGAGGTTTCGCTGGCGGATGCCAGGGCGCGCCGGGATGAGGCCCGTAAGCTATTAGCTAATGGTGTTGATCCCAGTGAGAACAAGAAAGCCGTTAAGGTAGAGCAGGAGCAAGAGGCGATAACGTTTGAAGTGGTTGCCAGAGACTGGCATGCCAGCAATCAGAAATGGTCTACATCGCATAGTGCTCGTGTATTGAAAAGCCTCGAGGATAATCTCTTTGCTACCATTGGTAAGCGGAACATTGCGGAACTGAAGACGCGGGATCTTCTTGTACCCATCAAAGCGGTGGAATCATCCGGACGACTCGAAGTTGCGGCTCGTTTGCAACAGCGGACTACCGCGATTATGCGGTTTGCTGTGCAGAGTGGTTTAATCGACTACAACCCAGCGCAAGAGATTGCCGGTGCGGTTGCTACGGCGAAAAGACAGCATCGTGCTGCTCTGGAACTTAATCGCATTCCTGAATTGCTTCACCGCATCGATCATTACTCCGGCAGACACTTAACTCGATTAGCTGTCGAGCTCACTTTATTAGTGTTTATCCGCTCAAGTGAACTACGTTTTGCACGCTGGTCAGAAGTAGATTTTGAAACGGCCATGTGGACGATTCCAGGTGAGCGTGAACCGCTGGAGGGTGTAAAGCATTCTCAGCGTGGTTCGAAGATGCGAACTCCCCATCTTGTTCCCTTGTCGCGGCAGGCTATAGCCATTTTGGAAAAGATTAAAAGCATGAGCTGGAATCGTGAGCTGATTTTCGTAGGCGATCACGATCCGCGTAGGCCGATGAGTGAGAACACGGTTAACAAGGCTTTACGAGTAATGGGGTATGACACAAAAGCGGAAGTATGTGGGCATGGATTCAGGACAATGGCCTGTAGCTCATTGATTGAATCGGGATTGTGGTCGAGGGACGCGGTAGAGCGGCAGATGAGCCATCAGGAGCGTAGCTCTGTTCGGGCAGCTTACATTCATAAGGCCGAACATCTGGGGGAGCGGAGGTTGATGTTGCAGTGGTGGGCTGATTTTCTGGATGCGAATCGGGAGAAGGCAGTTAGTCCGTTTGATTTTGCTAAAATTAACAACCCTTTGAAATGATTTATAACATTATTAAATTGAGTAGCCACTGTCTGCATTTGGATTGATGATGAGCAGTGCTGCTGATGACTTTTAGTTAGTCATCATTTAGTAAACTCCCCAGCTTATGGCAGAACTCTTTGGTTTGGCGATAGGCTGGCAGGTAATCTACTGAAATATAAATATATTATATTTATAGGAATAGTTTGTTCTGTCAATTTGAGCCTATTGAGTGTAGTAGCGTTGCAATGCAAAATGCATTACATTTATAGGCCTTAGCATTGAGGGTTCCGCCTATGACTCGCCTTAAAGACGAAACACTTTCTATACGCACGTCTGCCGATATTAAACAGCTTCTTCGCCTAGCAGCTGATCGTGAGCGTCGCTCTGTCGCTTCAATGATTGAGATTTTGATTGTGGATTATGCGAAGACGCACGGACTAACGTCGGACCAATCTAAAAATCAAACTGCCGAATAGCTCACGTTTTAATGCCTCATTCAACGAAAGCAGCAGCTTAGTCAAGCACAAGAGCAAATTGATATTGAGGTGAGGAATTCACTTATGAGTACGACTGAAAACCAAATTGAGTTGGACCTTCTTGCCAAGCTGGCTGAGTTAAAATATACACTTCGACCCGACATTCGTGATCGTGCATCCCTCGAAAAAAATTTCCGGGCGAAGTTTGAGGCTCTCAATAGAGTTCATCTGACCGATAGTGAGTTCCAGCGTTTACTCGATTCTATCATTACACCTGACGTGTACAATGCTGCTCAGACATTACGCAATATCAACAGCTTCGAGCGAGATGATGGAACACCGCTAAACTACAGCTTGGTTAACATTAATGACTGGTGTAAGAACGACTTCGAGGTCGTTAATCAGTTGCGCATTAACACCGAGAATAGCCATCATCGCTATGATGTAATGCTACTCATAAACGGTGTACCAGTGGTGCAGATCGAGCTTAAAACACTGTCCGTTAGCCCACGCCGAGCTATGCAGCAAATCGTGGATTACAAAACCGATCCTGGCAATGGTTACGGAAAGACACTGCTGTGTTTCATTCAGCTCTTCATCGTCAGCAACCGTTCTGATACTTGGTACTTCGCAAACAATAATGCACGACATTTTAGCTTTAATGCAGATGAACGCTTTTTGCCTGTCTACCAGTTCGCTAGTGAAGATAACAAAAAAATTACCCTGCTAGACAGATTCGCTGATAAGTTCTTGGCCAAGTGTACATTGGGGCAGATGATTAGCCGTTTTATGGTTTTAGTTGCCAGTGAACAGAAGCTATTGATGATGCGCCCGTACCAAATCTATGCGGTCAAGGCTATCGTCGAGTGTATTCATCAGAACTGTGGAAACGGCTACATCTGGCATACCACTGGTTCAGGTAAGACGCTGACATCTTTCAAAGCATCTACTTTGCTCAAGGACAATCCAGACATCGAAAAATGCCTTTTCGTAGTGGATCGTAAAGACTTGGACCGACAGACCCGGGAAGAATTTAACCGTTTTCAGGAAGGCTGCGTAGAAGAGAACACTAACACAGAAACACTGGTGCGCCGACTTTTGTCCGACGACTATGCTGATAAGGTTATTGTTACTACTATCCAGAAGTTGGGTCTGGCGCTGGACGGCACAAATAAACGTAGCTACAAAGAGCGCTTGGAGCCGTTGCGAGACGCCCGTATCGTGTTTATCTTTGATGAATGCCATCGCTCGCAATTTGGCGAAAATCACAAGGCTATAAAAGAATTTTTCCCCAACGCTCAGCTTTTTGGCTTCACAGGGACGCCCATCTTTGAGGCGAATGCTAGCTATCAGCAAATTGAAGGCCAGCAAGCCAGCCTACGTACCACTAAAGACTTATTTGATCGGTGTCTGCACCAGTACACTATCACTCATGCTATCGAAGATCGCAACGTCTTACGCTTTCATATAGATTATTTCAAACCCGAAGGAAAGAATCCACCGAAGCCCGGTGAAGGGATAGCTAAATCTAAGGTTATCGAAACCATTCTTTCCAAGCATGATTCTGCTACCAACGGACGCAAATTTAACGCTGTTCTGGCGACAGCCAGCATCAACGACGCTATCGAATATTTTGAGTTATTTTCGAGCATTCAGATACAAAATGCAGAAAAAGATGCTGAATTTAGAGCACTGAACATAGCATGCGTGTTTTCACCACCTTCTGAAGGTAACAAAGACGTTCAGCAGATACAGGAAGATCTGCCGCAGGAGAAAGAAGATAACCAGCAAGATCCTGAAGGTAAGAAAGCTGCACTTACTCGTATCATTGCCGAATATAATGCCCGTTTCGGGACCAATCATCGTATAAGCGAATTTGATTCTTACTATCAGGACGTACAAAAGCGCATCAAGGATCAGCAGTATCCCAACACAGATTTATCTGCTGCGCAAAAAATTGACATCACCATCGTAGTAGACATGCTACTTACAGGTTTTGACTCCAAATACCTTAATACATTGTACGTGGACAAAAATCTCAAACACCATGGTTTAATTCAGGCATTTTCACGAACTAACCGTGTTCTCAACGATACCAAGCCATACGGTAATATTCTTGATTTTCGTCAGCAACAGAAATCGGTAGAAGGAGCCATTGCTCTCTTTTCTGGTGAGCAAATAGATAACCCGCGTGAGATATGGCTGGTAGATGCCGCACCTAAAGTGATTGATAACCTACAAAATGCCACGCGAAAGCTGGCCGATTTTATGCAATCACAGGGATTGACTAATGCACCGGAAGAAGTAGCCAACCTTAAAGGTGATGTCGCCAGAGCGCAATTCGTAAACCTGTTCAAGGATGTTCAGAGACTCAAAACTCAGCTTGACCAATATACCGATCTTTCTGAAGAGCAGAAGCAGCAGATTGAGAGCATAGTACCGTCAGATCAATTGCAAGGATTCAAGGGTGTCTATCTGGAAACAGCTAAGCGCCTGAAGGAAAAACAAGATAAAGATCAGTCAATTCCAGAAGTACAACAACTTGATTTTGAGTTTGTGCTCTTTGCTTCTGCGGTTATTGATTACGATTTTATCATGGGTCTTATTGCTAACCTGACTCAACAGAAACCAGGAAAACTCACTCTGAACCGCGAAGAACTCATTGGCCTAATTCAGTCTGATGCCAAGTTTATTGATGAGCGTGAAGATATTGCTGAGTACATCCGTGGTCTGCCGGTAAATGAAGCATTAAACGAAAAACAGATTCGAACGGGTTTTGCACACTTCAAAGCAGAAAAAAAGGCGAAAGAAGTCACTGACATCGCAACCCGACATGAACTCGCACCTGATGCCTTACAGGTTTTTGTTGATGAAATTCTGCGTCGCCGTATCTTTGATGGCGAACGCCTTTCTGAATTAATGTCTCCGCTGAATCTAGGCTGGAAAGCGCGCACGCAGAAAGAACTGGCGCTTATGGAGGAGCTAGCACCGTTTCTGCACAAACTAGCACAAGGGCGTGAGATCACGGGACTATCAGCCTATGAAGAAGACCGATAATGAAAGCAGGTTGGACATGGGTTATCTGCACATTAAGCGATATGTAAATTTTAATAAGTGATTGATTTTATGAATAAAAAAATGAATGGCGATGTTAAGCAATTTGTTCCTAGCTTGCGCTTTCAATCATTTAAAGCCTCAGGTCCATGGGAATTTAAGCCATTGAGTCAACTGGCTCAGCGCTCAACACGTAAAAATGTGGATCGTAAAATAACCCGGGTCTTAACAAACTCAGCAGAGTTTGGGGTGATTGATCAGCGTGATTTTTTCGAAAAAGACATTGCTAACCAAGGCAATCTCCAAGGGTATTATGTTGTAGAAGAAGGAAGCTATGTTTATAACCCACGTATCTCAACGATGGCTCCTGTTGGACCGATTTCAAAAAATAAAATCGGATTAGGGGTGATGTCGCCGTTGTATACGGTTTTCAAGTTTAATAATAGAGAAAATGATTTTTACGCTCATTACTTCAAGTCAACACATTGGCATCAATATATGCGCCAAGTTTCAAGTACAGGGGCGCGCCATGACCGAATGAGCATCAGTAATAATGCTTTTATGGAACTACCACTTCCTGTCTCTACGCCGAAAGAGCAAGAAAAAATCGCTGACTGTCTGTCTTCTTTGGATGACCTACTCACAGCAGAAGCCCAGAAACTGGATGCGTTGAAGAAATATAAAAAAGGCGTGTTGCAACAGATTTTTCCTCGTGAAGGTGAAGCTGTGCCACGGTTGCGGTTTCCTAAGTTTCGTGAAAGTGAAAAGTGGAATACGGTGGTTGTGGCTGAAATATGCGAAGTCAATCCTTCTAAAGCTAGCCGGCAAGATAATGAGTTGGTTAGCTTTATCCCAATGGCTTCCGTTTCTGAAGATGGCCGGATAACAAATCCAGAGATTCGAGCGTACGCAGATGTCAAAAAAGGTTATACCGCTTTTGCTGAAAATGATGTAATTATTGCAAAAATAACGCCTTGCTTTGAAAATGGAAAGGCTGCGATTGCGAGAGGTTTGAAAAATGGACTGGGTTTCGGCAGTACGGAATTTCATGTATTTCGGGCTTCCAAATCTTGCTTGCCAGAGTTCTTATTTTTGCAATTGTATCGAGATGAAGTTCGGACTGTTGGAGCTAGAAGCATGATAGGGAATGCCGGGCAGCGACGTGTTCCTGTGTCATTTTTCGAATCATTACCGTTTTATTTGCCATCTATTGATGAGCAACAAATGATCGTCGGTTTCCTCTCTACGCTTGATGAACAACTGAGCGCAATAAAAAAGCAAATAGACATTCTGAAAACCCACAAAAAAGGCTTGATGCAGCAGCTTTTCCCCGTGTTTGATAGGATATCAGCATGAAACCAAAGCAAACCTTTGCCGATCTTTCAGTGTTGGCCGACCAGTTGCGCACCAAACTAGAGACGATGAAAGTCATTCTACTCTACGCATATAACGGCACAGGGAAGACAAGACTGTCTATGGCGTTCAAAGATGCAGGTAAAAAAACAATTCACCGTCCTTTTTCGGCTGGTGATCATGTAGGCCAGCCACTCACAATAACCGAAACGATTGGTGATACCCTATATTTCAATGCGTTCACCGAAGATATGTTTCACTGGAACAATGATCTGGAAGGTGATGCGGATCGACGCTTGATGCTCAATAGGGATTCGCGATTTTTTCAGGGTCTTTTTGAGTTGGAAATGGATAACCGTATAAGGCCATTGTTACAGCGTTACACTGATTTTGACTTTCGCATTGATACCGAAGAATGGGCAATACGCTTCTCACGCACAGTTGATGGGCAACTCATTGATAATATAAAAGTTTCTCGAGGCGAAGAAAATATTTTCATTTGGTGTTTCTTCATAGCTATTGTACAATTAGCGCTTGATGGGGCTGATGCTTACCAGTGGGTAAAGTATGTGTACATCGACGATCCTATATCTTCACTAGATGAGCATAACGCCATCACAGTTGGTAGCCATCTGGCGCAATTACTGAACAAATCTGATAATCCATTGAAAGTTGTGATCTCGTCACATCATCCATTATTTTTCAATGTCATGCATAATGAACTTGATGCTCGCAAATCCAAAAAGGTCGCAGCCTATTTTTTATCAAGATCTAGGGCTGATGGTAGTTATTCCCTGACTTATACAGGTGCAACGCCGTTCTTTCATCATGTCGCGATACTCACCGAGTTGTATAAGGCAGAGCAATCAGGTGAGCTTTATACCTATCATTTCAATATGTTGCGTTCAGTTCTGGAAAAATCAGCCAGTTTCCATGGCTTCTCAAACTTCTCATCCTGCATTGCGCAGGATGCTGATGATCCAGAAAGAATTTTACATTCGAGGCTCATCAATATTCTGAGCCATGGGAACTATTCGCTGTTTGAGCCTCAGCCTATGCTAGACGAGAATAAAGCATATTTCAGAAAAATTTTGAATGATTTTCTGCAGCGCTATCCATTTAATCCTGATTTATTTCCTCAGCCGATTGAGGAAGGTGAAGAAAAATTATGACTGAGTTTGACAAACAAAAACTGGGCAAAACACTCTGGAATATAGCCGATCAATTACGTGGTGCTATGAATGCGGATGATTTCCGCGACTATATGCTGGCATTTTTATTCCTGCGGTATCTTTCGGATAATTACGAAGCTGCTGCTCAAAAAGAACTAGGAGTAGATTACCCTAAACTGAAAGAAGAGGAATATCATTCGCCGCTGACCTTGTGGTATGAGCAAAATAAGCAGGATATTCCTGAGTTTGAAAAACTGATGCGCCGTAAAGTGCATTACGTAATCGAGCCTCAGTATCTTTGGGCGGGTATAGCTGAGATGGCACGAACCCAACATGTGAAACTGCTTAATACATTACAGGCGGGCTTTAAGTACATTGAGGAAGAATCTTTCGCCAGTGTTTTCCGGGGATTGTTCTCAGAAATCAATCTTGCCTCAGAAAAACTAGGCAAAACATACAGTGAAAGAAATGACCGTCTTTGCAAGATAATTAAAGAGATTGCTGAAGGGCTGAAACAGTTCTCTACAGACAGCGACGCATTAGGTGATGCTTACGAGTATCTGATTGGTCAATTTGCAGCTGGGTCAGGTAAGAAAGCCGGCGAGTTCTACACTCCGCAGCGTATTTCAGATATTCTGTCAGCCATCGTCACTCTGGACAGCCAGGAGCCAGCTACAGGCAAGCGCTCGCATCTGGATAGCGTTTTCGACTTTGCCTGCGGCTCTGGCTCACTGTTGCTCAACGTGCGTCGCCTGATGGGCCCACACGGCATAGGCAAGATTTACGGACAAGAGAAAAACATCACCACCTACAACCTGGCACGCATGAACATGCTGCTGCACGGGGTGAAAGATTCAGAGTTTGATATTTTTCACGGTGATACTTTGCTAAATGATTGGGACATGCTACGCGAGACCAATCCGGCTAAAATACCCCGGTTTGATGCCGTGGTGGCTAACCCTCCATTCAGCTATCGTTGGGAACCGGCAGAAACATTAGCCGATGACGCACGCTTTAAAAATTATGGCTTGGCACCTAAATCTGCTGCTGATTTTGCCTTCCTTCTACATGGCTTCCATTTTTTAAAAGAAGATGGGGTAATGGCAATTATCCTTCCTCATGGCGTACTTTTCCGTGGTGGCGCTGAAGCACGCATCCGTACGAAGCTGCTTAAGGATGGTCATATCGATACAATAATTGGCCTACCTGCGAATCTGTTCTTTTCTACAGGAATCCCTGTATGTATTCTGGTGCTGAAAAAATGCAAAAAGCCAGATGATATATTATTCATCAACGCCGCTGATCACTACGAACCAGGTAAACGACAGAACCAGCTTTCGTCTGATCATATTAATAAAATTATCGATACTTATAAGTTCCGTAAAGAGGAACCTCGCTATGCGCGTCGCGTTAGCATGAAAGAGATTGAGAAGAATGAATTTAATCTGAATATTTCACGTTATGTAAGTACGACAAAGGCTGAAGCAGAAGTCAACCTTGCTTTAGTATATGATGAGCTTATTTCGCTGGAGAATCAGATAAAATCAGCAACTCAGAAACATAACGAATTTCTAAAGGAACTAGGGTTGCCTCTTTTACCTTAGGTTATTTGATTTTGTTTTCTATCATAGAACAATGCTCTTATCTTTTAAGATAAGAGCATATCTCTTTAACAGATCAGCTCTCCAGCAAGTGAATAAATCTGATCGTATGGTGGAGTATTACGTTTTGACCAGTCATGGATCCGGTAAGATAATTCTTCAGCAGAACTGACTCTGGATTTAATGGCTATCCTGCACTCGTTTTCAATTATAAAGGCATAAAGTGCCGGTGCGAGAGCTTCGGATAATGTAACTTTACTGGTAAACGTTTCGCCGTTCTCTACTTTCTCTGTCAGTATTCTGATAAGCTCATTTCTAATAAGTGCGGCTCCACTTTTCTGAACGGTGTTCTTACCTCCCTGACTTGATTGTTCCTTTCTCATCAACCGGTGACTTTCACTCTGCGCTATTTCAGCCCAGCCCCTGAATTGACCATAAAGCTCGTTTGCTTTGATTAGAGCATTGTAATACGCGTACGAATTTTTTGGCGTAAAGCAATGGCGGGCAAGAAGAAAAAAATAACAGGCAGACTCGAAGGCATTAAGATACAACGGTTCGCCAAATATGGCGTGTATCCGATTGAGCCCCTCGACGATCTTCTGCTCAGTGGCAAAATGCGTGTCTAATCTTTCCAGAAACAGGCTGAAATCGGGTTTCTCCTGCACAACCCATAACTGTAGTTCCGTTATTTCATCCGGAGAAATGAGGCCATCCTGAAACCAGGACAGACTCGCAGCACGCCAGACGGTATATGCCCGCTCCAGATGATGTATAAAACGTTTCTCAACGCGGGTCAGTCCATCCCAGATTTCCCATAGCGATTCCCCCTCCAGGTTAACCGGGGGAGACAGATAAATGTTGCGGAAATGGTCAATGAAAAAATCAGCAGGTTCGATTCCTTTTTTATTTCTGAACAGTATCTTTTTTTGCATATCCCTTCAGCCTGTGGTCGGGTTCGATGGGTTTGATTAAAGATCACGTTACAGCCATGCCAGGATCTTCGTCAAGAGTCGGTACCAGAGTGGGATGGTGGGGAAAAAAAGCGAAAAACGAATGAAAAATTAAATTGACTGCTACCGTTTACCCACCCGTTTTCGCTTTTGTACTCTTGGTTCCGGAGCACAGTGCTCCCGCTATCAACCATGAGGAACCCACAATGACCAACCCGCCACAAGCTGAATATCCGGTTTACGAAAACCGGCATGAGAACATACAAACTGAAACCCCACTTCCACAAGATGTTGAAAAACGGACCCGCTTTGCAATGGGCGATGACATTCTGCTCAGCATGAAAGACATTACTGCTCATAGCGGTCTTAGTGACAAGCATTACTATTCCCTTATTTCCAGAGGTATGTTTCCCCGACCGCTGAAAATTGGTCGCTCAAGTCGCTGGAGAAAAAGTGACTATGAAGCATGGTTAAATGAGCGGGACACAAATCGCTAGTAATCTGGACTGCAATATCGCTTACTGAAACGATTTGTATTAATGGGATTATCTAAAGTACGAGAAAATACGCACGCCTGTAATTGAAAAATAAGTTATCTGTACCAGCATATTTATCACATTAACCCCGTGAGGGGAACAGCTATACCTGCTGTTCATCAGCTGGTATATGTCTTATGCTCTTTAACAATAAGGAACCATTATCATGAATCTGCCCTTGCAGAATTATCAGGGGGGGACTCCTGATCAACAAAATCTGTCTGTAATCGCCTCTGAAACACGATCATTTCCAATAAAGTCTCTTCCCACAAAAATCAGCAATGCAATCATCGCTACGAGCGTAAATAAAAAAGTCTCTGTAGAGATTGCTGCCAGTTCATTTTTGGCTGCTGCTTCTCTTGCCTGCCTCCCGCTGATTGAAGTGATACCTGTACATACAAAGATCCCTGAGCCCGCCGTGCTCAATTTTCTGGTTGTTGCAGGGTCCGGTAGTGGAAAGTCTACGGTGTTGAGAGCAGTCATGCAGGTCTTTCATGATTTTTCATCAGTGGTGAATGATGAATATAAAAATCTATTGAACCAATTTCAGGCCGATACAAGCCTGTGGGAGGAAAATAAAAAGGCCTTGGCCCGAAACCTACGGCAGGCGACGTCCAGCAACTACGGTCGTGAAGATGCAGAAGCGGCTATGGAGGAACATCTTAAGAATAAACCGAAGAAACCTGTCCGGTTTAAGTTTTTATATCAGGATATATCTAACGGTGAGCTTATCAAAAGCCTCGGAGATAATCCTGATGCTGGTATTTTCTCTGAAGAAGCGGTGACATTTTTCAAATCTAGGGCTAAAAACGATCCGGGTATATTTAACCTCGGATGGGATGGTGCTCCATATTCATATCAACGTGACGGAGTGGATTGTGAAATCAATCTTCGCCTGATGTTTTGCCTGATGGTTCAGCCCGATATTTTTGATGAATATATCACCAGGAACCAGGCAACAGGAAGAGGGAGCGGTTTCCTTGCCCGTTTTCTGGCAGTCAAAGTAGATGGAGAATGTAAATATCAGGATGGCGATTTTAGTCATATGAATCGCGCCCTTGAAGAATTTGATAACAGAGTTCAGGAGCTATTAAAACAGGCAAAGCAACGATTTTATAATGGCAGCACTGATAAGCAACAACTTATTCTGTCGCCTCAAGCTATTGCATTCATGGGCGAGAAACGCGCCGAAATGAAGCAAAAAATAATTGAAGGAGGCCCATGGGAGCATATTAAGGATATTGCACTTAAATCTGGTGCTAACGTATTACGGCTGGCGGCAATTCTTCACTACTTTGATGAGCGACCAGGAAATGAGATATCGCTTTCAGCAATTGAATGTGCTCAGCGGATCATTGATTGGTATATGCAACAGGCTTGTAATGTATTTTATAAAAACTCGCATTTTTTCCTTTTTGAAAAAGATGTACTGGAAGTGTACCACTGGATCCACAACAAAATGATGATAGAAGGAGTTGCTATAATCTCCAAGTCAGAAATTATGCGTCTGGGGCCAAAGCATAAGGATAATAATCTCCGACTTGCCAGTAAACTGGAACCCATACTGGATCAACTGGCATGGCAAAAGAGAATTTATTTGATTCAGAATTACACAGGAGGCCCTGTTTATATCATTCTGGCTAATTCACTCGGCGTTTTTCAGGATCCACGTGTACGGCTAGACTTATTCCCTCATGGAATCAGATGTCTTGAGCCCGATTATGCACCTGAAAGGGTGTCTCTGAACTTGCCAAATTTGACGTTCACTTGGTGAAATCGGTGATCGTTATTGGATGTTCGATATGATTATTTATTCATTCCGTATGTTGGTGCTTCCCAAGGTGATTGAGTGTTTTTCCATCAATATGTAATCTGCCATGAACCTATATGCCCTGATTCTTGCGAATTTTCGCAGAATCGCGGCTGTGGTTATGCTTGGGATTTTTGTTTGCGGTTAAAAATTGAGCGATGAAGCCATTTGGGAGGTGATATGGCATAAGAGGCAAAGACCTCGCCATTGAATGATTAGTCACGAAATCAGCATTCAGGAATGCCCTTCATAGTCACCATGGGATCACTATGTGTGATCGAAGGGCTTCATCAAAATACCTGTCAGAGGAGGAGATATACGATTCATAATAAGTGAGTATTGAGGGTGGGTTAGTGAGATAGTCTCTAGGTGTCTTCTGTCTCATTTAACCCATTATACATTATCTTATTACTATTCATCATTCATCATTCATCATTCATCATTCATCATTCATCATCACTATCTATTCTATTTATAGATCATAACCATCAACAATATTATCATGACACAATGTGATCGGAGTAATTGTAAAAAGGAAATACTCAGACGAACAGAAGCTGGTAATGCAGGCCTTTGTGAGAAGCATTATCAGACATTTTTATTTAATCAACAAAATCAGGAGGTGAAGTTATTAAGTATGTGCCAGTGTTGCGGTGATTCTCTGGCAGAGACAAGAAATGAAAAGTATTGTAGTGCAGCATGCCGTCAGAAAGGTTCACGTAAAATTAATACCAACAATACCGTAAGTATTCTGAATTCATCATACTGGAAGCACATTAATAGTACCTATACACGTAATCCACTGGTATTAGGATCTATTACTGGACCAGGGGATGTGGTGGATTTTCACCAGCTATATCAGATAAAAGCCCGTCATCAGCGAAGCTATACCATTCTTACTTACGAGTGGGGACAGGAAAAAATGAAGCTTGTGGCGTTGCTGTGTATTGAAATATGTCATATGTATCCAAATGGGAAAGGAGGTGCAAACATAGCAGGTAATTTGATTATAGCTCCTGAATTAATAAACCGCAGAAACAGAGATGTAATACCTTATCAGGGCCATGGTTTCGACGGTATCAAATCAGCAGGTGAATGTATTCCATTTAACGGAAGTTTGTATGATGGACTGGTAGAGCGGTATGGCGTCTTAACGGTTAACGAAGAATTGAGCCGAGTCACACCTGTCAGACGCTTTCATGGTAATGTTCCCAGAAAGATTGAGTTTGGTGGTATTGAGCAACAACTTCCCTTGTTCACGCTGCTTCATGGGGAATTGTGGCGTCTTGGACATCACAGAATTTCAGAATGCCTGGGGGAGATCCGGCAGCTGTTCCCTGAATATCCTTTGTATCTGGAGCTACTGGCGATTGTGGGGTTCCATGCGGTGCTATCTGGCGATCCCGATCGCGTCATGGCGCTTTTATGCCGTGTTTTTAATAAATGCTTTGATGTCACCTCGTCATTACGCGAGCCACACAAGCAGTGTATCGGTCTGATGTACCGCTTATTGCGTAAGTATCTTCGTCGCTACTTCAGTGTTGAGATAGACAGCAGAGAGGCTGTGGTGGCGTTCTACAATGGCTTCTACTCACAGGAGATAATCGCGCCTGGCGATGCCGACGATGAAGTTGTGTGTTATCGCTATTCCACTGGCATCAAACATTCTTCCACCACCTTTTTTTATGTACTACCACAGAAGAAGGAACCCGTCGATTTATGGCGTCTTATGGGGGAAGATCTTACTTTTGAGTGAAGGATATTCCAGATATTTTTGCGGCTATATTACTTATTTGAATAGATCAGGAATCTATTCTGCAACGGTGAATAAACCACTTCCTGCATGACTTACCCGGTTCGTTACTGATGTAGCGTTCCGGGTTTTTTAGTTTTATGCGGCAATTCTCTGTTGCATCTATCTCGCGAGATTCGCCGCTGCGTAACCTCACTGGCTACAGGTAAATCTTTCTCACAAGTTTCAGCACAAAAAAGAGGTCGCTCAGACTGCTGACCCCTGCAATCAACTGACGCAACGCGATTCTCTGCCTGAACAGCTGTCGGGCTGCCTGCCGGTTGGCAATCTTACGCCGGAACAACCCGAGAAAATGGCGACACTCAACCAGCGCATGCCTTCTCAGAGGCTTCCTTATCTCATTGTGTTGCGGCAGGGATGAAAGAGCGAGAATGTCGCTGATAACGTCAATGTAGCTATGTGCACGGATATCGTAGTAGTCCTGTCGGTGGGTAATCGATGCCGGGTTCGTGATGTAGAAATAGTCTTTTCTGTCAGCGAAATAAAACAGGCCGTTTGCAGCGGCCAGGTTAATCGTCCAGAGGATGTCCTTGTGGCTTTTACCCTCCTGAAAACGCAGATTATTCTTCCTGATGTAGGACGAGCGTACCATCTGCAGCCACAGGTAATGCGGCCATTCTTTCTGCGCCACGCAATGCTGTATCCACGCATGCCCGTTGAGTGCCTGAGCATAGGGCTGCTTACGATGAACCGGTCGCCGTTGCAGGCAACTGCTGTCGGTGTACCAGCCATTGAAAAGGGCAACATCAGCCTGGGCCGCTCGTGCGCTTTTCAGTCTCTCCCGGAGAAAACCGTCTTCAATCCGGTCATCCGCATCCAGAAAAACCACCCATTCACCCCGGTGTACTGCCAGAGCGGCATTTCTTGCAGCATATACACCCTGATTTTCCTGATGAACAAGAATCAGCCGCTCGTCGGTGATGGCGCTCAGTATGGTCGACGTTTCGTCGGTAGAGCCATCATCCACAACAATCACCTCAATGCTGAGTGTTTGCTCGCTGAGGAGCCCATGTACCTGATGGCCGATAGTGGCCTGCGCATTGAATACCGGGATAATGACGCTGACATCAATTTTAGGCTGCATATCAGGTTACGCTTTCCCTTTGCTGTCATCTTTCTGACGCCTGACGGGGAGGATGTGTTTCTCCCTGATTTCCTGCTCAGTATCAAATAAGCACTCGTCGCAGAATTCCTTATCAAGCCCAAACAGACGGCTGATGATGCCCCTTCTCTTGTTACATCTTGCACATCGTTTCATTACATCACCTGTATTCCTTTGACCCAGCCACCTTCAACCACGGTTTAGCAAAAACAAATAAAAACATAGTGTTAACAACCTTTCGCCACCGTGATTGGGTTGTCTTTACAAAAATATTAATTGATTATACAGATCAATTTTATTAAATCGATCGATAAAAACGATCATGATATTACCGATTGCACGCACCCTGGCATAGGTTTTGGTCGGGTCATTTCCACGGCCGGAAGGGTTATCAACAGCGAAGAGGGCAGGATGAAGGTTTCCCGCTGATTAGCGGGTGATGAGTACGTTCAGGAAGTAAAACCATTCAGGGAAACAAGCCCGTTTCCCGTTCAGTAATAAAAAAGGAGAAAATTGAATGAAAAAATACCGTCCACATCAGAAAACCTTGCTGGCGGTTGTGCTCAGCATGGCGGCGTTTAATGCCTCTGCCGCCTGGACCGTCAATGGTACTTTCTGCCAGTCGTACAGCGATGACGGCCAGGTTCTGCTACGGGTTAAGCCATCAACGATCGGTATTATTGAGAATAAGCCGCAGTGCGGCGGTCGTGGCACCACCGAACTTGCAGGGAGTAATTTCAGGATTAATAACACGTCTTATCCATCCAGCGTGATGTGTAACAGCCAGTCCCAATACCAAGCTGTGCAGACAACCGTGGCAACCAGTGATATTCAGTCAGTTATTAATTCATTGAAAGAAAACAAAAAAGTCAGCATGAGCACGTTTGGTTCTTCTTTTACCTTCAGTACTGCTGATTTTGCCAGCGCGTGCAGCTCGGTAATTAATCAGAAGGTGGCTGATTTCGATCCTCAGTCAGAATACAAGCAGGACATGGCAAAGATGGGTTACAAACAGGATGAAAACGGCCAATGGCATAAACAATCAAAACAGGCATATTCACGCGAAGCTGATCCGGAAATAACTGCCAACTACAATCCAAAAGCGGGCGTTGCTGAAGGTTCAGGAAAAGGTGGGTTCTATGGAGACGGAACCAGTAAAAATCTTTATGGCCTGGGTAGCCAGGCGCAAAAAGAGGCAGAAGCGGCAAATGAAGCCCGCCGCCTCGCGGCACAACATCGTATGTCGAAAACTACCCCAAAAATAACAGAACCAGAGAAGCAGACAGCTCAGCAGTCTGTCGATCTCCCGGTGAATGCGTTCTGTACCCTGGATAACGGGAAAAATGTGGGTGTCTTTGCCGCCGCAGGACAGGATTATCGCTACACCTACTCGGATAAAAACGATAAACCCGAGCTGGAGTTAACGGAAGGGCTGTTCGGCGTGAAAGCCTTCCACTACCACGCACCGCTGGGAATGGGCTCTGCCAGTTATATCCGCTTTAACAAAGGGGTATACGACTACATTCTGCTGAGTAAAGACACCGGTCATGAAGAGTTTCAGGGTATTCGGGTGTACAAAAACGGCGACCTGGTTTCGGCTCACGAATGCAAAACCCATCTGACGCTCGATACCCGCCAGCTTCCCCAGGATAGTCACGTTGACAACGACAAAATGGGTGAACACTTCATCCTGAACTGACTGTAAAAGTCATTAACCGCAGGAATACCCCTGCCACGACTCTACCCCACACAGCAGGCCACATCCCTACAGGGGACGTGGCTTGTTCTTTTTATACCTTCTGACAGCAAACCCACAAGCCAGGCTCATCACAGCGATGTCCCTGGCCTTTCTTTTATCCACTGTTTAAGCAGGAGAACGAATGGAAAATAACGATGAGATTGACGTTGAGTATGACGATGAGATGCCTGCAGAGAAACACAACTCCCGCAGTATTCAGGCCATGATGGGCTGGCTCTATGACAAAGCCGTCAGTGGGATTGCCGGGATCGAGTCGGCTGAAACCCTGGCAGAACGCTATCTCACTGATGCTGAGGGTGATGTGACAAAGGCCGCCCACGCGATGATCCGCTGGGAAAGCGTCAAGGCGGGTAGTACCGGCTTTTTATCCGGTGTGGGTGGGGTGGTGGCGATGCCCGTCACGCTGCCGCTGAACATCACCAGCGTACTGTTTCTCCAGACCCGACTGGTGGCAGCCATCGCCTGCCTCGGCAAACGCAGTCTGGCTGACGAACGTATCCGGGCACTCGCCGGGCTGTGCCTATGCGGTAACGCTGCCAAAGCGCTGTTGCAGGAAGTGGCGTTACAGGCGATGGACAACTGGACCCGCCCCTTCACACGGAGGATTGTGGAGAAAACCCTGGTGCTGATGGCCGCCCGTGCCGGTGTACGCACCAGTGGCCAGTTTATTCGTCTGGTGCCTCTGGCCGGCGGTGTGGTCAGCGGGGCGGTGGATGTCACCACCACCCGCACGATTGGCCGTATTGCCTGCACCACGTTTCTTCCACCTTATCCGGGGCAACGGAAATAATGAGAAATCATGAGGTTACCACTTTTCCGCACAAGAGGCTCAGCCGCGCTGAGGCCGAAGCTATTGCTGCAACGTACACCAATGTCACCTTTGAGGATGACCAGGGTATCCATTTTCGTCTGGTTATCCACGATACCGACGGCATGCTTATCTGGTGGGACTGGGATTTTGTCCCGGAGGCTGGCGTGATGCCCAACCGCTTTATTGCCAGCTACGGTATCCCGATGGCCCCTGCTACTGACGACAATTAAAGATCGTCCCACGACGGCAACAATCACCGCTATCACTATTACCCCCTCACAGCCACGCAAACAATCAGGCCATACTTCCTTCCGGGGGTATGGCCTGTCTGCGTTTATGCCATTATCAAGGAGTTTACATAATGCGATTAGCCAGCCGCTTTGGCCACACGAACCAGATACGTCGTGACCGTCCGCTGACCCACGAAGAATTACACCAGCATGTTCCCAGCGTCTTTGGTGAAGACAAGCACAATTCCAGGAGCGAGAAGTACACCTATATCCCCACGATTACCCTGCTCGAAAACCTGCAGCGCGAAGGTTTTCAGCCCTTCTTCGCCTGCCAGTCGCGTGTACGTGACCCCGGACGCCGGGAGCATACAAAGCATATGCTGCGCCTGCGTCGCGCCGGGCAGATAAACGGCCAGCAGGTACCGGAAATCATCATCCTCAACAGCCATGATGGTGCATCGAGTTTTCAGTTGCTGCCGGGCATATTCCGCAGCGTCTGCACCAATTCCCTGGTTTGCGGGCAGTCGTTTGGCGAAATTCGCGTACCACACCGGGGCAACGTGGTGGAGAGAGTTATTGAAGGCGCTTACGAAGTCCTCGGGGTGTTTGACCCGGTGGAGGAAAAGCGCGAGGCCATGCAGTCGCTGCTGCTCCCGCCACTGGCGCAGCAGGCGCTGGCGAAGGCTGCGCTGACGTATCGCTTTGGCGAAGAGCATCAGCCGGTAACCGAAGCACAGGCGCTCTCTCCCCGTCGCTGGCAGGATGAGAAAAATGACCTCTGGACAGTCTTTAACCGCCTGCAGGAGAACCTGAGCAAGGGTGGATTGGCCGGACGCTCGGCACAGGGTAAGCGCAGCCACACCCGCGCCGTCAACGGTATCGACGGTGACCTTAAACTGAACCGGGCCTTGTGGGTGATGGCGGAAGAACTGCAGCAGGCGCTGAGCTGATGCGGCACGCTCCAGCGAAAGAGATGTCGATGGCTATGCACAGTTCTGCCCACGCTCACATCTGAACGTACCGCTTGCTGATATCACCCGCCGGTAACACGGCACATCTGCTCCCCCAATTACACGACTCACATGCTCCCGCTCATCGGGAGTGCGCTGATGACCCTGACAAAAGGAAAACAACCATGACGGACATGATTCATCTTAACGATAACAACCTGTTGTATCCCTCTACCGGTGATGACTCCATACCGGTATTAGCCGCCACACTCGTTCCGGATGAACAACGAGTGGAATTCTGGCCGCAGTACTTTGGTAACATCCCACAATGGATAATCCTTGAGCCACATATCTTCGCCTGGATGGACCGCTTCTGCGCGGACTACTGCGGGGGTATCTGGCAGTTTTACATGCTAAGCAACGGCGGTGCTTTTATGGCCCCGGAGGCGAATGAGGATACCGATGAAAAATGGTCGCTGTTCAACACCATGAACGGTAACGGTGGTGAACTCAGCGCCGAAGCCGCCGGTATTGCCGTCTGTCTGATGACTTACAGCCACCACGCCATGCGTACCGGATGCGATGCCATGACGGAACACTATTACCGTCTGCGGGATTACGCGCTCAACCACGCGGAATGCAGCGCCATCATGCACATCATCGACTGAGGTCAGACACTATGGAACAACAGCTACCGCTGTTTGCTGCCGGATTACCGGCATCCGCACAGCACATCATCCGGGAGGCACTAACCCTGCTGGAGCGTCAGTTACGTGAACCCGGAGCGTCATTTACCTCCAGCCACGCCGTCCGGGACTGGCTGCGCCTGCAGCTTGCCACACTGGAGCGTGAAGAGTTTACCGCGCTCTTCCTCGATAACCAGCACCGGCTGATTGCGCATGAAACCCTCTTTACCGGCACCATCAACCATACGCAGGTCCATCCACGGGAGGTGATGAAGGCGGCACTGAAATATAACGCTGCAGCCATGCTCGTCGCGCACTGCCACCCGTCAGGGCACGCAGAGCCCAGCGAGGCGGACAGACGGATCACAGAACGTCTTAAACAGGCACTGGACTTGGTGGACATCCGCCTGCTGGACCACCTGGTTGTTGGCGGGATGGAAATCGTCTCGCTCGCTGAACGTGGCTGGCTGTAAGGAGACCTGTGATGAAAATAATCCCCAAACGTCAGGCAATGACGATATACCGCCAGCATCCTGAAGCCCGGTTGTTTCGTTTCTGTACCGGAAAGTACAAGTGGAGCGGCAGCATCTGCCATTACGCGGGTCGGGAGGTTCAGGATATCAGCGGCGTACTGGCGGTTTTTGCTGAACGCCGTCAGGACCGTCATGGCCCGTATGTCGTATTGCGCAGCGTTACCCTGAATTAATGCACAGTTAAGGATTACTTAAATGCAGAACACAACAAATGTAGCAACCCATGATAGTGCCGAACCCTGGTGGGGACTTAAACCTACCGTCAGGACGTGCTTTGGCGCACGGCTGGTGCAGGAAGGCAACCAGTTGCACTATCTCGCCGACCGCGCCAGCATCACCGGCACGTTCAGCGAAGCGGATTTACGCCATCTTGATCAGGCGTTTCCGCTGCTTTTGAAACAGCTTGAATTGATGCTGGTTTCCGGTGAACTCAATCCCCGCCATCAGCACTGCGTCACGCTGTATCACAATGGTCTCATCTGCGAAGCGGACACACTGGGCAGTTGTGGTTATATCTACCTCGCGATTTATCCGGGGGAACCGCCAGCAGCATAATCACCAGACCTGCAACAGCATTCGGCACCACCTTCCTCGTTTCACCTCAGAAAGAGAACATCATGCAAACCCAATCTATACACCCTGCACGGGCGGCAGAGTCCTGCCCGCCGCCTGTCGCCGTCTGGCAGATATTACTGACGCACTTGCTGGACAGCCACTACGGTCTGACGCTCAGAGATACACCATTAGGCAACGATGGCGTGATCCAGGAGCATATTGAGGCTGGTATCTCGCTGTGCGATGCCATCAATTTTATCGTCGAAAAGTATGAACTAATCCGTATCGATCGTCACGGTTTCAACGCAGATACACAGTCTCCACTTATTAGTTGTATTGACATTCTCCATGCCCGTAAGGCTTGTGGATTAATGACCCGCAACGGCCACAAAGTGGTTACCGATATCACTCGCGGCAAATGTAGCGAGGTGCAGCAATGAAACTATCCCTGACAGTAGAAGCTGATGCCATCAACGTACTGGCTCTCAATATGGGTCGGATCGCCGTCGATATCGACGGGATTGAGCTGACCGACCTGATCAATGTGGTCTGTGACAACGGTTATTCGCTTCGTATTGCTGATACCCCCGGGAAGCTGATTGTTGAAGATCCGCTACTACCTGTCACCCGTCTGAACGGGATCCAGTGCAATACCGGGCACATTACCAGTGAGGATAACGCTATTCTCGACCAGATAAGTCTTCAACGCCACGACGGCGGCAACAACGACTGGATACTGTACACCGGCTACGGATTTATTCTCAGACTGAATGCCCGTTTACATCCCGTACTGGAACTAAAGCGAATCGGGCTTTCAAAAGACAGCCGTCGGTTAGTGACTACGCTCATACAACGTTACGGGATCGATATTCTGCATTTGGATGCAGCGGGCGACCTGTTGCCCGGTTTTGCAACTTTCGACTGGTAGGCCCTCGATCCGACATATTCAGTCTCTGCAATACTCCAGTCAGAATAATCGCAGTCCGATATTCACCTTACGCATAAGCGCCAGCCCTCACCGGCTGGCGTTTTGCTTTATAGAAAGGATATAAACTATGTCAGAACTCACCATCACCAAATCCGAAGTTTTAACCGATCACACCGACGTGATTTGCTCCACCAGCATTGAGCGCATCATCACCGGGCGTAATAGTGCACTTAAACAAATTGAGACACTGATACAACAAGTTGCTGATATATCGACGCTGACCAGAAGTATCGGCGGTAAAACCGCTCTTGACTGGGCCATGAAGCAGGATTTTCGCTGTGGCTGCTGGTTGATGGAAAAAAGAGAAGCGGCAATGAAAGCCATTACCCGCAATCTCGATCGCGATATATGGCGTGACTTAATGAAGCGTTCAGGGATGCTTTCCATTATGGATGCTCAGGCTCGTGAGCAGTGGTACAACAGCCTGGAGAAAGACGATATTCCCGCTATCAATGAAGAAAATATTCTGAGCACATTTAAACAATTGCATCTGAATAAAAGTGAAGTATTTGAACGTGGTGTGATTAACGTGTTTAAGGGGCTGAGCTGGGATTACAAAAGCAACAGCCCGTGTAAGTTTGGGAAAAAAATCATCGTGACAGGGCTGGTGAAATATGACCGTTGGGGATTTGGTCTTAACTGGGGCTGGCAGCGTGATCGCCTGGCTGACCTTGAGCGCATGCTGATGCTTCTCGATGGAAAACCTGTCCCCGACAACCGGGCTGATGTCACCCGTCGTCTCAGCGATCATATTCATGAGAACAGGCACAGTACCAGTTATGAGGATGAGATGTTTACTATTAAGTACTATCAGAAGGGAACGGCCCACATCACGTTCAAACGATCAGAGCTGGTTGATAAGTTGAATGACATCATCGCCCGGCACTACCCAAGCTTGTTAAGCAGCCGTTCTTGAGGGTTTTGACGGCTGAAGCTAACAAGCTTATGATCCGTCGTAATTTCTTTTCCTCATGAAGGAACGGGTATGAGCAGCAGAATGTGGATGATCCGTGGTGACGGCGGCAAGCTTTATGACGATTTTCGCGATAAGCAAATTGTAGGCATCGGTTGGTCTCAGCTGGCTCCATTAGTCAAACCCGGCCTGTCCCGAGCCCAGTTACTCGCCTTATACCAAGAGGCAGACCCATTAACAAAGCTGGGAACTGCGCGTTCTGGTGCATCGCAGGTCTGGCGTTTTGTGAACGAAATCCAAAAGGGGGATTGGGTTATGACCTATTCGCCAGCCAACCGTACTTATTTGCTAGGCAAAGTTACTTCAGACTACCAATATCATCCTGAATGGGTGGAAGAGGGGATGGGTATCGCTCGGCAGGTTAAATGGAATACTCAAGAAATCGATCGCGATCGACTGTCTGTATCTACCAAGAACACATTGGGTTCTACGCTGACGGTTTTCCAGCTTCCAGAATATGCGCTAGAAGAGCTTTTACAGGATAAGAAACCCACTATTGATGTGATTACTCAGAATCCAGTTGCGATGGATGAAGATGAGGTCGTTTCTGATCCGCTCCGCGATATGGAAATGCTGGCGTTTGAGGGTATCAAAGATCGTATCAACTCTCTTGACTGGGACGAGATGCAAAATCTGGTTGCCGGAGTTTTACGCAGTATGGGCTATAAAACGCAGGTCTCACCTGCAGGAGCCGATCGGGGTAAAGATATCATTGCTTCACCTGATGGGTTCGGTTTTGAAAATCCACGTATTATCGTTGAGGTAAAACATCGCAGGGAGCAAATGGGAAGTCAGCAGATTCGCAGCTTTATTGGCGGTCGCCATAAAGACGATCGCGGTCTTTATGTCAGTACAGGGGGTTTTACGAAAGATGCTCGATATGAAGCCGACCGTTCGACGATACCACTGACGCTTTGGACGCTTGATGATCTCGTCCGGGCGCTTATTGAGAACTATGAGCAAGTTGATATTGAGACCAAACTTTTGGTGCCTCTGAAGAAAACTTTCCTGCCTGCCTGAATCTTGCTTTGATAGCCATATCGGTGTTCTACTGGTGTGGCTTTATACCCACTTGCAATGTCTATTTTTTGTACGGATTTTAACTTGTGGGTACAAGTGCGGGTATAACTATTTATCCCTGTTTATAAACTACATTGATATCAGTCTATTGTGTGTGAAATTCGAGTCCGGCCTTCGCACCATCTGATATGCAAATCAAGTCGCTCCTAAGCGACTTTTTTTGTACCTTCATTATTTGATCTTGACATTTAAGCATAAATAATTTCATTAAGATTAATCTTTGAAATTTTTCGTTATTATACTTAACACATTATCAATTGATATAAATGAGAGGGATATTATGGTTTTAATTGATAGTTTAATTGAGCTAGCTAAACCTTGGGCTAAAAAGATTGTAGAGGAAAAATTCTTACCTTATCTTCAGGATATAGGGTATGAATACTATTTAAAGGGGCGTCAACTCAATAAATTAAAATCTTCTATGTCTGATTATCTTATAAGAGTCAAGTCGCAATGTTCTGTAATTAACTCCCTTGCATTTCCAAATGTTTTAAAGAAAATAAAAGATATTTATGAGCCACTATTTTTATCATCTCTTGACTCTCGTGATGAAAATAGTATCAGGGTATCAAATGGAAATGACTTTGTTACAATGATTACTCATGCATTAATAATTGATAATGCTGGTATGGGTAAGTCTACGTTGATGAAGAAAATCGTTATTGATACAATTGATAAAACAGAGTTTATACCAGTTTATATCGAGCTGAGATCTTTAGCTGACTCACCGATTACATATCAAATAAAAGAGCTGCTAGGAATCGAGCCGTCAGAGTCTGATGATTTGGTAAGGAATTTCCCGTTTGCATATTTTTTTGATGGTGTAGATGAAATTCCATTTGATCAAAAAAATAATATTCTTAAAAGAATTCGTGAATTTTCTGATGATTTTCCAAAGTCTAAAATTCTCATTACATCTAGACCCGATAACTCTCTTTTAGAGCTACATGGTTTTTCACGTTATAGAATAAAGCCATTAGAGCTAGAGCAGTCTTACAATTTATTGAGACTGTATGATGCGAATTCATATAGTTTAAGCAACAAATTGATTTTGTCTGGTAAATTAATTTCAGAGATAAAGTCAATGAGGAATAAGGATAGCATTACGGAGTTTTTAACTACTCCTCTATATGTCTCACTACTTTTTTGTGCTTATAAGCATAAGCCTATTATACCAAGAAGAAAGGATCTTTTTTACAGTCAAGTATATGAGGCATTATTTGAGTCTCATGATTTGAGTAAGGAAACTGGTTATGTAAGAGGGAAAATGTCAGGTCTGGATATAACCGATTTTAGCCTTTTATTGAGAAGGTTGGCTTTTTGGTGCCTTAAACACAATGGCAGGCTTGAGTTCTCGCGGGCAGAATTGGAAATATGTATCCTTGATATAGTATCTAATATAAAAGGTGTTCAAGTAAAACCAATACAATTTATTAATGATTTAATAACAACGGTTCCTTTATTTGTTAAGGAGGGATCTTTATACCGATGGTCACATAAATCACTAATGGAGTACTTTTCAGCAGAGTTCATTTGTATTGATGTCAAAGACAAGAGAGATGAAATTCTATTGAAACTTTTTGATAGCAATAGCCCCTCAAAGTACAAAAATATTTTAGAGTTATGTGCAGATATAGATTATAGTACTTTCAGGCGTACAGTCGTTAAACACTGCCTTGAGAGGTATTTAAATCATTTTGAAAAGATAGACGAAATAGATAACTTATCATTAGTTGATAAAGAAATATGGGCTAGTGTGAGTTTCTTTACAGATATTATATTACGGCTTACTCCCTATGGTAGTGCGAGCTTATCCGATTTTGTACCAGACGCAGAAAAAAGAAACAAATCTCCTGATCCTGAATATCCAATTTTCGAAAATACCTTTATCGGTTATCAAGATTTTATTACATCTCTCACTTATCCAGAGTCCCTCGGAAGTGCAGTTTTTGAAATATTGAAATGGAAGCATCTAGAGTATTTTTATACAGAGAGAAACTTTTATAATCGACTTAATGATGATGCTAATATCATTACAGAAAATGTTATGATTAAAGTTATTAATGGTAGAGTTATCGGTGCTCATGACTCCATTATTCCCGGAGTCATAACTGTTTTGCTGCAATTTAGACATGCATTATCAATACCAGTTATTCGTACTGCTTCTGCACGTAGAGCATTATCAGATATTAATTTGGATGCATCAAATGGTGTTGATAACTTATTAGAAGGTTTTTAATTTATATTGATGTGTATTATGTCAATGTAGTTGAGAGGGGCTTATGCCCCTTCAATTAGGATCTTTCTTTTCTAATTAAATTCAGACGATTAAGTTGTTTGCCACTTTTGTCAAAATATCTCTCCGGCCAAATCTCACTCGGATGCACTCCCAGCGCCTCAGCAATCAAAAATTCCCCTTTTGGCCAGGGTTTCGTTAAAGCGTTCGCCAGTGTTGATGAGCTCAAACCAGCCGCTCGCGAAAGTGCTGCTAGCGACGTACCTTTCTTACGTATACCCGCGATGATATCTGCCTGGTGCCAACCTTTTTTCATGATTCCCTCCTGACTCTTTCCTGTAAATGGAACTGCTATAAATCGATGCTACGTTATTCGTAGTATCGTGTCTAAACAAAAACTACGAATATCGTAGTTATGCGAACTACTCCAAATTACCGTGAAATTTTCTGCAAAAGACTCAAAGCTTCGCGGCTTGCATGTGGGCTTTCGCAAAGGCGGCTGGGGATTTTGGCGGGTATCGATGAGTTTGTCGCAAGTGCACGTATCAATCGTTATGAACTTGGAATTCATGAAGTTGATATACAAACGGCTCAGCAATTGGCAGATGTATTGAATGTTCCACTTGCATATTTCTATTCTGATGATGAGCAACTGGCAGAAATGATTTTGCGCTTTACTCGATCATCCTCACAGATTAAAGAAGATGTTTTGGAGTTGGTCCGCTAGCCATCTGTGTTGCCACGCTTTTTATTACAAGACTACGTTACTCGTAGTATCTGCTACGCTCTAAAGCTACGACTATCGTAGCCATGAAAACTTCTATCAATTACCCCGATATCTTCTGTCAGCGCCTAAAAGCTGCTCGTCTTTCTAAAGGACTATCACAAAAGAGTCTTGGCATTCTTGCGGGGATAGATGAGTTCGTTGCAAGCACGCGCATCAATCGCTATGAAAAGGGCGTTCACCAAGCCAACATAGAGATTGCTCAGCAGCTCGCTATGGCACTGGAAGTCCCTTTGGCATATTTCTATATGGTTGATGACGAACTAGCAGAGTTGACTTTAAATTGGGTGAAGCTATCTGCTCGGGACAAAACAGAAATGCTGGCTCACATAAAGGCCAGGGCTTCCGAAACCCCAAGATAAATTTTTGTTTGCCCGGCATTCTTACATTAGCTCCGGGCAAATATCCCACACGAATTCTTAGACGACCCCATTCCCCAGCACAAACAAAATATTGCGATTACGTTCGCATCGTGGACAATGCTTAACCATGTGCTGCGTTTATATTAACGAAATCAATAGTTTTATTTAAGTCACGGGATGGGCTATGGACAAGAACACTCGAAGGTTCGCATCATACTGGCGTAACTCCTTGGCAGATGCCGAGTCTGGTAAAGGGGCATTTGAGCGTAAAGATGCGGATAAATTCACCCGCTGGATGGATATCACTACGGGGCGGTTGGATGATAAGACCGTTCGTGCGTTCTTTGAGGGTGAAGATGAATCGGTTAAAACCGTCGAGGTGCTGCTACGTCCAAAAGTCTGGATCCGCCTTATAAAGCATGGCAAAGAGCGGACGGCAGGTGCACCAGGTATCGTCACTCCGTTGGTAACTTCTGCTCTTGTGAATCGCGAAGGCTTTTTGTTTCCCATCGCGCCAGCCACCATTCCCCGCGATCTACTCGAACCGCTTCCCAAAGGCACTTTCTCAATCGGTGAGATAGTGCAATATGACAAATATAAAACGACGCATAACACATCAACCTTTGGAGATGATGACGAACAAGAACGCCGTAACG
This sequence comes from Buttiauxella gaviniae, assembly GCF_040786275.1. NCBI lineage: Bacteria > Pseudomonadati > Pseudomonadota > Gammaproteobacteria > Enterobacterales > Enterobacteriaceae > Buttiauxella > Buttiauxella gaviniae. The sequence continues at coordinate 2,509,822 of NZ_JBFMVT010000002.1, forward strand.
AGACTGATGAACAGCGTACAGAGCGTTATGAAAAATATCGACATCAATGGGAAAAATACCTAAAGCAAGCAGACGAGCTTCTGGAAAATGTTGCCGGGCGGTGGAGTGCCTCCCACGAGCAATATGAACCGGCCGGATATGGCTATGTCATCAAGGCTAACCAGCCCGGCGGGGCCAGCATCCATATCCTTCCTCTGTACGATCATCTGCTGATGTCTAAAAAAGAGGTTCCGTTACTGGTGCGTTTGGCCTCTATGGAAATGCCTTCCGTAGAACCTCCCCTTGCCGCCAATGCAAAGTTTAGCGAGCGTTTGGGGCATTCCGGGGATGAGTTTCCGCTGGCTGTAGCGCAGCGCGATGCTCTAAGTCATTATCTCACCCTGCAATCGGGCGATATTCTCGCAGTCAATGGCCCTCCGGGAACCGGAAAAACCACTCTGGTTCTTTCTATTATTGCGACCGAATGGGCAAGAGCCGCCCTCGATAAAACAGAGCCACCGGTGGTGATTGCTACATCAACCAACAATCAGGCCGTGACCAATATCATTGAAGCGTTCGGTAAAGATTTTTCCACCGGCACCGGAGTAATGGCCGGGCGCTGGCTGCCTGAGTTAAAGAGCTATGGCGTTTACTTTCCGTCTTCGGGCCGTAAGGCTGACGCCGCAAAAAAATATCAGACGGATGACTTTTTCAACCGTGTTGAGTCTCTGGAGTATGTTGAAGATGCGCAAATCTTCTATCTTGAGAAAGCAAGGGCGGCGTTTCCATTGGCGGATTGCAGTTCTCCCGAACGCGTCGTGGATCTTCTGCATGAGTGTTTAACCAGGCAGTCAGCGCAGCTTAAGAAAATTGAACCTGCATGGGACAGCCTGAACCGCATCCGCCAGGAGCGGAATGCCATCAGCGAAGATCTCGATCAGTATATTCAGGATAACAATACGTCACTGCTCGGCTGCGCGAATGAAATCGCATTTTTAACCCAGGGTAAAAAGCAGTGGCAGCAATACCGTGCGGGCGAGTCGATGGTATATGCGTTCTTCTCCTGGATCCCCGCCATTCGTACTAAACGCCAATATCAGATTAACAATTTCTTGGACGAGACGTTTGGCATAAGAATGATTCCGTTCCAGGGGACTGCACCGGAAGGCATCGACGCGTTTATCGACGGACTGATTGCGCAAGCGCAAAAAGAGCAGGACAGATATCAGCAGCAAATCGATCTTGCGCAAGACGTTTCCCAACGCGAAAGAGAGGCTGCCCGTTGTTGGCACGACTTGACCCATTCGCTGGGGCATGCGAGTGAAGAGGAACTGAGCCTGACGGGAGCCGACGAGCTTGCCGATATGCAGATCCGCTTCCCGTCGTTCCTGCTGGCAACCCACTACTGGGAAGGCCGCTGGCTAATGGATATGGATGCGATTGACAATATTCAGAAAGAAAAAGGTCTTAAAGGGGCGAAAACGATCAAGGCCCGCTGGCAACGTAGAATGAAGCTTACTCCGTGCGTGGTGATGACCTGTTACATGCTGCCTCACCATATGGTCATCAGGGAACATATTGGCGGGGCTAAGAAATTTGATGATAGCTATTTATATAACTTTGCCGATCTGCTGATTGTCGATGAAGCAGGGCAGGTGCTCCCGGAAGTGGCTGCGGCTTCTTTCGCGCTGGCGAAAAAAGCGTTAGTGATTGGCGATACAGAACAGATCGCGCCTATCTGGAACAGTGTACCCGCCATTGATATAGGCAATATGATGGAGGAAAACATTCTCTCCGGTGGAACTCAGGAAGAGCTGATGGATGCCTATGCGCTAATGTGTGATTCAGGTAAAAGCGCTGCATCGGGCAGCGTTATGAAGATGGCTCAGTTTACGTCGCGCTATCAGTACGATCCGGACCTTGCCCGTGGCATGTACCTTTACGAGCACCGTCGCTGCTTTGACAACATCATCGGCTACTGTAATGCGCTCTGCTATCACGGCAAGTTACAGCCAAAGCGGGGAACCGAAAAGGAGACGCTTCTTCCGGCAATGGGCTATCTACATATAGATGGTCTGGGTCAGCAGGCAAACAGTGGGAGTCGCTATAACGCTTTTGAGGCGGAGACGATAGCGGCCTGGCTTGCCGCGCGCAAAGAAGAAATAGAACATCATTACGACAAACCACTGCATAAAGTGGTGGGCGTCGTTACGCCATTTTCGGCGCAAGTCAACTCTATCAAGATGGCATTGTGTAAGCAGGGTATTAATTGTAGTGGCGATGAAGATTCCCTAACGGTCGGCACAGTGCACTCTTTGCAGGGGGCGGAAAGGGCGATCGTTATCTTTTCTCCTGTTTATTCCAAACATGAAGATGGCGGGTTTATCGACAGCGACAGCAGTATGCTGAACGTTGCCGTCTCACGCGCCAAAGATAGCTTCCTGGTCTTCGGGGATATGGATCTGTTTGAGATTCAGCCAGGCTCTTCTCCACGAGGGTTGCTGGCAAAATACCTGTTCTCTTCCGATAGCAATGCCTTGCAGTTTGAGTTCCAGGAACGCAAAGATTTAAGCGCAACACAAACGCAGATTTCAACTCTACACGGTGTGGAGCAGCACGATACGTTTCTGAATCAGACTTTTGGCTCTATCGGGAAGAACATTACCATCGTTTCCCCATGGTTGACCTGGCAAAAGCTGGAGCAAACTGGCTTTTTGAAGTCTATGATCCAGGCGCGTTCGCGCGGCATTGATATCACAGTGGTAACAGACAGAAATTACAATACTGAACACGTCGATTATGAAAAGCGTAAAGAGAAACAGCAGGGCCTTAATGCCGCTTTGGAAAAGCTGAACGAGATGGGTATTGCTACGAAGCTGGTCAATCGTGTTCACAGTAAAATTGTGATTGGAGATGATGGGCTGCTGTGTGTCGGGTCGTTTAACTGGTTCAGTGCTACGCGAGATGAAAAGTATCAACGGTACGATACATCGATGGTGTACCGGGGCCAGAGCCTAAAGGGGGAAATCAAAACGATTTATGCCAGCCTGGAGCAGCGCCAGTGCTCTAGTGTTGCACTGGTGGGGCGATGACCCTGAATGTGAAGCTGCATATATATAGTGTCGTATGAGTCAGGCCGAATCATCATTCTCTATCCTTTATATATAGAAGATAAGAGATTCCGTTTGTGGTCTTGACTGGAAATATCATCACGATTGTGGATAACTGTGTGCACAACTGCGTATAAGGCGGGGTTTTGCTGTGGAATGCAGCAGTCAGTCAGATTCGTGCAAATTTAGGGTTGCGGCCCCGGCAGAACTCCCTATAATGCGCCTCCATCGACACGGAACATGTGAACAACATCACAGAGTAACGGCGGCGATGAGAGTCAAATATCCTGAAATTAAGGGTTGACTCTGAAAGAGGAAAGCGTAATATACGCCACCTCGAGTTAGCAAGCGAAAGCGCGTAACTCACTGCTCTTTAACAATTTATCAGACAATCTGTGTGGGCACTCGCAGGATTGATATCTCAGATACCTCCGGGTATCAAAAAAATATCAAGTCTTGAAGAGTGACCAAGCAGTAATTCATTTAGTTGAATTATTACGAAAGTTAATTTTTGAGCACCGCTTACTCATTGTAAGCAAATCAAGCTTTTAATTGAAGAGTTTGATCATGGCTCAGATTGAACGCTGGCGGCAGGCCTAACACATGCAAGTCGAGCGGCAGCGGGAAGTAGCTTGCTACTTTGCCGGCGAGCGGCGGACGGGTGAGTAATGTCTGGGAAACTGCCTGATGGAGGGGGATAACTACTGGAAACGGTAGCTAATACCGCATAACGTCTTCGGACCAAAGAGGGGGACCTTCGGGCCTCTTGCCATCAGATGTGCCCAGATGGGATTAGCTAGTAGGTGAGGTAATGGCTCACCTAGGCGACGATCCCTAGCTGGTCTGAGAGGATGACCAGCCACACTGGAACTGAGACACGGTCCAGACTCCTACGGGAGGCAGCAGTGGGGAATATTGCACAATGGGCGCAAGCCTGATGCAGCCATGCCGCGTGTATGAAGAAGGCCTTCGGGTTGTAAAGTACTTTCAGCGAGGAGGAAGGCATTGTGGTTAATAACCGCAGTGATTGACGTTACTCGCAGAAGAAGCACCGGCTAACTCCGTGCCAGCAGCCGCGGTAATACGGAGGGTGCAAGCGTTAATCGGAATTACTGGGCGTAAAGCGCACGCAGGCGGTTTGTTAAGTCAGATGTGAAATCCCCGGGCTCAACCTGGGAACTGCATTTGAAACTGGCAAGCTTGAGTCTTGTAGAGGGGGGTAGAATTCCAGGTGTAGCGGTGAAATGCGTAGAGATCTGGAGGAATACCGGTGGCGAAGGCGGCCCCCTGGACAAAGACTGACGCTCAGGTGCGAAAGCGTGGGGAGCAAACAGGATTAGATACCCTGGTAGTCCACGCCGTAAACGATGTCGACTTGGAGGTTGTTCCCTTGAGGAGTGGCTTCCGGAGCTAACGCGTTAAGTCGACCGCCTGGGGAGTACGGCCGCAAGGTTAAAACTCAAATGAATTGACGGGGGCCCGCACAAGCGGTGGAGCATGTGGTTTAATTCGATGCAACGCGAAGAACCTTACCTACTCTTGACATCCACAGAATTCGGCAGAGATGCCTTAGTGCCTTCGGGAACTGTGAGACAGGTGCTGCATGGCTGTCGTCAGCTCGTGTTGTGAAATGTTGGGTTAAGTCCCGCAACGAGCGCAACCCTTATCCTTTGTTGCCAGCGGTCCGGCCGGGAACTCAAAGGAGACTGCCAGTGATAAACTGGAGGAAGGTGGGGATGACGTCAAGTCATCATGGCCCTTACGAGTAGGGCTACACACGTGCTACAATGGCGCATACAAAGAGAAGCGACCTCGCGAGAGCAAGCGGACCTCATAAAGTGCGTCGTAGTCCGGATCGGAGTCTGCAACTCGACTCCGTGAAGTCGGAATCGCTAGTAATCGTAGATCAGAATGCTACGGTGAATACGTTCCCGGGCCTTGTACACACCGCCCGTCACACCATGGGAGTGGGTTGCAAAAGAAGTAGGTAGCTTAACCTTCGGGAGGGCGCTTACCACTTTGTGATTCATGACTGGGGTGAAGTCGTAACAAGGTAACCGTAGGGGAACCTGCGGTTGGATCACCTCCTTACCTGAAAGATACGAACTTGCGTAGTGCTCACACAGATTGTCTGATAGATGTAAAGAAGCAAGGCGTCTTGCGAGTGAGACTTCAGTGTCCCCTTCGTCTAGAGGCCCAGGACACCGCCCTTTCACGGCGGTAACAGGGGTTCGAATCCCCTAGGGGACGCCACTTGCTGGTTTGTGAGTGAAAGTCGCCGACCTCAATATCTCAAAACTGACTTAGCAGTCACGTTTGAGATATTTGCTCTTTAAAAATCCGGAACAAGCTGAAAATTGAAACGACACACTGTTTCCTTTCTCCGTAATAAGAAAGGAAGTGAGGTGTGTTCGAGTCTCTCAAATTTTCACGACACCGATTGTGTCTCACGAGACACCTTCGGGTTGTGAGGTTAAGCGACTAAGCGTACACGGTGGATGCCCTGGCAGTCAGAGGCGATGAAGGACGTGCTAATCTGCGATAAGCGTCGGTAAGGTGATATGAACCGTTATAACCGACGATTTCCGAATGGGGAAACCCAGTGCAATCCGTTGCACTATCGTTAAGTGAATACATAGCTTAACGAAGCGAACCGGGGGAACTGAAACATCTAAGTACCCCGAGGAAAAGAAATCAACCGAGATTCCCCCAGTAGCGGCGAGCGAACGGGGAGCAGCCCAGAGTCTGAATCAGTTTGTGTATTAGTGGAAGCGTCTGGAAAGTCGCAGGGTACAGGGTGATACTCCCGTACACAAAAATACACCTTCTGTGAACTCGAAGAGTAGGGCGGGACACGTGGTATCCTGTCTGAATATGGGGGGACCATCCTCCAAGGCTAAATACTCCTGACTGACCGATAGTGAACCAGTACCGTGAGGGAAAGGCGAAAAGAACCCCGGCGAGGGGAGTGAAACAGAACCTGAAACCGTGTACGTACAAGCAGTGGGAGCCTCTTTATGGGGTGACTGCGTACCTTTTGTATAATGGGTCAGCGACTTATATTCTGTAGCAAGGTTAACCGTATAGGGGAGCCGCAGGGAAACCGAGTCTTAACTGGGCGTTAAGTTGCAGGGTATAGACCCGAAACCCGGTGATCTAGCCATGGGCAGGTTGAAGGTTGGGTAACACTAACTGGAGGACCGAACCGACTAATGTTGAAAAATTAGCGGATGACTTGTGGCTGGGGGTGAAAGGCCAATCAAACCGGGAGATAGCTGGTTCTCCCCGAAAGCTATTTAGGTAGCGCCTCGTGAACTCATCTTCGGGGGTAGAGCACTGTTTCGGCTAGGGGGCCATCCCGGCTTACCAACCCGATGCAAACTACGAATACCGAAGAATGTTATCACGGGAGACACACGGCGGGTGCTAACGTCCGTCGTGAAGAGGGAAACAACCCAGACCGCCAGCTAAGGTCCCAAAGTCATGGTTAAGTGGGAAACGATGTGGGAAGGCACAGACAGCCAGGATGTTGGCTTAGAAGCAGCCATCATTTAAAGAAAGCGTAATAGCTCACTGGTCGAGTCGGCCTGCGCGGAAGATGTAACGGGGCTAAACCATGCACCGAAGCTGCGGCAGCGACACTTAGGTGTTGTTGGGTAGGGGAGCGTTCTGTAAGCCGTCGAAGGTGGCCTGTGAGGGCTGCTGGAGGTATCAGAAGTGCGAATGCTGACATAAGTAACGATAAAGCGGGTGAAAAGCCCGCTCGCCGGAAGACCAAGGGTTCCTGTCCAACGTTAATCGGGGCAGGGTGAGTCGACCCCTAAGGCGAGGCCGAAAGGCGTAGTCGATGGGAAACAGGTTAATATTCCTGTACTCGGTGTTACTGCGAAGGGGGGACGGAGAAGGCTATGTTGGCCGGGCGACGGTTGTCCCGGTTTAAGCATGTAGGCGGGAAGTTTAGGTAAATCCGGACTTCTGTATAACGCTGAGGTGTGACGACGAGGCACTACGGTGCTGAAGTGACAAATGCCCTGCTTCCAGGAAAAGCCTCTAAGCATCAGGTAACATCAAATCGTACCCCAAACCGACACAGGTGGTCAGGTAGAGAATACCAAGGCGCTTGAGAGAACTCGGGTGAAGGAACTAGGCAAAATGGTGCCGTAACTTCGGGAGAAGGCACGCTGTCGGTAAGTGAAACCCCTCGCGGGTGGAGCTGAAGGCAGTCGAAGATACCAGCTGGCTGCAACTGTTTATTAAAAACACAGCACTGTGCAAACACGAAAGTGGACGTATACGGTGTGACGCCTGCCCGGTGCCGGAAGGTTAATTGATGGGGTTAAGCGCAAGCTGAAGCTCTTGATCGAAGCCCCGGTAAACGGCGGCCGTAACTATAACGGTCCTAAGGTAGCGAAATTCCTTGTCGGGTAAGTTCCGACCTGCACGAATGGCGTAATGATGGCCAGGCTGTCTCCACCCGAGACTCAGTGAAATTGAAATCGCTGTGAAGATGCAGTGTACCCGCGGCAAGACGGAAAGACCCCGTGAACCTTTACTATAGCTTGACACTGAACACTGGTCCTTGATGTGTAGGATAGGTGGGAGGCTTTGAAGCGAGGACGCCAGTTCTTGTGGAGCCAACCTTGAAATACCACCCTTTAATGGCTGGTGTTCTAACGTAGACCCGTGATCCGGGTTGCGGACAGTGTCTGGTGGGTAGTTTGACTGGGGCGGTCTCCTCCTAAAGCGTAACGGAGGAGCACGAAGGTTAGCTAATCACGGTCGGACATCGTGAGGTTAGTGCAAAGGCATAAGCTAGCTTGACTGCGAGAGTGACGGCTCGAGCAGGTGCGAAAGCAGGTCTTAGTGATCCGGTGGTTCTGAATGGAAGGGCCATCGCTCAACGGATAAAAGGTACTCCGGGGATAACAGGCTGATACCGCCCAAGAGTTCATATCGACGGCGGTGTTTGGCACCTCGATGTCGGCTCATCACATCCTGGGGCTGAAGTAGGTCCCAAGGGTATGGCTGTTCGCCATTTAAAGTGGTACGCGAGCTGGGTTTAGAACGTCGTGAGACAGTTCGGTCCCTATCTGCCGTGGGCGCTGGAGAATTGAGGGGGGCTGCTCCTAGTACGAGAGGACCGGAGTGGACGCATCACTGGTGTTCGGGTTGTCATGCCAATGGCATTGCCCGGTAGCTAAATGCGGAAAAGATAAGCGCTGAAAGCATCTAAGCGCGAAACTTGCCCCGAGATGAGTTCTCCCTGAGCCTTTAAGGCTCCTGAAGGAACGTTGAAGACGACGACGTTGATAGGCTGGGTGTGTAAGCGTAGCGATACGTTGAGCTAACCAGTACTAATGATCCGTGAGGCTTAACCTTACAACACCGAAGGTGTTTTGGTGAGAGAGATTTGATTTTAATTTTCAGCTGAATTCCGGATTTAGGTTAACGGTCACCCGGGAGGTGACGGTTAATGAAACAGAATATGCCTGGCGGCACTAGCGCGGTGGTCCCACCTGACCCCATGCCGAACTCAGAAGTGAAACGCCGTAGCGCCGATGGTAGTGTGGGGTCTCCCCATGCGAGAGTAGGGAACTGCCAGGCTCCAATCAAGTAAGAAGCCCTGCACTGACGTGCAGGGCTTTTTGCCGTCTGCGGTTTATGGAAATTCCTCGTCCGTTAAGCGATACAGACCACAAAAAACGCCTCTTACCACCATAAAAAATCGATCCGGTACATACTTATGGTTGAAAAACCACCAAAGGCGCAATGCCTGGCAGGCTAACTTATGGCTAAGAATACTATCTGTATTTGGTATAATCATGATGCGGAAGCTGCCGCTCGTTTCTATGCTGCGACCTTTCCAGACAGTAGCGTTGGTGCCGTCATCCCGGCTCCTGGCGACTATCCGGATGGCAAAGCTGGCGACACAATAGTTGTTGAGTTTGTTGTCGCGGGAGTGTCATGTATCGGCCTCAACGGTGGGCCACATTTTAAACATAATGAAGCTTTTTCCTTCCAAATATCTACCGAAGATCAGGCAGAAACGGATCGCTACTGGAACGCTATTGTCGACAACGGTGGCCAGGAAAGCGAATGCGGTTGGTGCAAAGATAAATGGGGTGTTAGCTGGCAAATAACTCCGCGTATACTAACCGAAGCGCTGGCCACGGGCGGAGACACCGCCAGGCGTGCATTTGGGGCGATGATGTCGATGAAGAAAATAGACGTTGCTGCCATCGATGCGGCGATAAAGGGTTAACGAGCTCTACCTTGCTGAAAATGAAGACAATATTGGTTGCTAATATCCTTATACCACATTGTCTCCATTGCCTTTAAAAGAGCTTAATCCATTCCCATCCCCCAACTATCCTTCCCCAAAATTCATCTAAAAACAGAAAAGCATTAGCGATAATTTTTAATTCTTTTATGTAATCGCCGCCTTTGGAAATACTGCTCCCATCAACGATACAGGAGCACTCATCATGGTAGCAAAACGACATTCTCTCTGGCTGGCAACTTTGGCCCTCATTGCCGCACCCGTATTCGCGGTGGACGTAACCGTGGCGTACCAAACCTCCGCTGAACCCGCCAAAGTTGCACAGGCCGATAACGCCTTTGCAAAAGACAGTGGCGCAAAAGTGGAATGGCGTAAGTTCGATAGCGGTGCCTCTGTGGTGCGAGCGCTGGCATCGGGCGATGTGCAGATTGGTAATATCGGTTCAAGCCCGCTTGCCGTGGCTGCAAGCCAGAAGGTACCCATCGAAGTGTTCCTCCTTGCATCACAGCTCGGTAACTCCGAAGCGCTGGTCGTGAAGAAAGGGATTACTAATCCTAAGGATCTGATCGGCAAGCGTATTGCCGTGCCGTTTATCTCCACCACCCATTACAGCCTGCTGGCTGCCTTAAAACACTGGGGTATCAAGCCTGGTGAAGTGCAAATCCTGAATCTTCAGCCTCCGGCAATAATTGCGGCCTGGCAGCGTGGAGATATTGACGGGGCATATGTTTGGGCTCCAGCGGTTAATGAGCTGGAAAAAGATGGCACAGTACTGACTGATTCTGCGCAGGTAGGTAAATGGGGCGCACCAACGCTGGATGTCTGGGTAGTTCGTAAAGATTTCGCACAGGCACATCCTGAAGTCGTTGAAGCTTTCGCTAAAAGCGCCCTCGCCGCACAGAAAAGCTATATCGATAACCCCGAAGCCTGGCTGAAGCAGCCGGACAATTTGAGCAAACTCTCACGCCTGTCTGGTGTACCGGAAAACGACGTGCCGGGACTAGTGAAGGGCAATACCTATCTCACTGCCAGCCAGCAAACTGAGCAACTGAGTGGCCCGGTGAATAAAGCGATTGTTGATACCGCACAATTCCTGAAAGCGCAGGGCAAGGTTCCGGCGGTGGAAACGGATTACAGCCAGTTCGTCACCGATCGCTTCGTGAAAACGCTGGCACAGTAAGGGGAAAGCCATGTTACAGGTTTCGCATTTAAGCGCAGATTACGACGGCAAAGCCGTTCTGAATGACATTAATCTGACCGTAGATGAGGGCGAGCTGCTGGTTGTTCTCGGTCCGTCCGGCTGCGGGAAAACCACGCTGTTAAACCTGATAGCGGGCTTTGTTCCTTATCACGCAGGCAGTATTACGCTTGCAGGCAAAACGGTCACAGGACCTGGCGCGGAACGCGGCGTAGTGTTTCAGAACGAAGGACTATTGCCGTGGAGAACGGTGCTGGATAACGTGGCTTTTGGGCTCCAGCTTGCCGGAAAACCTAAACCACAGCGCGAGGAAGTCGCACTCGATATGCTGCGTAAAGTGGGGCTTGAGGGTAAAGCAAAACGCGCAATATGGCAGCTCTCAGGCGGGCAGCGGCAGAGGGTGGGGATTGCGCGGGCGCTGGCCACTCAACCCCAGCTTTTACTGCTCGATGAGCCTTTTGGCGCGCTCGATGCCTTCACTCGCGAGCAGATGCAGACACTGTTATTGAAGCTGTGGCACGAAAGCCGCCGCCAGGTGCTGCTGATTACGCACGATATTGAAGAGGCGGTTTTCCTGGCAACCGAGCTCGTATTGCTTTCGCCAGGGCCGGGGCGGGTGCTGGAGCGTCTACCGCTTGATTTTGGCCGTCGCTTTGCCGCAGGCGAACCGTGCCGCAGCATTAAATCCGACCCTGAATTTATCGCGAAGCGCGAATACGTGTTGAGCCGGGTGTTTGAACAGCGCGAGGGTTTTTTATGAGCATCGTTATTCAGGACAAAGCCCGTCGTAAACGGATCAACGTTAGCTGGCCTTTCTCGCGCCAGCTTACACTTAGCTTCGCAACGGTAACGGCGATCATATTGCTGTGGTGGTGGGTGGCTGCGGAGCAGTGGATTAGCCCGCTGTTTTTACCGCCGCCGGGGCAGGTGCTGAGCAAGCTGATTACCATTGCAGGACCGGAAGGATTTATGGATGCGACCTTGTGGCAGCATCTTGCCGCGAGCCTGTTGCGCATTCTCACGGCGCTTGCCGCTGCCGTGCTGATTGGTATTCCGGTCGGCATCGCTATGGGTTTAAGCCCGACGATACGTGGCATTCTTGACCCGTTAATCGAACTGTATCGCCCGGTACCGCCACTAGCTTATCTGCCGCTGATGGTGATTTGGTTTGGTATTGGTGAAACCTCAAAAATCCTGCTGATTTACCTGGCAATATTTGCCCCTGTCGCCATGTCGACCATGGCGGGGGTGCGAAGCGCCAAAGAGGTGCGTATCCGAGCCGCTCGGGCGCTTGGAGCAACGCGTGCTCAGGTGGTGTGGCATGTGATTCTACCTGGCGCACTTCCGGAAATTCTCACCGGCTTCCGCATTGGGCTTGGCGTGGGCTGGTCAACATTAGTCGCAGCGGAGCTTATCGCCGCTACCCGCGGACTGGGCTTTATGGTGCAGTCTGCCGGTGAATTCCTGGCAACAGACGTGGTGCTCGCGGGCATCGGGGTGATTGCCGTTATCGCATTTTGTTTAGAACTGGGTTTGCGGGCATTGCAGCGCCGTCTAACCCCATGGCATGGAGAAGGGCAATGAGTGAAAAAGTGAATGTTACGCCACTGGGGCCATATATTGGTGCGCAAATTAGCGGCCTGACGCTGAACCGTGGTTTGAGCGATAACCAATTTGAACAGCTTTACCATGCGCTGATTCGCCATCAGGTGCTGTTCCTGCGTGACCAGCCGATTACACCGGCACAACAGCGTGCGCTGGCGCAGCGCTTCGGTGATCTACACATTCATCCGGTTTATCCGCATGCGGAAGGCGTAGAAGAGATCATCGTGCTGGATACGCATAACGATAATCCTCCCGATAATGATAACTGGCACACCGACGTGACCTTTATCGAAACGCCACCCGCTGGTGCGATTCTTGTGGCAAAACAGCTTCCGGTAACGGGGGGCGATACGCTGTGGACCAGCGGTATTGCGGCGTATGAGGCGCTTTCTGAGCCCTTCAAGCGCCTGCTTTCCGGTCTGCGAGCGGAGCACGATTTCCGCAAGTCGTTCCAGGAATACAAATATTCCCATAATGAAGTGGAACATCAGCGTTGGCGTGAAGCGGTCGCCAAAAATCCGCCGCTACTCCATCCGGTGATCCGCACGCATCCAGTGAGCGGCAAACAGGCGCTGTTTGTGAACGAAGGTTTCACCACGCGGATTGTCGATCTGTCACAAAAAGAAAGCGACGCACTGCTCGCCTTCTTGTTTGCGCACATTACTAAACCGGAATTCCAGGTGCGCTGGCGCTGGCAGGAAAACGACATCGCTATCTGGGATAACCGCGTCACGCAGCACTATGCGAATGCCGATTATCTTCCGGCGCGACGTATCATGCATCGCGCAACGATTCTTGGAGATAAGCCATTCTACCGGGGATAATATGAAAAAAAGGCGGTGGATGGCGCATTCGTTTATCCACCGTGATCGGATAAGCTGCCTACTTAACCCGCACTTTTATAGCCACCAAAGCTGCAGTGAGTAGCATCAAACTGCCCGACAGCACCAACGGCGATAACAGACCCAAATTATCCAGCGCGTAACCGCCTACTGCTGCGCCGCAGGTATTGGCGAGCTGAATGACTGCAACCTGAATAGATCCCGCCTTTTCAGCCTGATCCGCCAGTGAGCGGGTGATCCACGTTGACCAGCCGACCGGAATCAGCGCAAAGGCAAAACCCCAAATAATGGCGATGGCCGAAGCGACCACTTTATCTGAACCCCACAGCACCAGCGTCAAAGCGCTAAGCGCAAGTATCAGCGGCGCGCAGGTCAACGCCAATTTGAGTGAACGCTTGAGGAAAACAGCTGACAGAGATGTCCCGACAAAACTCGCGATACCAAAGCTCAACAGCACTAGCGTCAGGCCGTCGACGTCGAATCCCGCAAGCGTCATATACACCGGGCGGATGTAGGTGAAGAAGGCAAACTGCCCGGCAAATGTCATAAAGATTGCCGTCATACCCGCCAGCACTCCGGGGCGTTTGAGCAGGCCTAACATATTTTGCTTATGCTGCGTGGATTCACCAGGCAGCGACGGCAGCGCTTTCCATACCCAAATGATACAGGCCAGTCCCATCAGGGCCGCGCCGTTAAACACATTACGCCAACCAATAATACTGCCCAAAAAACTACCAAGTGGTGCGGCGATAACTAATGCGATAGAAACTGCGCCAAAGATAACCGATAACGCTTTTGGCACAGTGCGTGTCGGAACCAGGCGTATGGTCAAAGAGGCTGACATCGCCCAAAAACCGCCCAGCGCAACGCCGAGACAGGCCCTGCCTATCAAGAGCATCGTGAAGTTTTCTGCGAAGGAAACGAGCAGGCAAGAAAGGGTGAGGAGAATAGAAAACAGAATTACCACATAACGCCTGTCAGTAGCGCGAATAATACTGGTAACAAACAGGCTGGCAAACATCGCGACGAAAGCGGTAACCGTAACGGACTGACCCGCAACGCCTTCGGAAATACCCAGTTCTTGCGCCATTGGTGTCAGCAGGCTAACGGGCAAAAACTCTACGGTGATCAAACAGGCGACACAAAACGCCACGGCAAAAACCGCCGACCAGTTAGACCGCATCACTACCCTCGGCTCGATTACCTTTTCAATATGCTCACTCATTTATCCACCCAGCGCTGCTTCTAATAAAGCCGCGTAGTGTAGCATCGTAAGTGTGATGCATTTAACGTTTTGGCAACTTTTCCGCGATGTTTTAGAAATCAAGTTCCAGGGCAAAACAGAGATAGGCCATCAATTGAGAACAGTGCTGAAACTGTTCGGCACAAAAACTAACTGCACCTGGCTTGCACAGTTCTTTGAAATCGAAATTTTTCACCGCGATAAAATCTTTGCGCTTCAATTCGGTTAACAAAGGATGTGTTTTATCAAAGCCTTTCGGTGGACGGATTAAACTATCGCCATCCATGATAAACCCGTGGTTTTGCAGCGCCTGTAACGCCTTTTGATACGCGTTGGGGTTTTCATCAATACATATACGAATGGCATTTAAGGCTTTTGATTCTGGATGCCAGATTCCTGCGGCAATAAAACAACCCTCCTCAGCAATATGCAGATATAGCCCGGGTGCATGAACATCTTTTCCCAGGAAATGACGGAATTGAATCCCGACATTAGTTTTATAGGGCGTTTTATCTTTGCTGAAACGGCTGTCCCGTTGCGGACGCATAAGGCTCCCGCCGACTTTTTTCGGCACCGCAGTGAGTTTTGATGAAATGGCGAGAATCGCGGGCTGCATTTGCTCGATAAACCGTAATGCAGGCGTTCTCACGGTATTTTCGTATTCTTCCTGATGCTCTTTAAACCACTCGCGGGAGTTATTTTGTGCAAGTTTACTCAGAAATTGCAGAGTGGCGGGACTGAACGATGCTTGTGACAAAACCGGAGCGCTGGAGGTTTTAGGTGTTTGAGTTGCCATTATCGATGAACCCTTATTGGTGCTTATAGAAAGGATTAAGCGGGCAAAACCGGAATTTGGTTCCTCAAGGGATACCAAATCCGGCGGTCATAGTGGATATCTCGATCTTAAACTAATGGCGGTATTTGTTGATTAATTAATGCCGTTATAGCCATCGAGGAAGGTATCTTTCAATGTTTGCCCCCAAAGTTGGGTTGCTCGCTTATCTCGTGTTATCTGCGTTTTATGGTCTTTAAGGTCCATAAACGTTTCCGTGCCGTTAGTCGCATTAGCGTTAACTTTATAAATATCATCTGCCACGGATTGCGCTTGCGCAGGGGTCAATCCTTTAGCTTTTGCATCTTGCCCCAGTGTGTATATTTGCTGATAAGCCGGCAAGTTTGTCTTTGCCGTTGCGTCTGGACGGCTTGCATAGTTCCCACCCATCATAGTTGGATCGTGGCGAGCATAATAAAGTGAGTGACGCTCTGGGGATGTTTTAGCCGCGCAGCCACCCAGCACAAGAATCACTACAGCAATTAACAATCTTTTCATTTTCCGCCCTTGAAATAAACATTTTTTCAATAAAATTAAATAGATAACTGTAAGTTGCGGTTTAATGTATCAGGGGGGATAGGGCACCGGTTTTGATATGAATCAGAAAAAGAAGGCCTGCTGGAGCGTAATGGCGTTAGTTTAAGATCGAAATATTGGGGGTAACCACTGGTTTTTTTATTCTTGAAAATAGCGTAGAACCCATCAACTTAAACTTGCAAAAAATGTTGCGACACTAAGCATCAGAAACAAAAAAGCCACTTCGTTAGAAGTGGCTTAATCGTATGAATGTAAAGCTAAAATTTGGTGGCCCCTGCTGGACTTGAACCAGCGACCAAGCGATTATGAGTCCCAATCTTAACGCTTATAAAACAATAATTTACTTTATTTTCAACGGGTTGAGGTTAAGAATAGTAAACAATATTGTCGTATACTAAATAGCTCTGCTGCCATTTTGCTGCCATCATTTTTGAAATTTTCCTCATTTTTAATATTAACAAAATGAACCTTGTTAGTTTACAGTACGGTTTGCAATGTCTTCTAGAGCTTTGGACATGAGTTTTTCCTTAGCAAAAATAAATCTCATTTCTAGCTCTATTTTTTTATTGTCTGCTGCTGATTTCTTTCTAATGCAATCATAATCAATGTTAATTTTTTCAAATCTGTCTTCATATTCCTTTTTCGTTTTGTTAATTTCGCATTCTTTTTCAATGGAGTCCTTCTCAAGTGATAAGGATTTTAACTTACTATCGAGCTCGTTTTTTTGCTCTTTATAGCTGGATATAAGTTTAGGGGCTATAAGAGAAATGCTGCTTTTTAATTTTTTAATGTCATTGTTGTTAAGTTCTCTTAGTTCCGCAGATTCTGAGGTTTTAATAAAGCAATTAGTTAATGATTGTATTTCCCAGCTCTTTTCATAACATTGGGAATAAGCCAAGTTTATGAATTGAGATAGTAAATGCACTCTCAATTCAGAATATTGTTTGGAATACTTTCCTTGCATGGCTCGAAGATTTGTTTTGGCTTGCGCAGCATCATCTTTTGCCTTGTTAATCTCACTGGATAATGATTCTAGTTCACTAGCTCTTTCTTCCAGTTTTTTATTTATAGCTGCTATCTGTTTGTCTTTTTTCTCTATTTCCAAAGTTTTTTTTGCGATTTCCTCATCTAACAAAGACTTTTGATAAACAGGTAACACTGTGTAAAAATAACCAAAAACGGCTAATATTAAAACGCCTAGTTGTGATAAATTAGCTATTCTTGCGAACCATGTATCAATTTTAGACATGTATTTTAGCCTCCTCATCTAAAGATTCTAATTTTTTTAAATCAGATAATGGGTTTAGCGAAACAGCCTCGAACAAATGTTCTGGAGCTAAATGTGAATAGCGCATAGTAACTTTTATATCTGTATGCCCTAAAATTCGCTGAAGTACAAGAATATTACCCCCTTTCATCATAAAATGGCTTGCAAAAGTATGTCTTAGTACATGTGATAGCTGCCCATCAGGTAGTTCAATCCCCGCACGTTTAATGGCTCCTCGAAATGCAGAATAGCATCTAGTAAAAATCGGTTTTGACGTTCTTACTTTTGGGAGAATATCGTAAAGTTCATCGCTGATTGGAACAGCGCGGTTTTTCTTGCCCTTGGTTTTAATATAAGTGATTTTGCCGGGGCTGATTTGCTTACCTGTAAGTGACTCCGCCTCGCCCCATCGTGCGCCGGTTGCAAGGCATATTTTGACGATGGTTACTAAATCTACCGCTTTACTTTTCTCACACTCTTCCAGCAGTTGCTTGACTTCTTCGACTGTTAGCCAGGCCAGCTCTGCCTCATCAATTTTAAATTCCCGGACGTTTTCAAGCGGATTGGGCGCACTCCAGTCATCCAGCCTTTTCAGTTCGTTGAACATGGCACGGAAATACGCCAGCTCAAGATTAACGGTGCGGGGTGTCACTGCTTTTACCCGATCAGAACGTGTAATTTTCCCGCTTAAACGTTGTTCACGGTAGGTTGCAAAAAGCTTGGCGTTAAATTCAGTTGCAAGAGGGTTGCCCATGGCGAAACAGGCAAACTCCATCGCCCCCTTACGCTTGAGGCCATCAGAGAGTGTAACTCCATGAGCATTGAACCAAGTTTCAACAAGGTCTGTAACCCGTCGCTTATCTGCTTTCTCTCCTAACCAAGGCTTATCCTGTGCTTGATCCTTAATGTGGCGTTCAAAGGCCATAGCTTCCCCTTTGGTGGCGAATTGGCGACGAATACGCCGCCCATCTCTACCGTTGGGGAAGACCTGAGCCTGCCACTTTCCATTGCTTAATTTGCTTACTGCCATTCTGCAGGCCTATTGAGATATAGAATTATTATCACGCATTAAGGTTTGCCAGTGTTCTTCACTGAGGATCTTGAGCGGAACTCCTTTATTGTCACGATAATCAATTGCCTGCTCTATCTTCCTTCCGAAGCTTTGAAATTTCCAATCCTTAGAGCTGAGGGCGCCAATAATTAGATAGTCCAAATCTTGAGTAACACGATCAACAATTTGGCAGCCAAGCTTTAAAAGGTCACTTTCACATTGTCTACGGGAGCCACATAGAAACTTACCAGTGAGACAGACTTTACTATTTGTAGAGTTAAACTCATCAATTAGGTCAACAGGCGATGTTGTGGAATACCCATCTACAATACCCTCAGAAATATTTGAGCCAGTGAAAGCAGTAATTTCTTGTAATAATTTGGTGCGTTCTTCGTCTGTTATCACTCCATCACTCAGGATTGATTGAACCAGTTCGTAAAGATGTTTACCGGGATAGTTGCTTTTTAAAGCTGCATTTGTCGATAAGAACCAATTTAAATAGCGGATTTCTTCATCGCTTAAATGATAGTCGGAAGCAAGCCCCTTACAGAGACCTTCTAACAAGTGCTTGTCAGAATCTGCGGAGTAAAGGTCTATGTTAGGAGTGTCCATCAATCCGCGCTGCATTTCATGGAGCAGGTCTTTCAGCTCATCCAGTTCAGCCTTTTCAACCACACCATCAGAAAGAATTTCACTGATCTTTTCTCTAATGCAATTTACGAAATAGTTTTGAGAAAGAACGTCTGATTCCATGAGCCATGTATCTAGGAATATCATTTCTTTTTCGCTTAAATTTCCATCACAGGTCATTCCCTCAATCACGTTGATTAAGTTAGCAATGGCTTTATCTCTATTTTGTGTGTAGTTGAAAGCGCTAAATTGAGTCATACCAATATTCCTTATTCAGTAAACGTTATTTTGCTAATCACTCTGCCGTTGGTCTTAATATCCGATGGTGTGCATTCAAAGGATGCGGGGCCGTTCTCAACGCGTAAGCGTCCGCCAGGAAGACGATAAACTTGTCTGATACTCATAAAGCCATCGATTTCAATCAACCAGACTCCATCGTTGATTTCTCCCCTGAACTCGTCCACTAGATAGAAGGAATTTTCAAACTTCACAATGAATGGTGACGATGCGTCTTGAGGGATGAGGCGAGAATCGTAACGAACTTGCTCAGTAGAGGAGAGAATCCCATTTGAGATTTCTTTTAATTGCAAAGGCAATCCGCTATCACTGTCCGCTTTTGTCATGGGGGAGCCTTGCCCGGTGGTAAGCCAAAGCATAGATGCACCCGTATCAAGATGGCATGCAATTAGCCAATCATGAGGAAAAGTATCACGCATCCAGCGGTTTGCCATTGTGCTCTGAGATACCCCGAGGTGATCGCACAATGCCTGTCTGGTACTGAATCCATAGGCTTTAAGGATGCGGGTTATCGCCTCCTTTCCACCACTTTGTGATGGAAAGTTGTATTTTGAGATCGCTTGCGGGGTCTCTTTTGTGTTTGACATATTTGAAATGCGATCCTATCATCGGTTTTGTGGTGTTCGGAATGGTTGCGAATAGTTCCGAATAGTGAAGTTTTAAACACAAACTGAGGAATAGTGCATCATGAAAAGTAATTTTTCAATGCGCCCCAGCATCAATCTCGTGGTATCTGAGCCATTCATCACACTGGATGAGTTTTGTCGGCGTACTGGCTACAAACCTAGTTATGCCCGTCAAATGATCCGGGAGAACCGCCTGCCCATCAGGAAAAAAGCCGGAGTAAACAGCCTTATCGAAATCAACATGTTCGCATTGACGATGGAAGCGGCCCAAGGCTGCGAAGTCACAATGCAAGCCTGATAGTTCCATTTTGGGATAAGAAAGGATTTAGAACATGTTTGATTATCGCGTTTCCAAACATCCTCACTTTGATGAAGCCTGCCGCGCTTTCGCACAGCGTCACAATATGGCGAAGCTGGCAGACCGCGCAGGCATGAATGTCCAGACGCTGCGCAACAAATTGAACCCGGAGCAACCGCATCAACTTACGGCGCCAGAAATTTGGATGCTTACCGATATTACAGAGGATTCAACACTCGTTGACGGTTTCCTGGCTCAAATCCATTGCCTGCCATGTGTGCCGCTGAACGAAGTAGCCAGTGAGAAAATGCCTCATTACGTTTTGAATGCTACAGCAGAGATCGGTCGCGTTGCAGCAAGCGCTGTTTCTGGCGAACACCAGACAACAACGGAACGCCGCCAGGTTATCGAAAGCATCAATTCTGTTACTCGTTTGATGGCACTAACAGCTGTTTCCCTGCACGCGCGCTTACAGTACAACCCGGCAATGGCAAGTGCTGTTGATACTGTGACGGGCCTCAGCGCTTCGTTTGGTCTGATCTGAGGTGCTTATGCTGAATAAAGAACCTTCATTCGCTTCGCTACTGGTAAAGCAAAGCCCGGCAATGCACTACAGCCATGGCTGGATTATCGGGAAAGATGGCAAGCGCTGGCACCCGTCCCGCTCTCAGGAAGAACTACTGGCAGGGCTGACCACTACCAAACAGGTGAAACCATGGCTATTGAAGGTACTTCTGCGACTGTTCCACTAAGCCCGGGTCAACGGCTTGAAGGACTGAACCATATAGCTGAATTAAGGGCGAGTGTGTTTGGTCTGAATATTGAGCCAGAGCTTGAAAGGTTCATTAAAGATATGCGTGACCGTCGCGATATAAACCATAAACAAAATGAGCGCGCACTGGCTGCCATATTCTTTATGGCAAAAATTCCGGCAGAACGTCACGGCGTCAATATTATTGATCTGACTACTGACGAAAAACGGGAACTGGTTAAAGCAATGAATCATTTTCGTGCAGTGGTGAGCTTATTTCCCAAGCGGCTAACCATGCCGAATTAACCCACAACAGAAATTAATGGCGTAAACCCGCCGGGCATTTTTTTGCCCAAATTCAGGAGAGAGAACAATGCAGAAAGAATTACGAAAAATGTTTGTAGCCGAAACCGATTCGCTTATGGCTGTGATCGATATTGCCAAACGTGAGGAGCGCAAAGGCCGCGCGCTCGCAGTTTCAATCCGCCTTGAGGCGCTGGCAACCCACATCACCAACAAAGGGTTAAACGGTGTTGAAGCAGCTGAACTTCTGCGCTGCGAAGCAACCCGCTACGAAAACGAATCTCAGGAGCTCCACTAATGGCTGACTCTATGGATCTCGTACAACAGCGCGTTGAAGAAGAACGCCAGCGCCACATCCACACTGCCCGCAACAGAGCGCCGGGCGTTTCCCGTGTGCTTTGCATCGAATGCGATGCGCCGATCCCTCCAGCTCGCCGCCGCGCTATTCCGGGCGTGCAGTGCTGTGTGACCTGTCAGGAAATCGCAGAGCTTAAAGGCAAGCACTACAACGGAGGCGTTGTATGAGCACTATCCTGAAATGGGCGGGAAACAAAACCGCCATCATGTCCGAACTCAAAAAGCACCTCCCAGATGGCCCTCGACTGGTTGAACCTTTCGCAGGTTCCTGCGCTGTGATGATGGCAACAGACTATCCTCATTATCTTGTCGCGGATATTAACCCTGATTTAATAAATCTATATCGGGAGATAGCAACAAACGCATCAGATTTTATTGAGCGTGCCAAACATCTGTTTAAAATATTCAATAGTGAAGATGGTTATTATGATAGCCGGGATTCATTCAATCATGATAAAGACCCTGAATGGCGCGCGCCGCTGTTTTTATTCTTAAATCGCCACTGTTACCGTGGTCTTTGCCGTTATAACAAAAAGGGTGAGTTTAACGCCCCTTACGGTAATTATAAAAAACCGTATTTTCCTGAAAATGAAATACGCGCTTTTGCTAAAAAAGCTACCCGCGCCACGTTCATTTGCGCCAGCTATGTCGAAACTTTGGCATTATTAGTGCCTGGGGATGTTATTTATTGCGATCCGCCTTATGACGGTACTTTCAGTGGCTATCACACTGCCGGTTTTACTGAGGACGATCAGTATCATCTGGCCTCTATTCTTGAGCGCCGTGCATCAGAAGGCCATCCGGTCATCGTTTCGAACAGCGACACTTTCCTGACTCGTTCCCTGTATCGCAATTTCACTCATAACCGCATTAACGTAAAACGCAGCATTGGTATTGCTGCAGGCGAAGGGAAAACCGCAGACGAACTGATTGCTGTACTCAAACCGAAAGTATGGGCTGGCTTTGATCCAGCCGGCGGCCCTGATTACTCGGTCGTGCATGAGGTGCGCGCGTGAGTCATCACGAAGTTGAAAAGCACGGCGGTGCAGAAGATTCCGCCGCTGCTTTTGCCTGGAATGTACCTACAAAGGCGATTAACCCCTACATGGACCCGGCGGAAGAAGCGCCGGTTTCTGCGCTTTCAAACCTGATTACTCTCTATGTTGCGGATAACGAGCAGGAGCAGCTGCGCCGCGAGGCCCTGAGTAATGAGGTCTGGGAACGCTATTTCTACAATGAATCCCGTGATCCTGTTCAGCGAGAAATGGAGCAGGATCAGCTGATAAGCCGCGCCAAAATGGCCCGCGAGCAGCAGAAATTCAACCCCGATCTGGTCATCGTTGCTGACGTGAGCGCCCAACCGGCGCATATCAGTAAGCCGCTGCTTGAACGGATTAAATATTTCGAGGGCCTGGGCAAGCCGAAGGCATATTCCCGCTATCTGCGTGAAACCATCAGGCCGTGCCTTGAACGCCTGGAGCGCGTGCGTACCAGCCAGGTTTCTGCCTCGTTCCGTTTTATGGCAAGCCACGACGGGCTGGAGGGCCTGCTGGTCCTGCCGGAAATGAACCAGGAGCAGGTCAAGCGGTTATCTACCCTGGTGGCGGCACACATGAGCATGTGTCTGGATGCTGCCTGCGGTGAGCTGTTTACGGATGAAAACGTTACGCCGGAAGAGATCCGCCGGTCATGGGAAAGGGTGGCCGCTGAGGCCATGCGCCTTGATGTTATCCCGCCTGCTTTCGAACAGCTGCGCCGTAAAAAGCACCGCCGTAAGCCGGTCCCATACGAGCTTATTCCGGGCTCGCTTGCCCGTATGCTTTGCGCGGACTGGTGGTATCGCAAGCTGTGGCAGATGCGGTGTGAATGGCGGGAAGAACAGCTGCGCGCTGTCTGCCTGGTCAACAAAAAAGCGTCCCCGTATGTCAGCTATGAAGCCGTGATCCACAAACGCGAGCAGCGCCGCAAATCGCTGGAGTTCTTCCGCTCGCATGAGCTGATCAATGAAGACGGCGATACGCTGGACATGGAAGACGTGGTAAACGCCAGCAACAGCAACCCGGCACACCGCCGTAATGAAATGATGGCCTGTGTTAAGGGGCTGGAGCTGATCGCGGAAATGCGCGGAGACTGTGCGGTGTTTTATACCATCACCTGCCCGTCACGCTTCCACGCAACCCTTAACAACGGCAGACCTAATCCGAAGTGGACCAGTGCCACTGTCAGGCAAAGCAGTGACTATCTGGTTGATACATTCGCCGCTTTCCGCAAGGCCATGCACAAGGCCGGGCTGCGCTGGTATGGCGTCCGCGTGGCAGAGCCGCACCATGACGGCACCGTGCACTGGCATCTTCTGTGCTTCATGCGCAAAAAAGACCGCCGTTCCATCACTGCGATGCTGCGCAAGTTTGCCATCCGTGAAGACCGCGAGGAGCTGGGCACCAATACGGGGCCGCGCTTCAAGTCCGAGCTAATCAACCCGCGCAAGGGCACGCCGACCAGCTACATTGCCAAATACATCAGCAAGAACATTGACGGGCGGGGGCTGGCTAAAGAAATCAGCAAAGAAACCGGCAGATCACTGCGTGACAGCGCCGAGCATGTCAGCGCCTGGGCGTCACTGCATCGTGTCCAGCAGTTCCGTTTCTTTGGTATTCCGGGGCGTCAGGCATACCGAGAGCTGCGCTTGCTGGCTTGTCAGGCGGCGAGAGTGCAGGGTGAACGCAAAGCGGGCGCACCAGTACTGGATAACCCGCGTCTGGATGCGGTGCTGGCGGCAGCTGATGCGGGCTGCTTTGCCACCTACATCATGAAGCAGGGCGGTGTGCTGGTTCCCCGCAAACATCACCTTGTCCGCACAGCTTATGAGCTTAACGACGAACCGAGCGCCTACGGCGATCACGGTATCCGTATCTATGGTATCTGGTCCCCGATTGCAGAGGGCAAGATTTGCACGCACGCGGTGAAGTGGAAAAAGGTTCGCAAGGCCGTTGACGTTCAGGAGGCGGAAGCCGACCAGGGCGCTTGCGCCCCTTGGACTCGTGGCAATAACTGTCCCCCTGTTGAAAATTTGAACCAGACAGGGGGCGAAGTACCGGATATTACGTCCATGGATGAAAAGGTGCTGCAGAACTATCTGCACGGCATGGGCAAAAAGGAACGGCGTGAGCTGGTCGCCCGGCTCAGGCTGGTAAAACCGAAACGGAAAAAGGCTTACAGGCAGGATATTTCTGAGCAGCAGCGCCTGCAACTGGAGTATGAGCTGCAGTCCAGAGGGTTCGATAGCAGTGAGTACGAGGTGAGTTTACTTTTACACGGCGGCAGCCTTCCGTCAGGGGGAGGACTGCGGATATTTTACCAGAACGGGCGGCTGCGTGAGGATGACAAATGGCGCCAGTATTACTGACACATCGGATATTTTTTCTGTTTTTGACTCATATCAGGTCTTTCTTATTGAAGGACAAAAAAGCGTTTTACATTTAGAAATCGGTACTATACTGTATATATAAACAGTGTATATACATACAGTTATGTTGTGTAAGTGGTCGTAAAAGGAGGGAAAATGCAGGATTATCTTTTGGAGTCATTGAAACTTCAGCGCATTGATTTTTTCTTAAAGCTGGTAGCGGCAAGCGATTGCAGCGACGAAGAAAAGCGGCTGGCTATCCAGTGGGTTTCTGAGCTGACTGACGAGCTGATGGCCAAAATACGCAACCATGAATATAGCCGCACAATGGACGCTACCAGTTAGGGGGAATCTATGCGCATTGAAATAATGATCGATAAAGAGCAGAAGATAAGCCAGGCAACACTGGAAGCCCTTGAATCTGAGCTTTACCGAAATTTGCGCCCTCTCTATCCAAAAACGGCAATCCGCATACGTAAGGGAAGCGCTAACGGTCTGGAGCTGAGCGGTTTAAAACTGGACGAAGATAAAAAGCGGGTAATGGAGATTTTGCAGCAGGTCTGGGAGGACGACAGTTGGTTACACTGAAACATTGCCCTCGAAAGAACTCATTATGGGGGTAAGGTTGAACAACGAGCGCAACGAGATGTGAGATGTGGCGGTCATTTGGATGAGTGATCGCCCGCTTTGTATCAGGCATGGGTGTTTCTGGCTTTGCAAGGAATGGTATACGGTGAATAGGCAAAGGAGAACGGGTGTGTTGGACAAAATTGTATTGTAATTTTTATTGCTATCCGTACCCCTATAAGTTAACGTAAATAATGAAACATGGCAGGCTCGAAAGGTTTGTCTCTTGTGGTGATACACATAAATTTGAGGTTAAAATTATGACTATGCCTAGTTATTCCCCTTTTTTTAAAACTGTATATGATGAACAATCCCCAGTTGGACATCTTGGTCGTGGGACGCACTACTCTATTTTGAGTGCTGTCCAGTGGAAGTCTTCTCTTTATACAAATCATCCCAGCCCAAAAATCCATACATTCGCCATTTTATGGGATGAAGACCATGATGAAAGGGTTTTAAATGTCCTTGAAGTTGCTTACATGTCTAACCTTATGCCTGCCGTTAAATTTGTAGGTGAACGCAAAGGTTCGCTTTTTGTAGTCTTCGATAGCAACTTGAAAAGCTTAGGTAAAACCATTCTTGAACCTATGTTTAAAGAGTGGTATCGCATCTGCCAAGCTGGATATGCTGACGATGTGTGGAGTTTTGAGTACGGATTTGATGACGATCCTGCATTAACAGGAATTATCAATGATAGGAATGAGAAAGTTAATTTGTACTTAGCCAATATTGCTAATTTATGGCCTCTTGGCCAGAGTGATTATATTCCTGTTAATTTGTTGGATAGCAATAAACCAGTGTCGCCTCCTTTTTTGCCAAATAGTGGTAAATCACTGTTTAACAAATCTTAGTCTGAGATAAAAAGGAGCCCTTGGCTCCTTTTCACGTTTTGTCACAACATATTCTTCACTTCTCATATAAGAATTTGGGCAAAACAAGTCGTTTATTCTTGAGCACATTCTGAATGTAAGAGTTCAACTTAAACAAACTCCTACCTTTCGTTTACGGCTGACCTTCAACTTTCATTGCACGTCTGCTCCATTTTACAAACGGTCATTCGGATGCAGATTTAAACCTCCCTGGCAAGTGCATGTCTATGCTGCATGAGTGTGCATGAACGTTTGAGGATCGTTTTAGCTCAATCCCGCTAGTTCTGACAGGCTTTGGCTTATGTCATGCACCTGCATGAAAACCGCTACAAGAAGCGGCCAGGCGTGGCGGGGCTACGAGCGCGCGGTTTTGGGTGAGGCGATCAGAAATGAGCGGTTTTAACCTTAGTTCCAGAGTTGGCTTTGCTCTGAAAACCCCTAAGTTATATGATGAGCAAAAATCGACAAAAAAGGCTCGGCTAATGGGTTTAGGATTAAAAGACGCTATTGTTCACACAGCTGCATTTCATCAGAAAGATGAGAACAAGTTACTTTTGCCAAACAACCACTGGCACCCCGGATTTATTACCGTATTAGCCGCTTATGTGAACCATCATCGGATTGCTGAGGAAAACTGTCCCTTATCTAGCCCTGACTACATGAGAGCCATAAATTTGCAGGGAGCGTTATGGGGACAGGACCAGTATCAGCAAGAGCGTGTTAATGTTGGGAAAAATTACAGTTTAGTTACTGCTCTAACGAATGTTGAGGCTGTGGATATCGCAACCAGTAGCATTAACAGTTGCGTAAGGCAGTTAACTTTCCCTGACCGTGACCCGCGCGATTATCCAAAGGGGCTTACGGACCTGACCCATGTTATAGGTGAGCTTCATGATAACGTCTGGTCACATGGTAAATCGACGGGCTTCTCCTTTGCACAGCGCTCGGCAGTTCCTTACACGCAAAGACAAGAGCATTATTTAGAGTTTTCTTTAGCTGATTGCGGGTTGGGCTTTCTGAGAGAGCTACGGCGAGCAGGCATTCCGGGTATCGAAACTCATCGTGATGCTATCGCATGGTGTATCCAGGAAGGGCATTCCTCTAAACATGCCGATTTGCAGGATGATTGGGCACAACAACTTCCTCAGGATTTTATGGGAGGGAGTATGTTTGGTAATGGGGTTGCTGTAAAAGAAAAAGACAATAACCATCAAGGGCTTGGATTGTACCACTTGATGGAATTGGTAAAAACATACAATGGGGAATTGCAACTGGCTACAGGAAATGTATGCTTAGAGGCAATTGGTGATGAAGTGAGCTACACTGAGTTACGTAATGATTGGCCGGGTGTTGCAATTTCATGCCGCTTTAAGATTCATCAACTGGCAGTAGATAACGATAACGAAGAAAATGACCCTCAGCTTATGGAAATCATGCGGGCGTTAGGAGGAGAGTAATGAACAAAATCGCATACAAGTTACCCGAGGGTGACCTGGCTTCGCGCAATCAGGCTATCCCCCAGCGACACAAGATTGAAGTTTTTATTAAAGAGGGGAACTCAGTAGATTTGGATTTGAGCGGTGTTTATTCAATTTCCGAATCCTACTCTGATGAAATTTTTGGTGTGCTGGTTGTAAAATTCGGTGCTACCAAAGTCCTGAATCAGGTAAAGCTTAGAAACGCATCCCCTTCAATTCTAAAAAGTATTGCAAAGGTAATCCAACGTCGTAGTAATGAAGTTGCATCAAAGAAGGTGCATTCTGTTGGATTTGATGGCGCATATGCTGTTTGCTAACGCAAAGATGTAAAAAGGCGCTCTTAAGAGCGCCTTTTTTTGTTCTAATCCCGAGCATCTAAGATATATGGTTCGAAGCTAATCACTTCATCATCCAGCCAGTCGTTAACTTCCATCATCCGCTTCTGTAAAGACATCAGCTCATTACGTACGAACACCCGCGCAGCTTTTTCGACATCACCGAACCCGCCGGTATTCGTTGGAATAATCCCCATCAGTTGCGGCGGCACGCGATGAGCTGCCAGCATGTCATCACGGCTCACATTCTTGATGTTAAGAAACTCATCTTTCGCGGCGACTTCTGACAGCGGGATGATCTGAATGCCGTCTTTCTTGCCGTTCGGGCTGTACATAAACAGGTTGCGGAAGTTGCCTGGCCCTTTCGATTTTTTCAGCGCTTCGCGTATGTTGTCCACGTCTTTCTGATCGGCGGCGGGGTCGCTCATGTACATGATAAAACCAGCATGGCTACCGTTTAGGTAATACTTACGGCGAAACAGCGTGGCCGATTCATTCAGCAGGGCGGAGGGAATGGCGGAGAGGTATTCCGGCATCCCGTAAAGCTCCTGGTTAACGTCGGGTTCCATCAGATGAAACACGCTTCCCTCATCGAACTGATAGGGCTGCGAGTTGTAGCCATACTGTGCAAACCAGTAGGTGTCCTGGTCAATGCCACGACGGGTATATTTGGCAAGCGAGGCGCGCAGCTCCATGATCTGCCCTAACCGGTTCATGCGTTTTTCAAGGTAGGCATTACCGAATACCAGAAAGTCCTGGGCGAACCGGGAAAAGGCTTGTTTAGACAGCCAGCGATGAGGGATGAAGGTACTGGTAAGAATATTGCGTTTTACCTGAATAGCGCTGGAGTGATGCACGGCAGCGCGGTAAGTCCGCGCCAGGCCATCCATGCTGATCGGTGGTTCGTACCAGCGGTCTACCTGCACGCACTCCAGGTAATCAAATAACTCCCGGCGGTCCATCACGGGGATCGGATCGCCAAACGTAAACGCCTCCGCATGTGCATTACTGACCATGTTGGCCGTATCGGTGGCGGTCTGGCCGCGCGGTGCCTTGCTGCGGTTTTTGCGGTTAGCCATTAAAAAATCTCCACGATGTTGCTGGTACTGGCGGAAGCTCCTGCCAGTGGTTCGTTATAAAGTGCGTGCATGGTTGCCCAGGCTAAATCCGCATGGCTGGCTTCCTCTGTGCGGGCTGCTTCGTAGGTTGGCCGGTTGCCGCTGGCGGTGGTTGAGCGGCGAATGGACATAAAGGACTGCGCGATATCCAGCATCCCCGCGTCAAACTCCAGACGGCGCCCGCTGATGATGTCGTAGGCTTTAAGCACCAGGGCATTTTTTACGGTCGGGTTGTAGACAAACTCACGCGCGGCAGGGAAGAACTGCTTAACCGTTTTGTAAACGCCATCGCCAACGCCGGTCGAGTCAATGCCTATGTAGGTCACGTTGTAGCGTCTGGTGATTTCCTCAATCGCTGAGGCCTGGGCGCGAAAGTCCATTCCGCGCCACTGGTGACGCTCAAGGATGCGGAATTTACCGCCGGGGACGACGGGAGGCGCAATGACCACGCAACCGGCGCTGTCACCATTCTGCGTTCCTTTTGCCGGGTCATAGCCGATCCAGACAGGGTGGTATGCAAACGGACGCAGTAAAAGCGGTTCGAAATCGTCCCACACGTCCCAGCTGTCAACCATGCAGGACTGCAGCAACGCCAGCGGGAACACGGACGCCAGGTCGTCAACAAACTGACACATCAGCAGGTTGTTGTATTCGTCCGGGCTGTACTCCAGGCGCAGCTGGTCCAGGTCGAAAAGGTTACACCCACCGTTTACTGCATCTTCGATGGTGACTATCTGGCGGTACTGGCCGTCAGGACATAAAACGCCGTGCGCCAGGCTACTGTGAGAAAGGTCAAATTCTACCCTGTCGGCTTTCGGGCGCCCTTTATTGAACAGGGCACCAGACCAGAACGGGTAGGCGCTGTGCGTCAGGCTGGAAGGCGTTGAGA
The DNA here is from genome assembly GCF_040786275.1 of Buttiauxella gaviniae. Lineage (NCBI taxonomy): Bacteria > Pseudomonadati > Pseudomonadota > Gammaproteobacteria > Enterobacterales > Enterobacteriaceae > Buttiauxella > Buttiauxella gaviniae. The sequence continues at coordinate 2,539,750 of NZ_JBFMVT010000002.1, forward strand.
AATAGGTCTGGCGCCACTTTTTGTGCAGCGCCATACCGGAGGCCACCTTGCGCAGTTCCTGGAATTTCGGTATCCAGAAATACTCATCAAGATACAGATTGCCGTGATAGCTCTGCGCGGTACGGGCATTTGTACCGAGGAAGTAAAGACAGGCACCGTTAGGCAGCACCATCGGATCGCCTTTCAGCTCAACGTCCACCTCTTTTGCGAAGTCGATGATGTACTGTTTAAAAACGTGCGCCTGCGCCTTACTCGCTGACAGAAAGATTTGATTTCGGCCCGTGGTGAGCGCATCTATCAACGCTTCCCGGGCGAAATAGTAGGTTGCACCGATCTGGCGTGACTTTAAGAGGTTGCGAATACGGTGCTTAATGCCAGCGTCCCACCAGTGGCGCTGGTACTTGAACATACCGGCGCGGAAAATCTCTTCCAGCTTTTCGATCTGCTCGTCGGTAAACAGGTTTTTTTCCGGCGGCTTGCGCGGGCCTTTATTACGGTTCGCCACGTTCGGATTCAGGTCTGCTTCATTCCCGCCATTGTTAAATTTGCCGATCCTGGCCTGTCGTTCTGACTGACGCGCCAGCAGGTCAATTTCTTTAAAGTCCTTTCCTTCCTTCTGCTCCTTCATGACGAGCTGGCAGTAACGTGCGGCGGTGGTGAGCTGCATCTGATCCAGTGGGCCATATTCGCCCCACTTATCGCGTTTTTTCCAGCTGTGAACGGTTGCAACTTTCTCGCCCAGCATTTCAGCAATGCGGGCTACGCGGTATCCCTGAAAGTACATCAGCATTGCCTGACGACGGGGATCGAGGTCTGCGGGGGTCAGTGTTGTCATGGCACAAACATACGGCCTCAAATCAGCACTTTCCCCGGCTTCGCATTGTGTGGGAGTTCGCACAAGCCCAACGCGTTGTTTACACGCGCCCATCACCGCAAACATAAGGCTCTGAACGTGTTACGAACTAACTAACCGGAGCCGGACCGATGGCAAAAAAATCTAAGCGTTTTCGTATTGGGGTCGAAGGGGCCACTACTGACGGGCGCATTATTGAGCGTGAATGGCTCACCCAGATGGCAGCGAGCTATAACCCGCAGGTATACACCGCGCTGATCAATATGGAGCACATCAAGGGCTTTACTCCTGATGGGCCCTTCCGTCGTTTTGGCATGGTGGAAAAGCTGGAAGCGGAAGAAATCACCGAAGGGGCATTATCCGGGAAAATGGCGCTGTATGGCTGGATTGCCCCGACTGACGATCTGGTCACGATGACCAGCAACTGGCAGAAGCTTTTCACCTCAATGGAAGTTAACACCAGCTTTGCCGATACCGGCTCCGCTTATCTGGTTGGCCTGGCGATTACTGACGATCCGGCAAGCCTCGGCACTGAAATGCTGCAGTTCAGCGCCAGCGCAGAACATAACCCCCTGGCGCGCCGCAAGCTGGACAAAGACAACCTGTTTACCGCTGCTGTTGAAACGCTGATCGAGTTTGAGGACGTGCCGGAAAAAACCAGCCTGTTTACCCGCGTGAAAGAGCTGTTGTCCCGCAAAGGCGCCGATGATAACGCCCGCTTTGCTGATGTGAATCAGGCTGTTGAAACCATCGCGCGTGAGCATCAGACGCTGGCGGAGCAGGTCAGCACCCATCAATCCGATTTCAGCAACAAGCTGAGCAATATGCAAAAGGTTGTTGATGAGACAACCAGCGCACTCTCCACCCTGCGTGAGCAGCTTTCCACTCAGGACAGCCGCAGCGAGCGCCGCCCTAATGCGACCGGCAATAACGGCGCAGAACAAACCACCGATTGCTGACGGAGCAAATGCACAATGAAAAAAGAGACACGTTTTAAATTCAACGGCTATCTATCGCAGCTCGCCAAACTCAACGGCGTATCTGTGATCGATATCACTTCGAAATATACGGCTGAGCCGTCAGTAGCGCAGACGCTGGAAACGAAAATCCAGGAGTCTTCCTCGTTCCTGCAGAAAATCAACATTGTCCCGGTTGATGAGCAGTCCGGCGAGCGTCTGGGGCTGGGTATTGGTTCCAGTATTGCCGGAAATACTGATACCACCCAGAAAGACCGTGAACCCGTTGATCCGACTTACATCGACGGTGAAGGGTACAAGTGTACCCAGACCAACTCTGATACGGCGCTGCCCTATGCGAAGCTGGATTTATGGGCCAAATTCCAGGACTTCCAGACGCGTATCCGTGACGCCATCATTACCCGCCAGGCGCTTGACCGCATCATGATCGGCTTCAACGGCGTGAAGCGTGAGAAAACGTCAGACCGCGCGACCTATCCACTGCTGCAGGATGTGAATATCGGCTGGCTGGAAAAAATCCGCCAGGAGAAACCCGTTCAGGTGATGGATAAGATCGTGTCCGAAGGCGAGGTGATTTCTCAGACTATCCGTGTCGGTAAAGGCGGTGATTTCCTGAATCTGGACGCACTGGTTATGGGCGCCGTGAATGAGAAAATCGCGCCGTGGTATCAGGAAGATACGGAGCTTGTGGTTATCGTCGGGCGCCAGTTACTGGCGGATAAATATTTCCCGATCGTCAACCGTGACCAGCCAAACAGCGAAGCGCTGGCGGCAGATCTCATCGTCAGCCAGAAGCGTATCGGCAACCTCCCGGCCGTTCGTGCGCCGTTCTTCCCGGCGAATGCCATGCTGATCACCCGCCTGGATAACCTGTCTATTTACTGGCAATCAGGCTCCCGCCGCCGTTCGGTCATCGACAATCCTAAGCGTGACCGCGTGGAGAACTTCGAGTCCGTTAACGAGGCGTATGTTGTCGAAGATTACGACGGCGTTTGCCTGGTTGAGAACATCGAACTGTTGCCCGTGCAGGCAGATGGCAATGCCAGCCCAGCGCTGACAACTGAAACCATCCAGGAAATCGTCACGGCAGCGGTGAAAGGCGCGCTTGATGCGCAGGCAGCTGGCGGTGCTGGCGCCGGAGCGTGATAAATGAATCCGTTCCGTGCTCACACTCAGTATGTACAGGCACAGGATGCCGCCCGGCAGGGCGGCAGTAATGCCAGCCTGACGGGCTACAACCAGATGCTGTTACAGCTGACAGAACACCGCAGGCGCCTTAAAACCGTCCAGTCAAATGAGCGCAAGGCTCAGCTCAAACGTGAGTTTCTTCCCGCTTATGCCTCATGGATTGCCGGTTTACTGGATGCTGACGCGTCAGGCCAGGACGACGTGGCGATGTACGTCATGATCTGGCGCATTGATGCCGGAGACTATACCGGCGCGCTGGACATTGCCCGTCATGCCATTAAACACGGCTGGGTCCTGCCGCAGCGATTCAACCGGACCTGCGGGACCGCTGTTGCGGAAGAGTTTGCCGACGCGGCAATGCGCGCTTTTTCTGCCGGTGAATCATTCAGTGCCGCCATTCTTACCCAGGTGCTCGATATCGTTGAAGGTCAGGATATGCCGGATCAGTCCCGCGCCCGACTTCATAAGGCGATGGGCTACGCGCTGCGGGATAACGATCAGGCAGTGGCGGCACTTAACCATCTGAAGCGTGCCCTGCAGCTGGATAACAGTTCTGGCGTCAAAACCGAAATCAACAAGCTTGAAAGCCGATTGCGACAGGCAATGTCGGCTTAACGAATCGTGCCAACGCGCGGGGCGGCACGGGGTGGCGACAGGCTTTATGCCGCGTCAAAACCCCGTCCACCGCCCAACTATTTGGGAGTGCCAGAAATATGCAATTCGTTTCGCCGGAACAGGCCGGGGAAAGTACCCAGGACGTTATTAAAAACACCAGTTTCTGGCCTGATGTCAGGGTTTCAGAGTTCCGCCGTGATATGCGCATGGATGGGAGTGTCACCGATCCGCGCCTGCGTCTGGCGTTGCTGACAGCGATTGCTGAAGTTAACGCCGATCTTTATGAGTTCCGCGAGAAACAACGGGCGCAGGGGTATGCGCGCCTGGCCGACGTCCCTGCAGATGTGATCGACGGCGAAAGCCAGCGGCTCATGCTGTATCGCCGTGCGGTGTTTTGCTGGGCAAAAGCAAACCTGGTTGAGCGCTATCGCGATTTTGACGCAACCGGCGACGGAAGCAAGAAAGCTGAAGATATCGAAACAACCTTAGGCGAGCTGTGGCGCGATGTGCGCTGGGCTGAGTCCCGCCTGCGCGATATGCCGCATATGACGGTGGAGCTGATTTGATGAAAGTGCGTGCGCATCAGTATGACACGGTGGACGCACTCTGCTGGCGCTATTACGGGCGCACGCAGGGAGTCACTGAACAGGTGCTGCAGGCGAATCCGGGGCTGGCTGAATATGGCCCCTTTTTACCGCACGGGCTGCAGGTGGAGCTGCCGGACATTACGGCGTCAACCACTGCGCAGACTGTCCAGTTATGGGACTGAACTATGACGCTTGAACGAATCAGCGCCTTTATCACTTACTGCGTTGCCCTGCTTCTGGCATGGCTCGGCGATTTGTCTCTTAAAGATGTGTCGACCATCACCGGTCTTGCGCTGGGGATTATTACTGCAGCGGTGACCTGTTATTTACGCTGGAAAGCCTACCAGCTGCTGCGGGACGGCAGAATATCCAGGGGGGAATATGAGTCCTTCAATCGTTAAGCGTTGCCTGGTCGGCGCGGTGCTGGCGATTGCCGCCACGCTGCCGGGCTTTCAGTCGCTTCATACCTCCGTCGAGGGGCTGAAACTGATTGCTGATTTCGAAGGGTGTCGCCTCCAGCCATACCAGTGCAGCGCCGGGGTATGGACTGACGGGATTGGCAATACGTCCGGGGTAGTACCGGGCAAAACCATAACGGAGCGACAGGCCGCGCAGGGGCTGATTAATAACGTGTTGCTGACGGAAAAAAGGATTGAAGCCTGCCTGCAGGTTAAGCCACCTCAGCATGTTTACGATGCCCTGATCAGTATCGGTTTTAATGTCGGAACGGGGGCCATCTGCCGGTCAACAATGGTTTCTTACATCAATCGCCAGCAATGGTGGCAGGCGTGCAACCAGCTCCCCCGCTGGATTTATGTAAATGGTCAACGGAATAAAGGGCTGGAAAACAGGCGCGCCCGTGAGCTTGCCTGGTGTCTTAAAGGGGCAGGGGCATGACGCGCGCGCTGGCGGTGATCCTGGCTCTGGTGCTGGCATTGCTGGGCTGGCAGTCATGGCGGCTTAACAATGCCGGTCACACCATCGGGACGCAGGCTGAGGCGCTTAAAAAGAACAAGCAGGAGCTGGCGAAGAAAAACAGCCAGCTCATCAGCCTGTCCATTCTTACCGAAACCAACAGCCGGGCGCAGATGCAACTTTATGCTGCAGCGGAGGAGACTTCCTCGCTGTTGCGGAGTCGCCAGCGCCGGATCGAGGAGCTAAAACGTGAAAACGAGGATTTACGCCGCTGGGCTGACACTCCTTTGCCTGCTGACATTATCCGGCTGCGGGAGCGCCCGGCCCTCGCCGGAGGTGCAGCTTACCGTGAGTGGTTGTCCAAAAGTGACGCAATGCCGCCTGGACAGGTCAGCGCCGCGCAGTAATGGGGATTTGAACCAGGTGCTGGATGAGACTGAGGCCGCCTGGGCAGTATGTGCCGACAAAGTGGACACGATCATAGCGTGTCAGGAGCGAGACAGTGAACAAGCCGCAGTCCTTACGCAACGCCCTGAATAAATCGGTGGCGTATGTCCGTGACAATCCGGACAAACTGCACCTTTTTGTTGATAACGGTTCGCTGGTCGCAACCGGCGCCCGTTCAATGTCATGGGAATATCGCTACACCCTGAATGTGGTGATTGAAGACTTTAGCGGCAACCAGAATTTAGTGATGGCGCCCGTATTGCTCTGGTTAATGACCAATCAACCGGACGCTATCAACAACCCGGAGCTGCGCGAAAAACTTTTTACCTTTGACGTCGATATCCTGAGCAACGATCTGTGTGATATCAGCCTCAATCTGCAGCTCACGGAGCGCGTGATTGTCAGCACAGACGGCACCGTATCGAGCGTTGAAGCGGTGCCGGAACCCGACGTACCCGAAGAAATGTGGACGGTGAAACGTGGATGACCTGCAGAGGGTGGATGACTGGCTGGCGGCCCTGCTGGCGAATCTGGAACCGGCAGCCCGCAACCGTATGATGCGACAGCTGGCGCAGGAGCTGCGCCGGTCGCAACAGCAAAATATCAGGCTGCAGCGCAATCCAGACGGCACCACCTTTGAGCCGCGCCGGGTGACGGCCAGAAGTAAAAAGGGGCGCATCAAGCGCCAGATGTTCGCCAAATTGCGCACCACTAAATACCTGAAAACCGCAGCCACTGCGAACTCTGCCAGCGTGCAGTTTGATGGGAAAGTCCAGCGCATCGCCCGTGTTCACCATTATGGTCTGCGTGATCGAGTCAGACGCAACGGCCCGGAGGCCCGGTACCCGGCACGCCGTCTTTTGGGCGTGAATGATGAGGTAGAAACCATCACCCGTGACACGCTGTTGCGCTGGCTGTCGGAGTGAAATTTGTGTCACGGACGGCACAAAACCCAACGCTGCCTCCCTTTTCCCTCTGATGGCAACCTTTCGTTATGAACGCACAACTAACCGAAATCATGCGCCTTATCACCAACCTGATCCGCACCGGCACCGTAACTGAAGTGGACCGGGAAAACTGGCTATGCCGGGTGAAAGTGGGCGAGCTTGAAACCAACTGGATTAACTGGCTGACACTGCGCGCAGGTGGTGCCCGTACATGGTGGTGCCCGTCGCCGGATGAGCAGGTGGTGGTGCTGAGTATGGGCGGCAATCTGGAAACCGCTTTTGCCTTACCTGCGATCTATTCCAACCAGTTCGCCCCGCCGTCGGACTCTGTGGACGGCTGCGTAACGGAATACCCGGACGGTGGCTGGTTTGAATATGAACCCGCGACCGGCCGCTGGCATGTGCGGGGCATCAAATCCATGGTGATCGAAGCTGCAGATAACGTAACCCTGAAAACGGGGGAATTTGTGGTGGAAGCAAGCAACACGCGCATAAACAGCGAAGTGGTGATCAATGGTGGCGTCACCCAGGGCGGCGGCGCCATGAGTTCTAACGGGATCGTAGTCGATAAACACGGTCATACCGGCGTTAAATCCGGCGGTGATACATCGGGAGGTCCGGTATGACGCTGTATATCGGCATGAGTCAGGGCAACGGCAGGGCCATTACCGACACTGACCACCTGCGCCAGTCGGTCCGGGATATTCTGCTGACCCCGCAGGGGAGCCGCATTGCCCGGCGGGAATACGGCTCGCTTCTGTCTGAACTGATAGACCAGCCGCAGAACCCGGCGCTGCGCCTGCAGGTTATGTCTGCGGTCTATGTGGCTCTGAGTCGCTGGGAGCCACGGCTTACCCTGGATTCCATCACCATAAACAGCAGTTTTGATGGTTCGATGGTGGTTGAGCTTACCGGGCAGCGTGATAACGGCGCGCCTGTTTCTCTTTCGGTATCAACAGGAGCAGACAATGGCAGTCATTGACCTTTCCCAGCTGCCCGCCCCGCAGATAGTGGATGTGCCGGATTTTGAAATGCTGCTAAACGAACGGAAAGCCGCGTTTATGGCCCTTTATCCGGCAGACGAGCAGGACGCGGTAAGGCGCACGCTTGAGCTGGAGTCTGAACCCGTGACCAAGCTCCTGCAGGAAAATGCGTATCGTGAAATCCTTCTGCGCAAGCGCATTAACGAGGCGGCGCAGGCGGTCATGGTGGCTTATGCCATTGGCGGCGATCTCGATCAGATGGCAGCCAACTACAACGTGAAGCGGCTGACGGTTACACCTGCGGATAACGACGCGGTGCCGCCGGTCGCAGCGGTAATGGAAAGTGATGAGGCGCTGCGCCTGCGTGTTCCAGCAGCATTTGAGGGGCTGTCCGTGGCGGGGCCGACGGCGGCCTACGAGTTTCACGCTAAAAGCGCTGACGGGCGAGTGGCTGACGCCAGCGCAACCAGCCCGTCACCGGCGGAGGTGGTGCTTACCGTGCTGAGCCGTGAGGGCGACGGAACGGCAGCGGCGGATCTGCTGGCAGTGGTTGAACAGGCGCTTAACAGTGAGAACGTGCGGCCGGTTGCTGACCGTCTGACGGTGCGCAGCGCTGAAATTATTCCGTACAGCGTGGATGCGACGATCTTTCTTTACCCGGGGCCAGAAGCTGAGCCGGTGATGGAGGCGGCAAAAGCCAGCCTGCAGAAATATATCGCCAGCCAGACGAGGCTGGGGCGTGATATTCGCCGCAGTGCTATTTATGCCGCGCTGCATGTTGAAGGTGTGCAGCGTGTTGAGCTGGCCTCGCCGCTCGCTGATGTGGTGCTGGATAAGACACAAGCCGCTTCATGTACGGAATGGAGCGTAACCAACGGGGGAACGGATGAATAGCCTGCTTCCTCCTGGTTCATCGGCGCTGGAGCGCCGACTTGCTCAGACCTGCAGCGGAATTTCCGATCTGCAGGTGCCGCTGCGGGATTTATGGAACCCGGCAACATGCCCGGTCAAGTTTCTGCCGTATCTGGCGTGGGCCTTTTCGGTTGATCGCTGGGACGAAGGATGGGCGGAGAGCGTGAAGCGCCGTGTGGTGCAGGATGCGTTCTATATCCATCAGCACAAAGGCACAACCAGCGCTGTGCGGCGTGTGGTGGAGCCGTTCGGCTTTCTGATCCGCATCATTGAATGGTGGCAGACCGGCGAGGCGCCGGGCACGTTTCGCCTGGATATCGGGGTGCAGGACCAGGGCATAACAGAGGAAACCTATCTGGAGCTGGAGCGCCTGATTGGTGACGCCAAACCCTGCAGTCGGCATCTGATCGGCATGTCCATAAATCTGCAGACGAGCGGGCCATATTTTGTGGGAGCTGCCACTTACACCGGCGAAGAAATCACGATTTACCCGTATATCAACGAAACAATCATTTCCGGTGGCACTGCCTACGAGGGCGGCGCCGTCCATGTTATCGACACAATGAGAGTGAACCCATGAGCGCAAAATTTTATACCCTGCTGACGGATATTGGCGCGGCGAAACTGGCAAGCGCTGCCGCGCTCGGTGTGCCGCTGAAAATTACCCAGATGGCGGTGGGGGATGGCGGCGGCGTGCTTCCAACTCCCAGCGCACAACAGACGAAGCTGGTTTCCGAAAAGCGGCGCGCTGACCTGAACATGCTTTACATCGATCCGCAGAACAGCAGCCAGATTATTGCTGAGCAGGTGATTCCTGAAACTGAGGGCGGTTGGTGGATTCGTGAAGTTGGGCTGTTCGATGAAACGGGCGCGCTGATCGCAGTGGGGAACTGCCCGGAGAGCTACAAGCCGCAGCTGGCAGAGGGAAGCGGCCGCACGCAGACAGTGCGCATGGTACTGATTACCAGCAGCACCGATAACATTACGCTGAAAATTGATCCGTCCGTAGTGCTGGCTACCCGAAAATATGTGGATGACAAGGTGCTGGAACTGAAGGTGTATGTGGATGAGCTGATGGCGGCGCATCTTGCTGCAGCTGATCCGCATACGCAGTATGCGCCAAAAGCCAGCCCGACGTTTACCGGCACCCCAAAAGCCCCGACTGCAGCTGCAGGTAACAATACTACTCAGCTTGCCACAACTGCGTTTGTGCAGGCGGCTCTGATCGCCCTGGTAAATGGTGCCCCGGCTACGCTGGACACGCTGAAAGAAATTGCTGCGGCTATCAACAACGATCCTAATTTCAGCACCACCATTAATAACGCGCTTGCACTCAAAGCCCCACTGGCAAGCCCGGCCCTGACCGGAACGCCGACAGCCCCCACGGCTGCGCAGACTGTCAACAATACGCAAATTGCCACTACTGCTTTCGTAAAATCAGCTCTGGCTGCGCTTGTTGGCTCATCACCTGCGGCGCTTGATACCCTGAACGAGCTGGCGGCGGCGTTAGGAAACGATCCTAACTTTGCAACCACCATGACAAATGCGCTGGCAGGAAAGCAGCCGCTGGATAGCACGCTAACAACTTTGTCTGGAAAAACCGTTGATGGGATTATCGAATACCTTCGTTTAGGGGAAGCTGCTAAACGTGATGTTGGGGCTGGAGCAAATCAGATTCCTGATATGGCGGAATTTACTCTCGAAAATAATGTTCCAACAGGGAGCGCTACAGGTTATATAAAGGTCAGTATTGCGGGGATAAAAATAATTGCAGGAACTGTCAGTATACCGTTCACTAATCCAAATACCGCCCCAGCAGGAACGGCTGTAACAGGCGTTTTCACATTACCTTCGTCCTTCCCTAATCGTTTGCTCACAGTTGTGGGATGTGGCGGGGACATGGCAAGTCTGAATTCTGGATATTTCTCGTGTGCTACCAATGGAAATGGCGCTGATGGTCGCTCGAAATTCGCATGGACCTATAGAGCGATTGGTAACAATTTATCCAGCGGTGCTACTTTCGCAAATTTCCTCGCAATAGGTATTTAATCATGAAAATTTGGTTCAGCGCTGAATTAGACGCGTTCTTTCAAAGTGACTGGTTTACAGAACAGCCAGGCGGCACTATCGAAATTACACCGGAAAGATTTGAAGAATTGATGCAACTACAATCATCAGGATTGAAAATTTCTCACGATGAAAATGGTAATCCTATTGCAGTGGAGCCACCGCCACCGACTAAAGAAGAAGCTGTTGGTTACGCTGAACAACAAAAAGCTGCATTTCTGGCTGTGGCGCAGGAAACGATCAGCCTGTGGCAGACTGAATTGCAGTTAGACATCATCAGCGATGAAGATAAAGCCAGCTTGATAGAGTGGCTGGATTATATTAAGAAACTACAGGCTATCGATACATCTAAAGCCCCTGGTATTAACTGGCCGCCAGTTCCGGGTCATAAATAATCTCAGACCATGCGGGTAGACCGTCACTACCCGCGACCCTCATCATTCCTTCTGGTGGTTCGCCAGCGAACTCGTTAAAAACCGCTTCCGGTACATCTACTGCATCATCGGGTAATGTTCCAGCTTGCTCATATCCGCGCGGGCGTATTGTGTGATTAAGGGAACAATGCCGCGTAGCTGTCTGCGCGGCCCATTCAATTCACCATAGGGCGAAACCTAAACACCGGAGGGTTCGCCGTATGGCTCAGGATTATCATCACGGTGTGCGCGTCGTTGAGGTCAACGATGGCACCCGCCCCATTTCAACAGTAAGCACGGCAATTGTCGGTATGGTCTGTACCGGCGATGATGCAGATGCGTCCGTGTTTCCCCTCAATAAACCGGTCCTGCTCACCGACGTGCTGACAGCCAGCGGTAAAGCAGGCGAGTCCGGCACGCTGGCCCGCTCGCTGGATGCAATTGCCGACCAGGCTAAACCCGTGACCGTCGTTGTGCGCGTGGCTCAGGGTGAAACCGAAGCGGAGACAACCTCCAACATTATCGGCGGCGTGACAGCTGACGGTAAAAAAACGGGCATGAAAGCGCTGTTATCTGCGCAGTCTCAGCTCGGCGTTAAGCCGCGCATTCTGGGCGTGCCGGGGCATGACACGCAGGCGGTTGCCACTGAGCTGCTGAGCGTGGCGCAGAGTCTGCGCGGGTTCGCCTATCTGTCAGCCTACGGCTGCAAAACGGTAGAGGAGGCCATTGCCTACCGCGCTAATTTCAGCCAGCGCGAGGGAATGCTGATCTGGCCTGATTTCATCAGTTTTGACACCGTGCTGAATGCTGACGCAACGGCTTATGCCTCAGCCCGTGCGCTTGGCCTGCGTGCCAAAATTGACGAACAGACCGGCTGGCACAAATCCCTGTCCAACGTGGGCGTGAATGGCGTCACCGGCATTTCTGCTGATGTGTTCTGGGATTTGCAAGACCCGGCAACCGATGCGGGGCTGCTGAACCAGAACGATGTCACCACGCTGATCCGCAAAGACGGCTTCCGCTTCTGGGGTTCCCGTTGCCTCAGTGACGATCCACTGTTTGCCTTTGAAAATTACACCCGCACCGCGCAGGTACTGGCTGACACCATCGCCGAAGCGCACATGTGGGCGGTGGATGGCGTGCTTAACCCGTCGCTGGCCCGCGACATTATCGAAGGTATTCGCGCCAAACTGCGCAACCTGAAAACGCAGGGCTACATCATCGGCGCCGACTGCTGGCTGGATGAGTCCGTAAACGATAAAGATTCCCTGAAAGCCGGGAAGCTCACTATCGATTACGACTATACGCCGGTACCGCCTCTGGAAAACCTGATGCTGCGCCAGCGCATCACCGATCAGTATCTGCTGGATTTCTCCAGCCAGGTCAGCGCGTAAGGGGACAATATGGCTTTACCACGCAAGTTAAAACACCTGAACCTGTTTAACGACGGGAATAACTATCAGGGGATCGTTGAGTCCCTGACCCTGCCTAAATTCGGCCGCAAGTTTGAAAAGTATCGCGGCGGCGGTATGCCCGGTTCGGCTGATGTTGATCTGGGGCTGGATGATGGCGCGCTGGACACGGAATTTTCAATCGGTGGCACCGAACTGCTGTTATTCAAACAGATGGGTAAAGCCACCGTTGACGGTATCCAGCTGCGTTTCACCGGCTCCATTCAGCGTGACGATACCGGCGAAGTGCAGGCCGTTGAGCTGGTTGTGCGCGGGCGACATAAAGAAGTCGATTCCGGCGAATGGAAAACCGGGGAGAGCAACACCACAAAAGTCAGCAGCACCAACAGCTACGCGAAGCTGACCATTAACGGCGAGGTGCTCTATGAGGTTGATGTGATCAACATGATTGAAATCGTTGATGGCGTGGACCTGATGGAAGAACACCGCAACGCCCTGGGCCTCTGATCTACGTTGAAGGCGCGGGCAGCCGCGCCAGTACCTTATTAACAGGAAATGACAATGAGCGAACAACTGACTGAAAAAACCGTACAGCTGGACACCCCAATCAAACGCGGTAAAACCGAAATTGCCGAAATTGTGCTGCGCAAGCCGCAGTCCGGCGCGCTGCGTGGCACCCGTCTGCAGGCGATCATGGATATGGACGTCGGCGCGATGATGACGATTATTCCCCGCATCTCCACGCCCGCGCTGACCGCTCAGGAAATGGCTGAAATGGACCCCGCCGATCTCACCGCGCTGTCGGTTGAGGTGGTCACTTTTTTGTTGAAGAAATCGGTGCTTGCCGGTTTGCTGACAGCCTGACGGTAGAAGACCTGGTGGCTGATATCGCCACCATTTTTCACTGGCCGCCGTCCGTCACTGACGTTATGCCGCTGACCGAAGTGCTGGAGTGGCGGCATAAAGCGATTCAGAGAAGCGGGGCCAGCGATGAGTGACACTAACCTGCGTTTGCAGGTAATTCTAAATGCGGTTGATAAACTCACCCGCCCATTCCGATCAGCGCAGGCCAGTTCTAAAGAGCTGGCTACCGCCATTCAGCAAAGCCGCGCAAGATTAAAAGAACTGGACGCCCAGGCGGGCCGTATTGACGGTTTCCGCAAGGCAAGCGCGCAGCTGGCCGTCACCGGCAACAGTCTTAAAGCCGCACGCGAAGAAGCGGCGAAGCTTGCCACGCAGTTCTCGGCCACTAACCGGCCGACGGCGGCGCAGGCGCGTCTGCTGGAGCAGGCAAAAAACCGCGTTAACGAGCTGCAGAGCAAATATAACGGCCTGCGTCAGTCGGTGCAGCGTCAGCGTCTTGCGCTCAATGAGGCCGGGCTGGACACCAAAAAGCTGAGCAGTGCGCAGCGGGAGCTGCGGCAGAATGCCGACGAAACCCGGCAGGCGCTGGACCGACAGCAGAAATCCCTTAAGCGCCTGGGCGAGCAGCAGGCCCGTATGAACGCCGTCCGCGATCAGTATTCGCGGCGCCTTGAGGTGCGGGATCGTATTGCGGGCGCCGGAGCAACGACGACTGCCGCCGGGCTGGCGATGGGCGCGCCGGTGATGGCTGCCGTTAAAAGCTATGCCAGCATGGAAGATGCGATGAAAGGCGTGGCAAAGCAGGTTAACGGGCTGCGGGACGACAACGGCAACCGCACAAAACAGTTTTATGACATGCAGGATGCCATCAAGGCCGCCAGTGAACAGCTGCCGATGGAGAATGGCGCCATCGACTATGCCGCGCTGGTTGAAGGTGGCGCCCGCATGGGCGTGACAAACCAGAACGATTCTTACGAAGACCAGAAGCGTGACCTGCTGGCCTTTGCATCCACTGCTGCAAAGGCCGCAACGGCATTCGAGCTGCCCGCTGATGAGCTGGCGGAGGGGCTGGGGAAAATCGCGCAGCTCTATAAAGTGCCGACTCGAAATATTGAACAGCTTGGCGATGCCCTGAACTACCTGGACGATAACGCCATGTCTAAGGGCGGCGATATCATCAATGTGCTGCAGCGTATGGGCGGCGTGGCTGACCGGCTTGATTTCCGCAAGGCGGCCGCGCTGGGTTCCACCTTCCTGTCTCTGGGCGCCGCGCCTGAAATTGCCGCCAGCGCATCAAATGCGATGGTGCGCGAACTGTCGATTGCAACCATGCAGAGCAAGCGGTTCATGGAAGGTATGGATCTGCTGAAACTCAATCCAGAAGAGATTGAAAAGCAGATGACAAAGGACGCAATGGGGACCATTCAGCGTGTGCTGGAGAAGGTCAACAAACTGCCGCAGGACAAGCGCCTGTCCGCCATGACGATGATATTTGGCAAGGAGTTTGGCGACGATGCGGCGAAGCTGGCAAATAACCTGCCGGAGCTGCAGCGACAGCTGAAACTTACCTCAGGCACTGAGGCTAACGGCTCCATGCAGAAAGAATCCGATATCAATAAGGATTCACTTTCCGCGCAGTGGTTGCTTGTTAAAACGGGCGCGCAGAACGCTTTCAGTAGCCTGGGTGAAACCCTGCGCCAGCCGCTGATGGATATCATGGGGTACGTCAAAAGCGTTACCGGGGCAATGCGTCGATGGGTTGAGGCTAACCCGCAGCTGGCGGGCACGCTGATGAAAGTGGCGGCTGCCACTGCTGCGATAACCGTTGTACTCGGCACGCTGGCGGTGGCCGTGGCTGCCGTGCTGGGGCCGCTGGCGGTGATCCGTTTAGGCCTGTCCGTGCTGGGTGTAAAAACACTCCCCTCCGTTATGTCTGCAGTGACCCGCACCGGAGGTGCGCTGTCCTGGCTGGCAAATGCGCCGCTTTCCCTGTTGCGCCGTGGCCTGGCGGCATCCGGCAGCAGCGTCGGATTGCTGACGTCTCCCCTTAACTCCCTGCGCCGTTCTGCCGGGCTGGCTGGCAATGCGCTGAAAGCGCTGGCCGGTGCGCCGCTTGCTGTCCTTCGCGGCGGAATGTCTGGTATTCGCAACATTATCGGCATGGTAATGAATCCGCTGGCCGCGTTGCGCGGGGGATTATCCGCAGCCGGTGGCGTGCTGCGTTTTCTGGCGTCCGGCCCGCTGGCCCTCCTTCGCGTTGCGCTGTACGGGATTTCTGGATTGCTGGGCGCCCTGCTTAGTCCGATAGGTCTGGTCGTGGCGGCGCTGGCTGGCGTGGCGCTGGTTGTCTGGAAATACTGGCAGCCGATAAGCGCATTTTTAGGCGGAGTGGTTGAAGGATTCAAAGCTGCAGCTGCGCCTATCAGTGCGGCGTTTGAGCCACTGCAGCCTGTTTTCCAGTGGATAGGTGACAAGGTCCAGGCGTTATGGGGCTGGTTTACTGATCTGCTGACGCCGGTTAAATCCACCTCTGCAGAACTGCAAAGCGCGGCGTCGATGGGGCGGCAGTTTGGCGAAGCGCTGGCGGCAGGGCTGAACATGGTCATGCACCCGCTGGATTCGCTTAAATCGGGCGTGTCCTGGCTGCTTGAAAAACTCGGCATTGTCAGCAAGGAGGCGGCCAAAGCGAAGCTTCCTGAACAGGTCACGCGGCAGCAGCCAGCTACGGTCAACAGAGATGGTAAAGTGGTGCTGCCGCCTGGCGGATTCCCGACGATGGGTTTTGCTGGAATGTACGACAGCGGCGGTACCATTCCGCGCGGCCAGTTCGGCATCGTGGGCGAGAATGGCCCAGAGATTGTTAACGGACCCGCCAATGTCACCGGCAGGAAACGGACTGCTGATCTGGCGAGGGTGGCGGCAACGCTCAATCCTTCCCGGACGGAACCGGCCAGCGCTAAACAACGTCCTGAACGCGGGATAGTTTTCCCGCCTGATAGTGTGAACGGTCCGGCAAATATTCCGGTAATCAATCGCACTACTGAACTGGTGAAACTGGCGGCAACAGCAAGCCCCGTTCGTGATGTAACAGCCAGCCCGGAGCAACGGCCTGAAAGCAGGTTAATACTGCCTCCTGAGATTGTTAACGCCCCGGTAAAACTTCCTAGTCGGGATCGTGCTGCGGAGCTGGCAGATATCGCTGCTGCCGTCATGCCAGCACCGGCCATTATGGAAATCACGGATAACAGGGCTGACCCGATGGCTATGCGCCAGAAGGTGTTCGCTTCCGTGGTCGCTGGCGTAATGGGCCTGGCGGCTGCCCCGGCAGAAGCCGCACCACTTCATCCGTACAGTGTGCCTGTCAGGACGCAACCGGCGCCGTCGCCGAAGGAAGAGAGACAGCCGCAGGTCATTAAGTACGAGATAAGCGCGCCAATTCATATTGTCGCGCAGCCAGGGCAAAGCGCGCAGGATATCGCCCGCGAGGTGGCCCGGCAGCTTGATGAGCGTGAGCGCAGGGCCAGGGCAAAAACACGCAGTAATTTCAGTGATCGAGGGGGTTACGAATAATGATGATGGTGCTGGGGTTGTACGTATTCATGCTGCGAACAGTGCCCTATCAGGAGCTGCAGTATCAGCGCAGCTGGCGGCACGCAGCCAACAGCCGGGTTAACCGGCGCCCGTCAACGCAGTTTCTTGGACCGGATAACGATACGCTTACTCTGTCCGGTGTCCTGCTGCCGGAGATTACCGGCGGCAGGTTGTCTTTGCTGGCGCTGGAGCAGATGGCGGAGCTGGGAAAGGCCTGGCCTCTGATTGAGGGGAGCGGGACGATTTACGGCATGTTTGTGATCGAGAGTCTGAGCCAGACAAAAACAGAATTTTTTGAGAGTGGTATGCCCCGGCGCATCGAATTTTCGCTGAGCCTGAAAAGGGTGGATGAATCGCTGTCTGATATGTTTGGCAGCCTCAGCGATCAGCTCAGTAATTTGCAGGACTCCGCCACCTCTGCGATAGGCAGTATGAAAAATAAGGTTGGGGGGTTACTGCAGTGAATTTCAGCTCTGATCTCCTGAACCTGAACAGCAAAACCTCCGGTTTCAGCATCATCATTGAAGGTAAAGATGTGACTACCGTGCTGGATGCGCGCCTGATGAGTCTGACGCTGACCGATAACCGGGGTTTTGAAGCGGACCAGCTTGATCTGGAACTGGACGACTCGGACGGGCAAATCGTTCTGCCGCGTCGGGGGGCCATTATTCAGTTTGCGCTGGGGTGGAAAGGTCAGCCACTTTTTCCGAAAGGGGCCTTTACTGTCGATGAGATTGAGCACAGCGGCGCGCCTGACCGTCTCACAATTCGCGCGCGTAGTGCAGATTTCCGTGAAACCCTGAATACGCGGCGTGAAAAGTCCTGGCACCAGACAACGGTGGGCGAAGTCGTGAAGGAAATCGCGGGCAGGCATAAATTAAAGATGGCGCTGGGAAAGGACCTGTTGGACAAGCCTGTCGATCATCTTGACCAGACTAATGAAAGCGACGCCAGCTTTTTGATGAAGCTGGCGCGGCAGTATGGGGCGATAGCCTCAGTTAAGGACGGCAATCTGTTGTTTATCCGCCAGGGGCAGGGCAGAACGGCAAGCGGTAAGCCGCTGCCGGTTATCACCATCACCCGCCAGGCCGGTGACGGTCATCGTTTTACTCTGGCTGATCGCGATGCCTATACGGGGGTAATTGCCAGCTGGCTCCATACCCGTGAGCCAAAGAAAAAAGAGACGGCAAAGGTTAAGCGCCGTCGAAAAAAAACCACTGCGGCAAAGGAGCCGGAAGCAAAACAGGGAGATTACCTGGTTGGAACGGATGAAAACGTGCTGGTACTCAACAGAACTTATGCAAACCGCAGCAATGCAGAGCGAGCGGCAAAGATGCAGTGGGAGCGCCTGCAGCGCGGGGTGGCAACATTCTCCCTGCAACTCGCAGAGGGAAGGGCTGATCTGTATACCGAAATGCCGGTGAAGGTGAGCGGCTTTAAACAGCCCATTGATGATGCCGAATGGACCATTACCACCCTGACGCATAGTGTCAATGCAGATAATGGTTTCACTACGACTCTGGAGCTTGAGGTAAAGATAGATGATTTAGAAATGGAATGATAATGTTCACAAAATGGATGTTCGTGTATCATTATGGGGTTGCGGGTAATGACTTGGGGAGAAACGGATATGATGAATTGTCCGAAATGCGGACACGCGGCACATACTCGCAGTAGCTTTCGTGTATCAGATAATACGAAAGAGCGTTATTGCCAGTGCCAAAACATAAACTGTGGAACCACTTTTGTTACTCATGAAACCGTAGTGCGCTTTATCGTAACACCCGGACAGGTCGATCATGTGCCTCCGCACCCTTTAAACAGTGGTCAGGGACACATGAATTTTTGACAAACTAACCCGCTTCGGCGGGTTTTTTATTGGTGGCAGCTTATTTCCTGCTGCCATTTTGCTGCCAATGATGAAACTATAAACAAAAAAGCCACTCGCGAGAGTGGCTTAATTATATGATTCTAAAGCTAAAATTTGGTGGCCCCTGCTGGACTTGAACCAGCGACCAAGCGATTATGAGTCGCCTGCTCTAACCACTGAGCTAAGGGGCCGTGGCGCAGGATTATAATGTAACTCTGGGATGCAATCCAGCGATTGTGTGACATGTGCTGGTTTTATAATCAACGCCTAATCAATCCCTTATACTTACTCCAATATCTATAACGACAGGAAAGGTCATGATTAGCGATATTCTTCAACCAGGACTGCGAGTTGTGTTTTGCGGGATAAATCCAGGCAAGTCTTCGGCGCATACAGGCTTTCATTTTGCGCACCCTGGCAATCGTTTCTGGAAGGTCATTCACCTTGCCGGGTTTACAGAGCGCCAGCTAAAGCCTGAAGAGGAGCAGCATCTGCTTGATACCCGCTGCGGTATTACGATGCTGGTTGAGCGGCCTACGGTTCAGGCGAGCGAGGTAGCGCTACACGAACTGCGTGCCGGTGGGCGTGAGCTGATGACGAAGATGCAGGATTATCAGCCTATGGCGCTTGCTGTGCTCGGCAAACAGGCTTTTGAACAGGCATTTAACCAGCGAGGTGCAAAGTGGGGGAAGCAGGATATTACTCTTGGCGACACTGAAGTTTGGATTTTGCCAAATCCCAGCGGTTTGAACCGTGCTACGGTGGAGCAGCTTGCGGATTCTTATCGTGAGTTAGAGGTGTCTTTGACGGCACGTGGCCGATAGTATACGAACAGGCGGAAGAGAATGCCCTCACCCCGACCCTCTCCCTCAGGCGAGGGAGAAAGACGGAGGAGGGTGTGGACGAATTAATCGTCCAGGAAGCTACGCAGTACTTCAGAGCGGCTTGGGTGGCGCAGTTTGCGCAGAGCCTTCGCTTCGATCTGACGGATACGTTCGCGGGTAACGTCGAACTGTTTACCCACTTCTTCCAGCGTGTGGTCAGTATTCATGTCGATACCGAAACGCATACGCAGTACTTTCGCTTCACGAGCGGTCAGGCCTGCCAGCACGTCGTGCGTGGCATTACGCAGGCTCTCGGAAGTAGCAGAATCCAGCGGCAGCTCGAGGGTAGTATCCTCGATGAAATCACCCAGATGCGAATCTTCATCGTCGCCGATAGGCGTTTCCATGGAGATTGGCTCTTTGGCAATTTTCAACACCTTACGGATTTTGTCTTCCGGCATCAGCATGCGTTCAGCCAGCTCTTCCGGCGTTGGCTCACGGCCCATCTCTTGCAGCATCTGGCGCGAAATACGGTTGAGTTTGTTGATCGTCTCAATCATATGCACCGGAATACGGATGGTACGCGCCTGGTCGGCGATAGAGCGTGTGATAGCCTGACGGATCCACCATGTTGCATAAGTTGAGAACTTATAACCACGGCGGTATTCAAACTTATCAACTGCTTTCATCAGGCCGATGTTACCTTCCTGAATCAGGTCAAGGAATTGCAGACCACGGTTGGTGTATTTCTTAGCGATAGAAATAACCAGACGTAAGTTTGCTTCAACCATCTCTTTCTTCGCACGGCGCGCTTTCGCTTCACCGATCGACATACGACGGTTGATATCTTTAACCTGCTCGATGGTCAGGCCGGTCTCTTCTTCGATCTGCTGCAGTTTTTGCAGGCTGCGATGCACGTCGTCAGAAACGTCATGCAATTTTTCAGACCACGGTTTGTTCATAGCAATAGCTGCGTTGAACCAGGTTTCGCTGGTTTCATTGCCGGTGAACAGTGTGATGAAGTTTTTCTTCGGCATTTTGCACTGTTCAACACACAGCTTCATGATGATACGTTCTTGCGTACGAACGCGGTCCATCATGACGCGCATGCTGTTTACCAGGTAGTCGAATTGCTTCGGCACCAGGCGGAACTGTTTGAAAACTTCAGACAGTTGCAGGATTTCAGCTGCGGAATCAGCGTGAGAACGACCTTTCGCTTTGATGGTATCGCGAGTTCTTTCGTACTGCGTGCGCAGTTCGCTAAATTTCTCACGAGCAAGTTCAGGGTCGATGCTGTTGTCATCGTCCGCGTCGTCCTCATCTTCTTCCTCATCGTCATCATCACTATTTTCTTCGCTAGTCAGCTCAGAACCAATGTGAGTGGCGGTAGGTGCCAGATCTTCTTCAGCATTCGGGTCAACAAAGCCGGTGATCAAATCAGACAGACGGGCTTCTTCTGCTTCAACACGATCGTACTGTTCAAGCAGATAGGTGATGGCTTCCGGGTATTCAGCAACGGAGCATTGCACCTGGTTGATACCGTCTTCGATACGCTTCGCGATATCGATTTCACCCTCACGGGTTAACAGCTCGACGGTACCCATTTCACGCATGTACATGCGAACCGGGTCAGTGGTGCGTCCGATTTCAGATTCTACGCTGGACAGTACCTGAGCGGCTGCTTCTTCCGCATCTTCGTCTGTGTTGTTTGAGTTTTCAGCAAGCAACAGGTCATCGGCGTCAGGTGCTTCTTCCATCACCTGAATGCCCATGTCATTGATCATTTGGATGATGTCTTCGATCTGATCGGAGTCGACGATATCTTCCGGCAGATGGTCATTGACCTCAGCATAGGTCAGATAGCCTTGCTCCTTACCACGTTGGACAAGAAGTTTAAGCTGTGACTGCGGGTTTTGCTCCATAAGACGGTATCCACACTTCAGTATTAGGGTTGTGTCGGTAGGCGTTGCCGCCAACAATAACGTACGGGGGCTGATTTATTTTAATGCCGCTGCCCGTCCACGCGGCGTTCGGGTTTGACCCGATCAATGTTCGGCAGTTAAGCCGCGAATATTTACTTTTTCGCGCGTGATTGCGTAATCACACGGACTTCCTCGCGCTCCGCAGGCGTTAGCCCGGATGTTCTGGAACGCGCCATCAATTCTTCAAACCTCAACTCCAGCACGGAATCAAACATATGTTCCAGCGCATCGGTGAACGTTTTTTCTGCAATATCCTTATCTGCTATATCGTCCCACGAAGAGAGTTTTTCAAGGGTGGCGGCTTCATTTGTGCCGCGATATAGCTCTAAAAGCTGCCCGGTGGTTAAACCCGGTTGCGCCAGACAGGTATTTACCAGGTCGATAAAGAGTTTCAACCCTGGCAACTTCGCCTGCTCCAGGCCGTTAAGCGGTGGCACACTCGGTGCCAACTCTGGATTCTGGACCAGTAGTCCTATCAGTATACGCATGGTTGTGCGTTTTAGCTGTGGGGCCGGGCGCGGCGTATTGTTTTCCGCAAGCTTTGGCATCAGCTTTTCAAGCTGGCTATCGTCCAGAATACCCAGTTTATTACCCAGTTCCTGACGTAGATAAATACGTAGGGTTTCACCAGGTACCTGACTAATCAGGGGTAATGCAAGGGTACTCAGTCGCGCACGGCCATCAGGAGAACTCAAATCGACCTGTGGCATCAGGCTGTTAAAAAGAAACGTAGATAGCGGTTGAGCATGTTCCATACGCGCTTCAAATGCTTCTTTACCTTCTTTACGCACCAGCGTGTCGGGGTCTTCACCGTCAGGCAGGAACATAAAGCGCAACTGGCGCCCGTCTGTCATATAAGGTAGCGCAGTTTCCAGAGCTCGCCATGCAGCGTCTCGGCCTGCGCGATCCCCGTCATAACAACAGACCACGGTATCCGTTACCCGGAACAGCAGTTGGATATGGTCGGCGGTAGTTGAAGTGCCCAGTGAGGCAACGGCGTAAGAGATGCCGTACTGCGCCAATGCCACCACATCCATGTAGCCTTCTACGACCAACAAACGCGCCGGTTCTGGCTGACTTTGTTGGGCTTCATACAGGCCATACAGCTGGCGGCCTTTATGGAAAATATCGGTTTCCGGGGAGTTCAGGTACTTCGGCTGGCCATCGCCCAGCACACGGCCACCAAAACCAATTACCCGGCCTCGCTTATCGCGGATGGGGAACATCACCCGTTCGCGGAAGCGGTCGTAACTGCGTCCCTGATCGTTGGTTACTAACATGCCTGCATCCGTCAGCGCCTGACGGTTTTCGCTATTGCCACCAAAACGCTTTAAGACGTTATCCCAACCGGGAGGGGCGTAGCCGATGGCAAAGTGTTGAATAACCTCTGCACTCAAACCGCGCTTTGCCAGATACTGGCGAGCAGTTTCAGCGGATTGTTGAGCCAGGGATTGCTGATAAAAGGCGTTCAGGCCATCCATCAGTTGATAAAGACTTTGCCGTTGATGACGCTCAATCTGGCTTGGTCCGTTACCTGCTTCGTATGGCACCTCAAGGTTATGCATGGCCGCCATTTCTTCAACGCTTTCGACAAACTCAAGCTTGTCGTAGTTCATTAAAAAATCGAGCGCGTTGCCGTGCGCACCACAGCCGAAGCAATGGTAAAACTGTTTTTCACCGTTTACGGTGAAAGAAGGGGTTTTTTCGTTATGGAACGGACAGCACGCATGATAGTTCTTGCCCTGCTTTTTGAGCTTAACACGCGCATCGATCAGATCGATGATGTCGGTGCGAGCCAGCAAGTCATTGATGAAAACACGTGGAATTCGTCCAGCCATAGGCCCCGTTTGGTACTTGCTCGCTTTCTTTCAGTTATGCGCTAAAACAGCAGGTTGAAAGAGCAGAAGTATGTCAGTTCATGAACGAAAATAAGCCGCGCATTCCTTTCGGAAGCACGGCCTTTATAACTACTACAAGTCTGTTCCGGAGGTTAAAACCTCCAGGAAATTAGTACAGACGAGTGCGGCGTGCGTTTTCGCGAGCCAGTTTCTTCGCGTGACGTTTCACAGCAGAAGCTTTAGCGCGTTTACGTTCAGTAGTCGGTTTTTCATAGAACTCACGACGACGAACTTCCGCCAGAACACCTGCTTTCTCACAAGAACGCTTGAAGCGACGCAGTGCTACGTCGAATGGCTCGTTTTCACGTACTTTAATTACCGGCATTAACTCTCACCTTTGATAAATTCGGTTTGCCGCTGACTGATGCGTCAGCTATTTCAAAATGGTGCGGAATTTTACTGCAACTACTGCTGCTTTGTAAAGCACCGGACAACCAGAAACCTGGCTTTTAAGGCCGGAATCTTCCAGGGGTGCGGATTATACACCACCTGGGCTGAATAGTTGAGCATCATTTTACAATGATGGCCTGGGAGCTTAAACTTCGCCGCAAGACTGAGAGGTAGAGAAAGCCATGCGCGTATTGGGTATAGAGACATCCTGTGATGAAACCGGCATCGCCATTTATGACGATGAGAAGGGGTTGTTAGCCAACCAATTGTATAGTCAGGTGAAGTTGCACGCTGACTACGGCGGCGTGGTGCCGGAGCTTGCCTCTCGTGACCATGTGCGCAAAACCGTGCCATTGATTCAGGCGGCGCTTAAAGAAGCCGGGTTAACCGCAAAAGATATTGATGGCGTTGCTTATACCGCAGGGCCGGGCCTGGTTGGCGCGCTGTTGGTCGGCGCAACAATTGGTCGCTCATTGGCATTTGCCTGGGATGTTCCTGCCGTGCCGGTCCATCATATGGAAGGGCATTTATTAGCGCCGATGCTGGAAGATAATCCTCCAGCGTTTCCGTTTGTTGCGCTGCTGGTTTCTGGCGGTCATACGCAGCTAATCAGCGTAACGGGAATCGGGCAGTATGAGCTTCTCGGGGAATCCATTGATGACGCCGCAGGCGAAGCCTTTGATAAAACAGCCAAACTACTGGGGCTGGATTATCCAGGTGGGCCGATGCTGTCAAAAATGGCCGCAGAAGGCACCGAAGGGCGCTTTACTTTCCCACGCCCGATGACGGACCGCCCAGGTCTGGACTTCAGCTTCTCCGGCCTGAAAACTTTTGCTGCCAACACAATTCGCGGCAATGAAGACGATCCGCAAACGCGGGCAGACATCGCACGAGCTTTTGAAGATGCGGTCGTCGATACGCTTGCCATTAAGTGCAAACGCGCATTGGATCAAACCGGCTTTAAACGCCTGGTGATGGCGGGTGGCGTTAGCGCGAACCGCACGCTGCGCACGCGCATGGAAGAGATCATGACGAAACGTCGTGGAGAAGTGTTCTACGCGCGCCCAGAATTCTGTACAGATAACGGCGCGATGATAGCGTATGCGGGCATGATTCGTTTGAAAGCGGGTACGGCGGGCGAATTGAGCGTCACCGTGCGCCCACGCTGGCCTCTGGCGGAGTTGCCTGCGGCCTGATAGTTGTTTATTGCAGCCTGATATTCCTGTTGGGCTGCATTCTCCCTTCTGCTCTTAATTCTGAAAACTTCATTTTTTATCTAACCCAATATTTCACCTTCCAGATTCTATACTCAGAACGTTAGCTTTGTGAGCGCCTTCCAAACGGCCTTTATCAACGCATCACTGTAGTGAATTGTGGAGGTTTAATGTTTGCTTCAGATGAGAGCCACGCCTGGTCCAAAGCATTACTGATTCTTGCTATGTGCCTGAGTAATGAGGCTTTCGCCGCCACAACGATCCCTTCTTCGACAACCACCGTTAACCTGCAAACACTTTCATCCACCGATACATCCTTTGTGCTACCTGCCACGGGGACGATTAGAACCTTGCAGGGCGATGGAATTGATGCTGATGCCTCGCGTAGTTGGGAATTGCTTATTCAGGGGGTTGTTAATGCCGCGGATATTGGGGTGAATCTGGCGGGCAATAATAATTCGCTGGTGAACAGTGGAACGATAGGCAGCAATGGCGGAATTGCGATCTTACTGAATGGGGCCGGGAATTTAATTACGCTGAATTCCGGTTCAGTGATTAATGGCAGTATCTTCAGCTCCGGTTACAAAAATGCGTTGGTGCTCCAGGGCAAAGGGAGTATCGGCGGTAGTATTGGCGGCTCAAATGGTTTCGATACCATTGACGTAGTCAATGATAGCTGGGTGCTTGAGGATAGCGTGTTACTCAGCGATGCATCTGATGCTCTGCTGACAATTGGTAAGGGAAGTGCATTGACGCTTCCGGGGACGTTAAGCAGCAAAAATAACCAGACGGCGACGGCGCTGATTGAAAGTGGCGGCCTGCTACAGATAGGCAACGGGGGGACAAGTGGCGAGATTCACTTCCCTATTATTAACGAAGGCGTACTCGCCTTTTTCCGCTCCGATACCGTCTATGAATTATCTACCCCGATTTCAGGCAACGGAATCTTGTTACTTAAAGGTACTGAAGTCAGCGGAGAGTCCTCATACCTGTTGAACAGTGATAATCCCGCATTTACCGGCAATGTCATTATTGCTAAAGGTGCGCGTTTACACGTTAATAATACAAACCCGGCCCCCAAAGCGCATGTTCTGGTACTGAATGGCGGCACCCTCTGGTTAGGGAGTACCGCGAATTTTACTACACCCATTTTGCTTGAAGGTAATGGTTGGGATGAGAGCGGTGGCCCGTACGGCTCATTGCGACTTGATAGCAGCGCGATTCAGGCAGGCTCCGTGGAACTTACCGGAAACGCGCGAATTACGGCGATTTTCGACAACTACTCAGGAACCATTTCCGGCCAGATTAGCGATGGGGGAAAGGGTTATCAGATTGAAAAATACGGCAACGGTTTAATCACGCTTTCCGGAGATAACACCTGGAGCGGAGGAATGTTGCTCTCCCAGGGGCGTCTTTCCGTTTCCGCAGACAGCAACCTCGGGGCTTCTTCCGGCACATTAATATTCAACGGTGGCTTGCTGGAAATGACGGGCGATTTTGTTAGTCAGCGAGCGCTAGCGGTAAACGCACCGGGCGGCGCCATTTTTTCAACCGGAACAAACACTTTTGTCGGAGGGAGCAGTGGCAGCGGCCCACTAACGTTAGGTAGCGGCACGCTAGTCCTGGCGGGTAACGACACCCGAACCGGGAATACTATCGTCTACGCAGATTCTCACCTGCAAATTGGCTCAAATGATGTGAACAACGCCGTGCAAGGCACGTTAAGCGGAAATGTCCTCAATAACGGGACTTTAACGTTTAACCGCTCGGGGGAGTCATCTTATAGCGGTGTGCTGGAGGGAAGCGGAGCACTGATCAAACAAAACAGTGGGCTAGTTGACCTCACCGGCGCGGGCTCTTCGCAGGGTAGCGTGGCGGTGAATGGCGGTACGCTGAGGTTTTCTCCTGCGGGTCCGTTTAACGTTGCTGGAACGCTCATAACCGCTGCGGGGGCGCAAACCTCGGTATCGACGGGTTCTCAACTGAACATTCAGGGCGCGATGACGCAGCAGGCAGGCGCGGCGCTGGAAACCTCCGTGGATGCTTCGCAGCCCGCGGCTATCGCTCCCACTATTGCGCTTAATGGCGCGTTAAAGGTGAGTGGCGCACCCGTTTCAGCCAGCAGTATTACCGCTAAAACATTGACCATTTTGCACAGTACCAACGCTTCAGGAATAAGCGGTGACTTCTCTTCATTGGGATTCAGTAATCCTGCCGATTATCTCATTGTGAACGGCAGCAAAGTTAACAACGATCAGGACTACAACCTGGGATTTGGTTTGACGTGGTTTGCTGGCCCCGCGCAGGGTAACGGGAACTTTACCCTGATCAACCCCAGCGATACGTTTGATATGGATATAGCCCTGACCAACCAAACGCCGCCATTTTCCAGCGGGTGGGACGGGCAAACTCTCACGAAGGCAGGTGCCGGGACGCTGATTTTATCGCAACCCAATACTTATACCGGCAGCACTCTGGTTAACGGTGGGACGTTGCAAACGAATGTGCAAGACGCGTTTGCCAGTTCAGGGAACGTCGTTGTTAATTCAGGCGCGACGCTCAATCTGAACAATTTTAACCAGCAAGCCAATAATCTCAGCGGCGGAGGTGCCGTCAGTCTCGGCAACGCGGCACTGACGGTGACAAATAACAGTGACAGCCAGTTTGCCGGGAATATTTCTGGAAACGGCTCGCTGGTTAAAAACGGCGCTCAAACCCTGACTCTTGCGGGCAATAATACCTTTGCTGGTGGCCTGGCGATTAATGCCGGCACATTAATCGCCACGTCGGGAGCCGCTCTGGGGGCCGGTGCGGTGGTAAACAATACGGTTCTGACGCTGGCGTTTACGACCAGGAGCCTGGTGAAAAACTTGCTTTCTGGCAGCGGTACGCTCAACAAAGAGGGCAGCGGCTGGGCGCAATTACTGAAAACGGGATCTTCTGCCGGGCGGGTTAACGTCAACAGTGGAGTGCTGAATTTCGGCGAAGGCGTCACTTTCACCAGTAATGACGATTTCAATACTGCCGCTGGAGCGGTTACCCGCATTGATAATGGTGGTGCGCTAAATGTAGTGAATAGATTTGATCTCAAAGGTGAACTGGCCGTTGTACCTGGTGAAATGGAGCCAGTTGTCACGGCAAATACCGTGCTGCTTGATAGCCAGTCGATGCTAAACATTGCAGGTCTGACGACCGATGATGAATTGCCAGAAGCGCAGCGTTTTTTGCAATCCTTTAAAGTCATCAGCACAGCTGCACCCGGCGGGATTAGCGGGGATTTTTCGGAGCTACATATTGGCGGCTCGGCGTCTCCCGTCGATTATGCGACGCTCACCGGATATAAAGATCTTCTCAGCCAACACTACAATGTGGATATTCGCCTTAACTGGTATGCGCAACATTCCAGCACGCCAGAGATTGCGAATGGCGTATTTACGCTAGCCGATGCAGGTGAATCATTCCGCCTTGGAAGCCTGCTGATTGACCAAAAGCCTAACCCTGCCACCGCCTGGGATGGCAAAACACTCACCAAAGCTGGGCAGGGGACGCTCATCCTTGCAAAGCATAATCAGTTTACTGGCCCGACGCTGATTAACGGCGGCACTCTGCAGACAGCTATTGATAACGCGCTGGCGTTAAGTAGTGAAGTGAACATTGCCAGTGGCGCAACCTTTGCGCTGGACGGTTTCGATCAGAACGTGAATCGCATTTCTGGTAACGGCGATATCACGCTCGGAGATGCGCAACTCAGCGTGAATAACAACAGCGGTGCGGTGTTTGGCGGCACGATCAGCGGCAGCGGTGGGCTGATTAAAAACGGCGCGGGGGATTTGCAATTTCTGGCCAATCAGGCGTGGACAGGCTCCACCGCTATTAATAGCGGGAGCCTGACTCTGGGTGCCAGTCCCGCCGCTGAGGTAAATCTTTCCAGTTCCCAGGTAAACATTGCCTCAGGCTCAATGCTCGGCGGCTATGGCAGCATCGCCGGAAATGTTTCAAACCAGGGAACCATCGCTGTAGCGGATGCGGCACCGCAATTTTCTGAAGGTGCCGCCGGGAATCTGGTCATCGGCGGTGATTTGATTAACGCAGGCCAAATTATTATGGCAAGCCCCGTTCCGGCCAGCTCGCTTATTATTAACGGCAATTACCAAGGAAATGATGGGCTGTTAACGTTAAGCACGGTACTGGGCGATGACAATTCAGCCACGGATAAATTGATTATTCTCGGCAACAGCAGCGGCAGCACGCAGGTGAAAATTAATAACGCTGGTGGGGCGGGCGCGGCGACTGTTAACGGCATTGAAATTATTCACGTCGCGGGCCAGTCCAACGGCATTTTTACTCTGAACGGGCGCGTGGTGGCCGGGGCTTACGACTACTTTTTGCACCAGGGGTTACCAGGCACGCCAAACGGTAACTGGTACTTGCGCAGCCAGCTTCCCGAGCCTCCACCAAATCCTCCCGTTCCTCCGGCGCCACAGCCTGAAATTGTTCGCCCTGAAGCCGGGAGCTATCTGGCGAACAAATCCGCGGCGAGTAACATGTTTACGCAGCGGCTGGAAGACAGAGCTGGCCGGGCAGAAAACTCAACCCTGTGGCTGCGTCAAATTGGCACGCATACCGGCGCCTACGATGGCAGCGGTCAGCTAAAAACCACCGCTAATAGCTATATGATTCAGGGCGGCGGTGAACTGGCGCAAGGGAGTTTCTTCCAGGACGACAGGCTTGGCGTGGGCGTTATGTTTGGCTACGGCAACGCACATAGTCATACAGACTCGAATCGTAGCGGCTATAGCTCAAAAGGTTCTGTGGATGGCTACAGCAGCGGGGTTTATGGAACCTGGTATCAGAACGCTAAAAGTCTGGAAGGAACGTACGTCGATAGCTGGCTGCAATACAGTTGGTTTAAAGCGCAAGTGAAAGGCGACGATCTGGAAACGGAAAACTATCACCTCAACGGCTTTAGCGGCTCGCTGGAAACAGGGTACCGAATGGGGATTTATCAGGGCGAGAACAGTCGCGTTTTCCTGACGCCGCAGGCACAGATCATCTGGGACGGATTACAGGCTGATTCTCATACGGAAAACAATGGCACCCATGTGACGTACCCGGATGGCAACAACCTGCAAAGTCGGCTTGGGCTGAAACTTTCCCGCGACGGTGTATCCACCAAAGATAAGCCCAGCGGCAAGCTCTTCACCACTTATGTGGAAGCCAACTGGCTACACAACAGTGACCCGGCTACGGTGGCGCTCGATAATGAAAAAGTGGGGCTTTCCGGAACGCGTAATGTTGGGGAACTGAAATTGGGCATTGAAGGGAAATTATCCGCGCGCCTGAACGTGTGGGGCAATGTGGCGCAGCAAATGGGAGGCAGCGGCTACAGTGCAACCTCCGGCGTAATCGGTGTGGATTATCGCTTTTAAACGCCCCCTACAAATGCAGAAAATAACGGTTTTCGTAGGTCGGATTAGCGTCGCGACATCCGACATTCAACCGGATACGTTCACCTACCTTTGTCGGTGAACTTACTGCTCAGTTTTCTTTTTTCTGCGCAGCTTCTTCCAGATCTTGGTTTCCTGGCCGCGCCACAAACGCTGAATATTATCGTGATGGCGCATCAAAATGAGGCAGGAAAGCATCGCTACCGGAAAGGTGAATTGCGGTTTGAACCACCAGACATAGAAAGGGGCAATCAGCGCGCTGATAATCGCACCTAATGACGAATAACCGCTCAGGAGTACGCTCAGCAGCCAGGTTCCCGCCATTACGCCGGTTAAGTCCCAGCCAATGGGGGCGATGGCACCAAAGGCCGTTGCAACACCTTTACCGCCGTGGAATTTAAAGAAAACCGGCCATATATGGCCCACACAGGCTGCGATGGCGATAAGCCCCAGCCAGAAAGGTGTCACGCCGAGCGCGTAAGCCGCCCAAACGGGCAACATCCCTTTGAGAATGTCAAAAATCAGTACCGCTACGGCTGCCCCTTTCCCGCCAAGTCTCAAGACGTTGGTAGCACCTGGATTACCAGAGCCGTTCTCTCGTGGATCAGGAAGACCGGCAACGCGGCAGACCAGAATGGCGCTAGAGATTGAGCCGCAAAGATACGCAAGCAGGATCATGCCTGGCGCGATTACACTCATAACGCTGTTCCATTTTGAAAGTGTCGTTGTATTCTCTGCATCTGTGGATAATACGCATATTTCGCCAGAAGTGGTATCTGGCGTGACTAAAAACCGGGCAGGGCGTGATGGACATTGTATTTATAGAGCAACTGACTGTAATCACCACTATTGGTGTTTATGACTGGGAACAGACTATCTCCCAGAAACTGATATTCGATATCGAAATGGCGTGGGACAACCGCCAGGCCGCCAGCAGCGACGATGTAAACGACTGTTTAAGTTATGCTGATGTCAGCGAAGCGGTAATCGGCCATGTCGCTGGTGGCCGTTTTGCTCTGGTGGAACGCGTGGCTGAAGAGGTCGCACAGCTCTTGTTGACTCGCTTTAACTCGCCGTGGGTGCGTTTAAAAGTCAGCAAACCGGGTGCTGTTGCTCAGGCCGCAAATGTAGGGGTTATTATCGAGCGTGGCAGTAATCTGAAAAGCTAAAAAATAAATTCATATTTGTTAAACCAAAGGCGCGTAACCTGGTCATAACTGTCATCTTTTCGCGGCAGCCGCCGCTTTTTTTATGTTTGTTTTAGGGGTATGAGGGTTAAAAATGGGCGATTTACACTCGTTAGTGATTGCTGCGATTCTTGGCGTTGTAGAAGGGCTAACAGAGTTTTTACCTGTTTCGTCTACCGGCCATATGATTATTGTCGGCCACCTGCTTGGATTCGAAGGTGATACGGCGAAAACGTTTGAAGTGGTTATCCAGCTAGGTTCTATTCTCGCGGTAGTCGTCATGTTCTGGCGTCGCCTGTTCGGGCTTATTGGTATTCACTTCGGCCGCCAGCCGCATGAAGGCGAAGGGAAAGGGCGCTTGACGCTGATCCACATCCTGCTGGGTATGGTGCCGGCAGTGGTGCTTGGGCTAATTTTTCACGATGCCATCAAATCGTTGTTTAACCCGATAAACGTCATGTATGCGCTGGTGGTTGGTGGTGTGCTGCTGATCGCGGCTGAACTGTTGAAGCCAAAAGAGCCGCGTGCGGTTGGCATTGATGACATGACCTATCGCCAGGCCTTTGTCATCGGTTGCTTCCAGTGTTTAGCGTTATGGCCGGGCTTTTCGCGCTCTGGAGCGACGATTTCAGGCGGGATGTTAATGGGCGTTAGCCGTTACGCGGCCTCTGAGTTCTCATTCCTGCTGGCGGTTCCGATGATGATGGGCGCCACGGTGCTGGATGTTTATAAGAGCATTGGCTTCCTGACCCTCGCAGATCTTCCTATGTTTGCCGTTGGCTTTATTACCGCATTTATTGTTGCGTTAATTGCCATTAAAACATTCCTGCAAATCATCAAACGCATCTCCTTTATTCCGTTTGCCATTTATCGTTTTGCGGTTGCGGCAGTGGTTTATTTCGTCTTCTTTTAACAGTAACGTTTATTAATAAAAGCCACTCATATTGAGTGGCTTTTTTATTGTCTGATTGTTGATGCGTGCAAAGTAATAAATTGTGGCGATAATCACATTCCTGCTTTTCATTCCTGACTATTATCATCTGCTCGTTTCTGGAGGAAATATGTCAGCCATCGTCCATCGATTTATCAGTTATTGCTTTTATTGCCTGCTGGGGAAATTCAGCAGCGTGAAGACATTGCTGTGCGGACTTTGCTGTTTCAATTCCATTCAGTCATTGAGCGCTGCGGAAGAGTCTGCCCAGGAAAATAATGAAGATGAATTTTCTGGCGGCTGGTCGCGTTTATGGGGCTGTGCCAGCCAAAGTTTGTTTGCATCAACAAAACATCTCCCCATTCCGCAATCTTCTGGCCGCGTAAATACCACTATTCAGGCTCGTCTGGTGGCGCAGCATCGCCATGAACTGGGGTTTAGCTTCACTACCCGCAGTGTTCACCAATTACTGGTTTGCCATCGTTTGAGCGGCGAGTCAGACGGCCCTTTAGATTCCCATAACATGCTGTTTTATTGCTTAAAAAGCACAATGCGCCACGCGGCCATTGTGCTTTTTTTATTGTCCAAATCCGACCTGAGAGAGAAATCATTATGTATATCGTTTGTGTAGCTGCATGTCCGACCGGCGTTGCCCACACCTTTATGGCCGCCGAAGCGCTGGAAATCACAGGCAAAAATCGCGGGCATGAAATTAAAGTCGAAACCCAGGGCAGCATGGGGGCGGAAAACGAAATAACCGCTGAAGACCTGGCGCGAGCAGATGGTGTGATCATCGCCGCCGACGTCGCTATCAACAACAAAGAGCGTTTCGATGGCATGCTAAAGCTGGAATGCAGCGTGGCAGACCCGATCAAATTCGCTGATGCGGTGTTTGAAGCCATTGAGCAGGAGATAAATCATGGCTAAATTTCAGGGCGGCGGGGTGAAATCCTCCGCGGGTACGGAAGTGAAAAACGCCATTATGACCGGCGTGTCATACATGCTGCCGTTTGTCATTGCCGGAGCGGTGATTATGGGTATCGCCCGTATCGGCGCTTCGATGTATGGCATTGATAACATTTGGGATGCCAGCCACGAACAGGCCGCAAGCGTGGTCGTGCAGATGCTGCATAAATTCGACGGCTTTGGCGGGCTCGCACTCTCTTTGATGCTGCCGATTGTCGCGGGCTACATCAGTTTTGCCATTGCCAATAAGCCTGGGATTGCGCCGGGAATGGTGGGCGGCCTGCTGGCAAGTAACCTGGGAACCGGCTTTCTGGGCGCGCTGGCTGCGGGTTTTGTGGCAGGTTACATCGTCCGTCTACTGACGGCAAAAGTAAAACTGCCGCGCTCGCTGGCCTCCGCAGGGCCGATTTTCATCCTGCCCGTTGGCGGTACGTTGCTGACCTGCATCATCATGGCGTTTGTGATTGGTACGCCGCTGGCGGCGCTAAATCGCGGTATGGAAGCGTGGCTGCTGGCGATGTCCGGCACCAACAAAATCATTCTGGCGGCGGTGGTTGGCGGTATGGTCGGCTTTGACCTTGGCGGCCCGGTCAACAAAGCGGCAGTCACGACGGCGATGGCGCTGCTGGCGTCCGGCATTTATGACCCGAACACGGCGGCACAGGTCGCGATTATCATCCCGCCAATTGGCCTCGGCGTCGCTTCGCTTATCTGGAAACATCGTTTCCCTGAATCGCTGCAAGAAGCGGGTAAGGCCTCAACGTTGATGGGCCTGATTGGGGTTTCAGAAGGGGCCATTCCTTTTGCGCTGGCAAATCCAAAAATCATTATTATTAACGTCATCGGTACCGCGACCGGGTCTGCAATGGCGGTCGGTTTAGGTGCGGTAAACCATGCCCCTATTTCTGGTTTTTACGGCTGGTTAGCCGTTGATGGCTGGCCGGTATATATCCTGTCTATCGCCGTTGGCTCCGCGATTGTCGCAGTGGGTTCTCTGCTGGTTTTCCGCCAGTCTACGCCCTCTGGCAATAAAGAAGAAAAAGTGGCAGCGCCTGCGCCTAAATTTAAAGTGAGCCGCTAACGGTTTATTTTATGATGCGGTGATTGGAAAGCGATAAATATCTATGGGGCTTGTTAGCTTCAGGGGTTTTCACATTTTAAATAAATCCATGATGACGTGATAAATATTATCTGGATCGTCGTGGTAAGGCTGAAAAATGAAAACGGTTCATCTGATACAACATACTCATTGGGATCGTGAATGGTATTTTACCGAGAATGATTCTAAAGCAGTGCTTTATTATTTTATGGAAGATTTATTGCAGCGTCTGGAAGATGACCCCACTCTTGGGCCATTTGTTCTTGATGGGCAAACGGTGGTCATTGAAGATTATTTAAGTGTGGCCCCGCATCAGGAAAATCGGCTACGAAAATTAATTGCACAAGGGCGAATCACGATTGGCCCGTGGTACACACAAAGCGATTTTCTGGTGGTCGGCGCGGAGTCGATTACGCGTAATTTGCTGCTGGGCCACGCGGATTGCCAGCGTTTTGGTGACGCAATGCCGATTGGTTATGTCCCTGATTCCTTTGGTCAAAGCGCCCAGCTTCCGATGTTTCTGCAACAGTTTGCTATCGACCATGCCGTTATCTGGCGCGGCTGGAGTGAGCACAACGTCCCGCACAGCGAGTTTAGCTGGCAGAGCGCTGACGGTAGCAAAGTGACCACCGCCGTGCTGCCGTGGGGGTATGGCTGCGCGAAATGGCTGCCGGATGATCCTCAACACGCCCAAAAAACGCTGGAACCGATTCTGGCGAAACAGACGCGATTTTCACTGACCGACCAGGTTTTGCTGCCCAACGGCAACGACCAGTCGCCGTTTGAATATCGGGTTCCGGCCATGCTCGACCAGCTAAATCAGCAACAAGATCAGTATCACTTTGTGCGCAGCAGTTTCAGCCAGTTTTTCCAGGCGCTGGAAAACAGCAACGTGGCGCTGCCGGAATATCAGGGTGAGCTGATTAGCCCGAAATACATGCGTATCCATCGCGGGATTTTCTCAACGCGCGTTGATATTAAGCAACTGAATGCCCGTCTCGAACAGACATTAAGCCAACACCTGGAACCATTGCTGGCGCTGAACTGGCGTCTTGGCTTGCCGTATCCGCAGTATGCGGTTGATAGCATCTGGCGCGAAGCGATGAAATCCCACGCCCATGACAGTATCGGCGGGTGCAACTCCGACCGCGTGAATGCGATGGTCAAAAACCGCCTCGAATCAGGCCTGGAAATGGCGCACCAGCTTATCGACCTGAACATGAAAATGCTGGCGGAAGGCATTTCAGCCCGACAGGACGGCAAGAAAATCATTATTTTTAATGCCCGCCCGCAGGCCAGTACCGGCCTGGTCGAGCTGACGATTTTTACCCCGGAGCAAGATTTCCGCGTCATCGACGGCGAGGGCAACGAATGCCGCTGGCAGATCGTCGAGGAAGGTCGCCAGGACATGTCGATCATCGTCCAGGAGCTTTCAAACAGCACCGAAACTACCTGGTATCGCAAATGTAAATTACTGCTGGAAGTACGTGATATTCCGGCGTGCGGCTATCAAACGTTATATCTGCAAGAGGGCGTCAGCGCGGGCTTTAATTCTGAGACGGAACTCGCCGTGAAACTGGAAAACGAATGGCTGCGCCTGGAAACGGATGAACGGGGCGTTCTGACGTTAACCGACAAACGCAATCAGCAGATTTATCACAACATCTTGCAACTGGTGGACGGCGGAGATGCGGGTGATAACTACAACTATTCGCCGCCGTTTGATGACTGGCTGGTCAGTAATGAGGGCTTTCTGGTGTCGGTCAGCGGGACACAGGGCTCGTTGCAAAGCAGCCTGACGCTGAACTGGAAGATGGCTGTTCCGCAGGATTTAGCGGCACGCAACGAGCGCCGCGCCGATGCCCAACTTGATGTTTCCATGACCATCACGCTTGCGCACAGCAACGCCTGGCTTGATGTAAACATCAGCGTCAATAACACGGTTCGCGATCACCGTTTGCAGGTTCTGCTGCCGACGAATGTTCAACAACATATTCACTTTGCCGACCAGCCGTTTGGCCTGATTGAGCGTCACAACCAGCCGCCGGAAATGGCCCTCTGGCAGGACGAACAATGGACGGAAGCGCCGGTTGCGCTCTATCCGATGCAAAGCCAGGTGATGATGTTTGATACGCAACGCGGGCTGTGCGCGGTGACCGAAGGGCTGCGCGAATACCAAATAAATGAAAACAGCCAGGACACCCTCGCGGTGACGTTACTGCGTAGCGTCGGCTGGCTCGGCCAGGCAAACATGCCTTACCGCCCAGGGCGTGCATCCGGCATGGTTCTGCCATCGCCGGATTCGCAAATTCAGGGGATGCACCATTTCAAACTCAGCGTGCTGCCGATGAATAACGGCGCGGATAAATCCTTCTGGCGTGACGTCGAACGCGCTCGCGGGCACCTGCATGCCTGGCTTGCTACCGGCTGGTCGCGCTTTCGCACCAATCCTCATGGTCGCGTTTTCCCGCCGCATTACAGCGTTTTAAGCTGGGACAGCGAGCTTCACTTCAGCGTGCTGAAAAAAGCCCAACACAGCGACGCCCTGGTCGTGCGTGGCTGGAACCCAACGGCACAGCCTTTGCCGTACGGAACCGTCAAGGCGAACGGGAAAATCACGCCGGTGACGCTTGCTGAAACTGCGTTGCAAACTCATCACGAAGCGGTGCCAACGTGTGCGCCAGCGACGTTTGCTATCACTTTTTAAGGGCGAGAGAACCATGTTAACACTCGACTTTATCTGTACCTTGCCCAACGGCATTCATGCGCGTCCGGCAAGTGAAATTGAACAGCGCACGCAGGTTTTCACTTCTTCTGTCACGCTGATCAATATCAGCAAGAAAACGCAGGCCGATGCTAAAAGCGTGCTGGGAATGATCGGCGCGGATATTACCCATGGCGATAAGTGCCAGTTCCTGATTGAAGGTGACGATCGGCAGGCGGCGTATGAATATCTCCTGGCGTTTATGCGCGATGAATTTGAAGAGTGCGATGAGCCGCTGCCACAAACGCCGGACAATCACGCGCAACCGCTGCCGGTATTTATTGAACATGCAGAGGCAAAATATCTGCGCGGCAACGGCGTCAGTAAGGGGATCGGGCGTGGCGTTCCGGTTCATATCGATTCCGTCGATCTTTATGAGTTATCGCGCCAGGAACCTGCGGCTGAGGCTGCCCGCCAGCGGCAGCAATTAAGTGACGCCTGGGCTTTAACCCAAAAAACACTGGCGGAAGGGGATGCGGGGGCCGCGCAAGTGCTGGCGGCACAGCTTAAATTATTGAGCGATCCGGCCTTTAAAACGTGTTTGCTCTCACACCCGACTGCACGAAATGCGTTGCAGGCCATTGCGCTGACGGCGCAGCAACTCAGCCAGCCATTACTTAACAGCAGCAGCCAGTATCTGCGTGAGCGGGTGATCGACATCCGCGATCTTTGCCAGGCAATTGCAGCAAACTTACTGGGCAGGCCGCTTGAGACACAACTGACGCTCACCCAGGACAGCATCGTTATCTGTAGCGGTACGCTCACGCCCGGCCAGTTTTTGCGCCTGCGTAACGCACATTTGAAAGGCATCGTGATGGGCGACGGCGGGGAAACCTCACACACCGTGATTCTTGCACGATCATTTGGCATTCCGTTGCTGTGTGGCGTGACGCAAAGTGAGGGGCTGACCCGCGAGGCCAGCATGTTGCTGCTCGACAGTCGCTACGGTTTGCTGGTGGCAAATCCCGATACCACCATGGAAAGCTGGTATCGGCTGGAAACCGAAAAGCAGCGGGCAATTGCTGCCCGCAGTGCCCCGCTGCGCGGGCAACAGGTTGCAACAAGGGATGGCACCAGGGTTAGCGTACTGGCGAATATCGCGCTTGCGGTGGAAGCGCAGGGCGCATTTGCCCAGGGCGCTGATGGTTTCGGGTTGTTCCGCACCGAAATGCTGTTTTGCGAACGCAGAGAGGCACCGGGCGAAGAGGAACAATATCAGGCGTATAGCGAGGTGTTAAGAAGCGCCGCGGGTAAAAAAATCACTATCCGCACGCTGGATATTGGCGGCGATAAGCCCTGCGAGTTTCTTGATTTACCGAAAGAGGAAAACCCGTTCCTTGGTTATCGGGCAGTGCGTATGTACCCGCAATTCCAGGAGATTTTCACCACTCAGGCGCGTGCTTTGCTGCGGGCAAGCGTTGTGGGGCCGATAAATATTATGGTGCCGATGGTGGCAACGCTTCAGGAAATTCAGTGGCTGCACGGCCAGTTCCATCACATCGCACAAACTCTGCAACAAGAAGGTATCGCCGTGGGTGAATGGCATTTGGGCATTATGGTCGAAGTGCCTTCGACGCTTTATCTTCTGGAAAAAGCGGCAAACTATCTCGATTTTGTTTCGATCGGCAGTAATGACCTGGCGCAGTACTTCCTGGCGTGCGATCGCGGTAACCCTTACGTGCGTCATCTTTACAACTACCGTAATCCGACGTTTTTAGCGCTGATGCGTGATATTACCCATCGTGCGCAGGCGGCAGGGCTCAAGATCAGCCTGTGTGGAGAAATGGCCGCTGATAAACAGATGCTGCCGTTGTTAGTGGGCATGGGATTAACGCAGCTAAGCATGGCGGCGGGAATGATCACGGCCTGTAAGGACGCTCTCACCACTCTGAATACCGCACATTGCCAGGCGCTTCTTGAGTCAGCTATTGCCTGCGAGAGCGGTGAACAGGTTCTGGAACTCGTTGAACAATTCTTGCGTGCGCAGTCGCAAAAACCGGTTCTGGCGCCGGAACTGTTGCTGCTGGATAAAACCGTTAGCAGCAAAGAAGAGGCCATTAAGTTGCTGACGGATAACCTGGAAGTGCAGCAGCGCGTGGTATCTGGGCCGCTGGCAGAAAGGGCGATTTGGGAGCGTGAAGCTGTGTTCTCCACCGCGCTGGGATTCTCCGTGGCTATTCCGCACTGTAAATCACCTCATGTTTTACACAGTAGTATTTCACTCTTGCGGCTGAATACGCCGCTTGCCTGGGGTGAAGATGTTGAAGTGCAACTGGTGATTATGCTGACGGTTAACGAGCAGGAGCAGGATAGCCATATGAAAATATTCTCACGCCTCGCCCGCAAGCTCATGCATAGCGATTTCCGCGAGCAGCTACTGACGCTGTCGGACGCGTCGGCGATTGCCGCTCTGTTGTCCACCGAACTGGCGCTTTAGCAAAATGACTTTAACGACGGCGTTACCGAATGATGCCAAAAGCATTCGCAAACCCCTGGCGGTGCTGACATGCGCCTTTTTCCTGTGGGGCTGCCTGACCAGCATCAACAGCGTGTTGATTCCTTTTTTCTATCACTATTTTTCGCTGACTTACCGGGATGCCATGCTGGTTAATGTCGCATTTTATCTGGCTCCTTTTGTCGCCTGCTTGCCCTGTTCGGCACTGATGGCACGCTTAGGGTACCGGACGACGCTGATGTTGGCGGTAGGGTTTGCGGTCATGGGCTGCCTGTTAATGGCGCTGGCGATGTGGCTGGTTGCGTTTTCGCTGGTGCTGGTGGCGATCTTTATTCTGGCAATTGGCGTTGCGGCGATGCAGGTGGTCGCCAATCCTTATGTCACGCGCCTGGGGCCAGAAGCCACGGCGGCGGGGCGGTTGAGTTTGGCTTCTGCAATAAACTCCACCGGCACCACCGCAGCGCCTTTGTTGGTTGCCGGGCTGCTGGTTCTCTTCCCGGTGAGCCTTGCAACTCATCAGGAGCCGATACGCTGGCTTTATGTGGTGCTTGCAGGTCTGGCGTGCGGGTTGATTGGCTTGTTGTCGCTTTGCCGGTTGCCCGACTTTCGCCAACAGCAGATGCAGCGTTTGACTCATAGCGCGAAAGCGCTGTTTCGTGAATCTCATTTTGTCATCGGGTTGCTGGCGATTTTTACCTATGTCGGCGTGGAAGTGGCGATTGGCACCACGGCACTGAGCTATCTCAGCGATGCTTCGCTGGGCAATTTGGATCTGCAGCAGGCGACCTCGCTGATTGCAATTTACTGGGGCGGTTCACTCGTAGGACGAATGCTCTACGGTGCAGTAGCGCATCGCGTTAACGCGGTAAGTGTATTTCGCATAGCCACCCTCAGCGCGGGGCTATTGGTGATCCTGGCGATTTTTTTGGGTAACCGCTGGGGCGGATTCTGTTTGCTGTTAATTGGCTTGATGAATTCGCTGATGTATCCGGTGATTTTCTCGCAAAGCGTACGTAATTTGGGGGATAAAACCAGCCTGGCTTCTGCTTTTTTGATTATGGCGGGGATTGGCGGGGCGGTGCTGCCCTTCCTGCAAGGGTGGATGATGGATGCGGTTGGTTTACGGCTGAGTTTTTTGCTGCCGTGTGCTGCGTATGGCGTGTTGATGTGGGTTGGCCTGAAAATGCGCCAACCCCTGTCCGTCAGACCGCAGGCGGCGTGATAAGTCCTGCCTCTTTTTTCCAGGCTTCAACGGCGGCAATCCGGCGGCGCGTGAGTTCTTCGCGAATCGCCGGGCCGCTAAATCCATCATCAATTACTTCTTTGTTGGTCACGCTTTGTGCCGCAACCCAGGCGGCGCGTAGCAGCCTGCCCTGAGGATAATCGCTGGCTTCAAAACCGGTGCGCCCACGGGCGTCAGCTTCGCTGGTTAAGGCGACTTGTTCAACGCGCTGCGGCTTGCGCCAGGCATCAATGGCATCGAATAATTTAATGATGGTTTTTGGCTGCAAGATTGGCAGCGTATGAATCAGGTCGTGATATTCAGCCACCAGTTTAGCAAGGTCGCGGATTTCGTTAGGCACGCGCATGCGCTGGCATAACTTCTCAACAAGTTTCACGCCTGCCGGGCCGTGCCCATGATGGCGCGGCCAGAACTCTTTAGGCGTCAAACCTTTGCCCAAATCGTGGCACAGCGTGGCGAAGCGTACATCCACCTCCGGGCTGAGCTGCGCGGCAATCGCCAGCGTCATCAGAACGTGAATACCGGTGTCGATTTCCGGGTGCCATTTCTCAGGCGCAGGGACGCCAAATAGCGCGTCGATCTCCGGGAATAACACGGCTAATGCACCGCATTTGCGCAGCACATCGAAATACACATGAGGATTTCGGCTGGTGAGCGCATTTTCTGTCTCTTTCCAGACGCGCTCGGGCGTCAGATGCTCAAGTTCACCGTTGGCGGCCATCGAGGCCATCAGCGCTAGTGTTTCAGGGGCAATCTGGAAATTGAGATGGGCATAACGTGCAGCAAAACGCGCTACGCGTAAAACACGTAACGGGTCTTCATTGAAAGCGGGGGAGACATGGCGTAGCAGACGTTTTTCTATATCGGCACGCCCGTTATAAGGGTCGATAAACTCGCCGTGTTCGTCCTGGGCAATGGCGTTGATCGTCAGATCGCGGCGCAGCAAATCCTGCTCAAGCGTGACATCAGGCGCGGCATAACAGGTAAAACCTGTATAACCATGGCCTGATTTACGCTCGGTACGCGCTAACGCGTACTCTTCACGCGATTTAGGATGCAGAAAAACGGGGAAGTCTTTCCCCACCTGCTGATAGCCTGCATCCAGCATCTCTTGTGGCGTTGCACCCACTACCACCCAATCTTTATCTTTGACCGGTATTCCCAACACGCCATCACGAACTGCACCACCGACCAGATAAATCTTCACGCTTTGCCCCAGATTTCGCTCAAATTAATTCAATACCATGCAATTTATTATGCAATTGTAGATGGTTTGAGACGAATCAGTTCATCCAGCGATCTTTCTTCTTACGGCTTGGGATCATGTGTGGCAGCAACAGGCCAAGCAGCAGGCCGAATCCGGCAACACCGCCGCCGTACATAAACCATTGCATAATAATGGCGCGTTGTTTGTCATCAAGCTGAACGTTCGCGGCGTCGACTTTCTTCTTCGCAACGATCAACTGGTTTTTAAGTTGTTGATTTTCTTCTTTCAGACCGGTAATCACGCTGTCGCTTTGCGACACTTTCTGCTGCATATCAGCGGTGCGCTGATTCCAGGTTGTGTCGATATTGGTGAGTTTGTCGGTCAGGGTTTTCACTTGGTTTTCAAGATCTGGCACACGAGTACGCAGGCTTGGCGTGGCGCTCAATTGCGCAAGAGGAATCCATGAGGTACGGCCGTTGCTATCCCGCACCTGGCCATATTTTGTTTCTTCATTGCTTTGCAGCAGGGTGACTTCTTCGCCGGCGTTCACAGTGCCAAGCAGACGGTAATTATCCCCGGGACCACTACGCACCCAAGTATTCAATTCATCAGATA
Organism: Buttiauxella gaviniae; assembly: GCF_040786275.1. Taxonomy (NCBI): domain Bacteria; kingdom Pseudomonadati; phylum Pseudomonadota; class Gammaproteobacteria; order Enterobacterales; family Enterobacteriaceae; genus Buttiauxella; species Buttiauxella gaviniae. The sequence continues at coordinate 2,582,613 of NZ_JBFMVT010000002.1, forward strand.
CATAACGTTTTTCATCGGCATGAGCCACAACAGAAACGCTAAGAGAGAGCAAAGTAAGGCAAATTAGGCGGAATTTGTGCATGATTTCGTCGTTATTGTCATAAATAGTGGAACGATAGTAGTGGCATCAGTCTGACGGTGCAATCCGTAAACCTGAATGAGAATCATCCTGGTGTGAATTTGACCAAATGCACACGCTCAATGGCCCGTCAAAATGCGCGCCACTCATGGTAATTTAGTGAAAAATATTATCTACTGACCGCTATTAAACGATTAAGTTCGCCGAGTATACCCGGCGTAACACAACGAAAAGTAAAAATACGATGACTCAGGAAATCGAACTCAAATTTATTGTTAATCCAGCTGAACTGGATTCTTTGCGTAACACATTAAACGCGCTGGAAAGCCAGCACAGTGAACCTCGTCAACTGCTCAACATCTATTATGAGACGGCTGATAATCAGTTGCGTCGTCATGATATGGGGCTTCGCATCCGTGGCGATAACGGCCGCTATGAAATGACGATGAAAATTGCAGGGCGTGTGACGGGTGGGTTACACCAGCGCCCGGAATACAATGTGGAATTGAACGGGCCGGAATTGGATTTGTCCCTGTTCCCACAAGAAGTTTGGCCGGAAGGGCTTTCCCCAAATGAGTTGCAGGCGCAGCTTAACCCGCTTTTCAGCACCGATTTTGCGCGCGAGAAATGGGTGGTGACCCACGGCAAAAGCCGTATCGAACTGGCGCTGGATTTAGGCGAAGTCAAAGCGGGCGAGCTGGCTGAACCCCTGTGCGAGCTGGAGCTTGAACTGCTGGAAGGCGAAACGGCCGATATTCTTGCGTTTGCAAAACAACTGGTCGCTCAACCGGGGTTGCGTCAGGGAAGCCTGAGTAAAGCCGCGCGCGGTTACCATCTGGCGCAGGGAAATACGGAACGCGAAATTAAACCGTTAACCGTGCTGCGCGTTCCGCCGAAAGCCACGATTGAACAAGGCCTGGAAGGTTCGCTGGAACTGGCTTTATCCCACTGGCAATACCATGAAGAACTCTGGCTGCGCGGTAACGGCAAGGCGAAAGCTCAGGTTCTGGAAGCGGTTGGCCTGGTGCGCCATGCGCTGGCGCTGTTTGGCGGCATTATTCCGCGTAAGGCAAGCACACAATTACGTGAGCTGCTGGCAACCTATGAAACGATGCTGACCGAAGAGCTGAAAGCGCCTGAGCTGGCGTTCAGCACGCAAAGCAGCGCTGCCAAACTCGCACTTACCGAATGGCTGGTGGGGCGTCAATGGCAGAAATTCACCGACGAAAAAGCCAATGTCAAACTGGCGGGGTCGTTTAAGCGTTTTGCAGACACCCATCTTTCGCGCCATGCCGCAGAACTGAAAGAAACTTTCCAGCGCCCGTTAGGCGATAGCTATGCTGATCAACTCCCGCGTCTGGCGCGTGAAACCGGCTCTATCCGCCTGCTGGCGGGCGTTTATGACGATGCAAAAACGCAACCCTGGCTGGATAACTGGCAAGGGCTGCGCCACGCCATTGTGACGCGTCAACAGGTTGAAATTGAGCATTATCGTAATGAAGCTATTTCGCAGGCACCTTTCTGGCTGCATAGCGGGAAATAACCATCGTTTGTAAGGGATACGACCATGATGTCGCAAGCGCCACTTTTACAGCAGCATTTGCAGGCGGCGCTGGCGCGTCTGCCACAAGAGATTGACCGTCAGGCGCTAAGCCCAAAGGCTCAGGCAGTGCTGGCGTTTAGTGATTTTGTTTGTGACAGCATAGCGGCTCATCCCGCATGGCTTGCGGAACTGGAGCAATCTTCCCCGCAGGCAGACGAATGGCAACACTACGCGGGCTGGTTACAGCAGGAATTGCAGGGGATTGATAGTGAACCCGCGTTAATGACCGCTCTGCGTCTGTTCCGTCGCCGCATGATGGTGAGAATTGCCTGGGCGCAGGCTTTGCAGCAGGTGCCGACCGAAAGCACCCTCCAGCAACTTAGCGTGTTGGCGGAAACGCTGATTATTGCCGCCCGCGACTGGCTCTATGCCGCATGTTGCCGCGAGTGGGGAAAGCCGTGTAATCAAGCTGGCGTCGCGCAACCCCTGATGATTCTCGGCATGGGCAAACTTGGCGGCGGTGAGCTGAATTTCTCCTCTGATATCGATCTGATTTTTGCCTGGCCCGAAAACGGTTCAACCCAGGGAGGGCGGCGCGAACTGGATAACGCACAATTCTTTACCCGCCTCGGCCAGCGCTTAATTAAAGTCCTCGACCAGCCGACACAAGACGGCTTTGTTTATCGTGTCGACATGCGTCTGCGCCCGTTCGGCGACAGCGGCCCGCTGGTGTTAAGTTACGCTGCCCTGGAAGATTATTATCAGGAGCAAGGGCGCGACTGGGAACGTTACGCGATGGTCAAAGCCCGCGTCATGGGTGACACCGATGACGCCTGGAGCCAGGAGTTACGCAACATGCTGCGGCCTTTTGTTTTCCGCCGCTATATCGACTTCAGCGTGATTCAGTCACTACGTAATATGAAAGGGATGATTGCCCGGGAAGTGCGCCGCAGGGGACTGACGGATAACATTAAGCTCGGCGCAGGCGGCATCCGTGAAACCGAGTTTATCGTCCAGGTTTTCCAGTTGATTCGCGGGGGACGCGAACCGGCTTTGCAGTCTCGTTCTTTGCTGCCAACCCTTGCGTCTATCCAACAATTACACCTGTTGCCAGAAGATGATGCCGCAAAATTACACGCGGCTTACCTCTATCTGCGGCGCCTCGAAAACTTGCTGCAAAGCATCAATGATGAACAGACTCAAACCCTGCCTGGCGATGAGCTAAACCGCGCGCGTCTCGCGTGGGGTATGAATGCGCAAAGCTGGGAAGAGCTACAAGAAAGTCTGCAACAGCATATGAATGCGGTGCGGCAGGTCTTTAACGAATTAATTGGCGATGATGAACCGGAGCCAGGGGAAGATAAGCTCGCGGAAACCTGGCGTGAGCTGTGGCAGGACGCGCTGGACGCTGATGAAAACACCCCTGTCCTTGAGCATTTAACCTCGCAAGCACGCGCTGAAGTGTTACGTCTGGTGAGCGATTTCCGCCAGGATACCGACAAACGCACCATCGGCCCGCGCGGTCGCCAGGTGCTGGATCAACTGATGCCACGTTTGTTATGCGAAGCCTGTTCCCGCAACGACGCGCCATTGCCGTTATCGCGTTTAACGCCATTGTTGCTCGGCATTGTCACGCGCACCACTTATCTCGAACTGCTGACGGAATATCCTGGCGCATTGAAGCACCTGATTACGCTGTGCGCGGCATCGCCAATGATTGCCAGCCAGTTAGCGCGTTATCCGCTTTTGCTCGATGAACTGCTTGATCCGAATACGCTTTACCAGCCAACCGCTACCGATGCCTATCGGGACGAACTCCGCCAGTATCTGCTGCGTGTGCCGGACGACGACGAAGAGCAGCAGCTCGAAGCCTTGCGCCAGTTTAAGCAGGCCCAACTGTTGCGTGTTGCGGCGGCTGACATCACCGGAACGTTACCGGTGATGAAAGTGAGCGACCATTTGACCTGGCTTGCCGAAGCGATGATTGACGCGGTTGTCCAGCAGGCCTGGGCGCAGATGGTGCAGCGCTACGGCCAGCCAAAACATTTACAGAATCGGGAAGGGCGCGGTTTTGCTGTCGTCGGTTATGGGAAATTAGGCGGTTGGGAACTGGGCTACAGCTCAGATTTGGATCTTGTATTCCTGCATGATTGCCCGTCTGACGTGATGACTGATGGCGAGCGCGAAATCGACGGCCGTCAGTTTTACCTGCGCCTCGCGCAACGCATTATGCACTTGTTCAGCACCCGCACTTCGTCAGGTATTTTGTATGAAGTGGATGCGCGTTTGCGTCCATCCGGTGCGGCGGGAATGCTGGTGACTACCGCTGAAGCTTTTGCCGATTATCAACAAAATGAAGCCTGGACCTGGGAGCATCAAGCCTTGGTGCGCGCGCGTATCGTCTATGGCGATCCGCAGTTGAAGCAGGAATTTGATGCTATTCGGCGTCAGATTTTATGCATCCCTCGTGAAGGTGAAAAACTTCAGACTGAAGTGCGTGAAATGCGCGAAAAAATGCGCGCACACCTGGGCGGGAAAAAACGGGATCGCTTTGATATTAAAGCCGATGAAGGCGGTATCACCGATATTGAATTTATCACTCAATACCTGGTTTTACGTTATGCGGCACAGGCCCCAAAACTGACACGTTGGTCGGACAATGTGCGCATTCTGGAATTAATGGCGCAAAACGACATCATGAGTGATGACGAAGCAAAAGCCCTGACGCATGCTTATGTCACTTTGCGTGATGAACTTCATCATCTTGCCTTACAAGAGCTGCCCGGAAACGTGGCGCTTGATGCCTTTACGGCCGAACGTGAGCAAGTTAAACGTAGCTGGAAAGTGTGGTTGGGCGAGGCGCAAACGCGCATGGAGAATGAATTGTGATATTATCCGCGACAAAATTTTATCCCTCTCTGGAGAGTCAGGAATGAAAGTAACGCTGCCCGAATACAGCCGTGCAGGCGTCATGGTAGTTGGTGATGTGATGCTGGATCGCTACTGGTATGGCCCTACGAGCCGCATCTCCCCGGAAGCTCCGGTGCCAGTGGTGAAAGTTGATAACATTGAAGAGCGTCCTGGCGGTGCCGCGAACGTGGCAATGAACATCGCTTCGTTAGGTGCCAATTCACGCCTGGTGGGTCTGACGGGTATTGATGATGCTGCACGAGCACTCAGCCAGACGCTGGCTGGCGTTAACGTTAAGTGCGATTTCGTTTCGGTACCGACTCATCCGACAATCACCAAACTGCGTGTACTTTCCCGCAACCAGCAGCTGATCCGCCTCGACTTCGAAGAAGGTTTTGAAGGCGTAGACCCGGAACCGCTGCACGAACGAATTAGCCAGGCTCTGCCGCATATCGGCGCTCTGGTGCTTTCGGACTACGCGAAAGGTGCGTTGGCGAGCGTTCAGCACATGATTAGCCTTGCGCGTGCGGCTAAAGTGCCGGTGCTGATTGATCCAAAAGGAACCGACTTTAATCGCTATCGCGGTGCGACCTTGCTGACGCCAAATCTTTCTGAATTTGAAGCGGTCGTCGGCAAGTGTAAGAACGACGAAGAGCTGGTGGAACGCGGAATGAAGCTGATTGCTGAATATGAGCTTTCCGCTTTGCTGATCACCCGTTCAGAACACGGTATGACGCTGCTACAGCCTGGTATTGAGCCGTTCCATCTGCCGACGCAGGCGCAGGAAGTTTACGATGTGACCGGTGCGGGCGATACGGTGATTGGTGTGCTGGCGGCAACGCTTGCTGCGGGCAACAGCCTTGAAGAAGCGTGCTACTTTGCTAATGCAGCAGCGGGTGTTGTGGTCGGTAAACTGGGTACGTCCACCGTTTCTCCTATCGAGCTGGAAAATGCCGTTCGTGGCCGTGCCGACGCAGGTTTTGGTGTAATGACCGAAGCGGAGTTAAAAGTTGCGGTAGCGGCTGCGCGTAAGCGCGGTGAGAAAGTCGTTATGACTAACGGCGTGTTTGACATTCTGCACGCAGGCCACGTTTCGTATCTGGCGAATGCGCGCAAGCTGGGTGACCGCTTAATTGTGGCTGCAAACAGCGATGCCTCCACCAAACGCCTGAAAGGCGAAACTCGCCCGGTGAACCCGCAGGATCAACGCATGATCGTGCTGGCAGCGCTGGAAGCCGTGGACTGGGTGGTGCTGTTTGAAGAAGATACGCCGCAACGCTTGATCGGTGAAATCTTGCCTGATCTGCTGGTGAAAGGTGGCGATTACAAACCGGATGATATTGCCGGGAGTAAAGAAGTCTGGGCCAACGGCGGTGAAGTGATGGTTCTGAACTTTGAAGATGGTTGCTCCACCACCAATATCATTAAGAAGATTCAAAGCCAGGACGCATAAGTTATTGTGAATAATAAAGAACGCCCCACACTTGGGGCGTTTTTTTACATCTGTGGTTCAGTCGGTGGCGTCACTTCTGGCGCTTGAACACTACGATTCTCAAGCTCAGTCAAACGCTGTTCAAGCAAAGCGAGTTTCTCACGAGTGCGCAGCAGCACTTGAGTTTGTACATCAAACTCTTCACGGCTGACCAGATCCAAACGGGTTAACTGCGACTGTAAAACCTGGCGAACTTTCTTTTCAACATCATCCCCGAATTCACGAATCCCTTTCGGCATTGACTCGTGAACCTGGCGAGCGATCTGTTCAATTTTTTTCGGGTCAATCATAGCGGCTTCCATAATGTTACGGGATTGGTATGCCCTAATTGTAATGCCTGAGTGACGCCTTAGAAACCCGAAATGTTCTAAGGTTTGGCGTTGCCAGAGAAAATCATCGGCGTTATAGTAAGTCTGCTTATTCTCAGGGCGGGGTGTAACTCCCCACCGGCGGTAAATCAGCGAACGCTGAAAGCCCGCGAGCGCTCCAGAGCAATCTGGAGGTCAGCAGATCCGGTGTAATTCCGGGGCCGACGGTTATAGTCCGGATGGGAGAGAGTAACGACTAAGCTCAAGCTTTTATCAGCCTGCTCACGTTATTTTTATAGCTCCTAAGACTGCCCTGATTCTGGTAACCATAATTTTAATGAGGTTTTTTTACCATGAATCAGACGCTCCTTTCTGCATTTGGCACCCCTACACAGCGCGTAGAACTGGCTCTTGAAGCCCTACGTGAAGGACGCGGGGTTATGGTTCTTGACGATGAAGATCGCGAGAACGAAGGCGACATGATTTTCCCGGCCGAAACCATGACCGTTGAGCAAATGGCTCTGACCATTCGTCACGGTAGCGGTATTGTTTGCCTGTGCCTGACCGAAGAACGCCGTAAACAACTTGAATTGCCAATGATGGTTGAGAACAACACCAGTGCTTATGGCACCGGGTTTACTGTAACTATCGAAGCGGCAAGTGGTGTAACCACCGGTGTTTCTGCGGCTGACCGTATTACTACCGTGCGTGCAGCGATTGCTGATGGCGCAAAACCAAGCGACCTGAACCGTCCGGGCCATGTATTCCCGCTCCGTGCTCAGCCGGGCGGCGTGTTAACTCGTGGCGGTCATACTGAAGCGACTATCGATTTGGTGACGCTTGCTGGGTTTAAACCTGCCGGCGTGCTGTGCGAACTGACCAACGACGATGGCTCAATGGCGCGTGCACCAGAGTGCATCACCTTTGCCCGCCTGCACAACATGGCTGTCGTAACGATTGAAGACCTGGTCGAATATCGCCAGACTCACGAACGTAAAGCCAGCTAACCCGCTCAATGCAAAAAGCCCGGTTTTGACACCGGGCTTTTCTATTTGTGAAGTATGACGAGTATTAGCCAATTCCGCTGGTTTGCAGCAACGTCAAACTAAATCCCATCACTGCCATCCCACAAAGCACACCGTAACTTGGATTGTTGTGGGGATCGATCTCTTTAGCGAGCGGCATCAGTTCATCGACCGACAGCGCCACCATAATGCCCGCAACAGCGGCCATTATTGCCGCCATGACAACCGGCGACACCATTGTGCCCAGAATCAGCCAGGCCAGTACGCCGCCCAGAATTTCCGCCAGGCCTGAAATCCCTGCCCAGAAGATCGCTTTGCGCTTAGAACCGGTTGCCGCATACACCGGCCCTGCAACGGCTAACCCTTCAGGAATGTTATGCAGTGCCACTGCAAGGGCAATACCCATCCCTAATTCCAGATTGCTGCTGGCGGTGACGAACGTCGCCACGCCTTCGGGGAAGTTATGCAAGCTAATGCCAAGAGTGAGTAATAGCGCGGTGCGGCGCAGATTACGCGGCTGCGGTTTGCTGTCCATTAGATCTTGCGGATGAGCATGGGGCAGGGCGCGATCAAGGGCAAAGTAGCCCAACAGGCCGACCATAAACATGCCATAGCCCAGCACCGGTGACATTCCTTCGGTATGAAGCGCTGCGGGCAACATCTCCATCAACGAGATAAGCAGCATAATGCCCGCTGCAAAACCGAGAGAAAATGCCAGCACACGGTTTGATGGCTTCTGGCCAATTACGCCAAGCAAGGCACCAATGAAAGTGGCTCCCCCTGCTAACAGGGTCAGAATCAAGGGTACTGACATTTATCGCTCCTTATGATAATGATTCTCATTCATATTAACGGGCAATGTGCCAAAAATCGAGAGCTCGTTGAGAAGCTTTACACATCGCTTACATTCAAATTTCCTGAAGATCTTCATCATGGTTATCTGAGTTCTTCATGACGCAAAAACGCGTACTGTGGTGTTTATAAACTGAATGACCTGACAAAGGACACCACCATGACTACCCAACGAATGCCTGCGCTGTTCCTGGGACACGGCAGCCCAATGAACGTGCTGGAAGATAATCACTATACCCAAGCCTGGCGTCATTTGGGAGAGACCTTACCGCGTCCTAAAGCTATTGTGGTGGTATCTGCGCACTGGTTCACGAAAGGCACCGGCGTTACGGCGATGGAAACGCCAAAAACCATTCACGATTTCGGTGGTTTCCCGCAGGCGCTCTACGATACGCATTATCCCGCTCCGGGCTCGCCGGAACTGGCTCAGCAGTTAGTGGATTTGCTGGCTCCTGTTCCGGTAATGCAGGATAAAGAAGCCTGGGGGTTTGACCACGGCTCCTGGGGTGTGCTGATCAAGATGTACCCGAATGCTGATATTCCAATGGTGCAGCTCAGCATCGACAGTACCAAACCGGCGGCCTGGCATTTTGAGATTGGTCGCAAACTGGCAACGCTGCGCGAACAGGGAATTATGCTGATTGCCAGCGGTAACGTTGTTCATAACCTCAGAACCGTACGCTGGCACGGTGAAAACACGCCTTATCCATGGGCTGAGTCGTTTAACCAATATGTGAAAGATAACCTTACCTGGCAGGGGCCAGTTGCCGAGCATCCGTTAGTGAATTATTTACAACACGAAGGCGGATCGTTATCTAACCCAACGCCGGATCACTATTTACCGTTGCTCTATGTTCTGGGGGCGTGGGACGGCAAAGAGCCGATAACGCTGCCAGTCGATGGCATTGAGATGGGGTCGCTGAGTATGCTTTCGGTGCAGATTGGGTGATATTTTCCCCGTATCCATAAGCTGCCTCTTAGTCACATCTTTGAACACAAGTGCTGGTGACTCTGGCTGTATCTGGAACGAATGATCCCCACCCAGCCTCCCCCTTGCCAGGTGGAGGAGCAAAAGACATGAGGCGTTAGCTGCTCCCTCCCCTGGAAAGGTGTACAGTCCGGGGAGGGTTGGGGTGGGGTCAGAACCTAAGAGGAGGGAAATAATTACTCTACAAAAACATGCGGATAAAAACGTGAAAGATCCTGGGTGATCAAGTCCCGATCTTCACGAATACCAATTCCCGCAGGTTGATCGTTGATAAGCCAGCTCCCGATCAGCACATAGCTGTCACCAAATTTTGGTAATTGATAGAACTGTTGGACGATCATCCCTTCTTCACCGTAAGGCCCATCGACACGGGCGATTTCCTGGCCGTTTTCGATGATCTTCACGTTTGCACCTTCGCGGGAGAAGATTGGCTTCATCACGTACTTATCCATCTCTGGATAGCTATCTTCGGCGAAATAAGCGGGCAGCAAGTTTGGGTGATCCGGGAACATTTCCCATAGCATCGGCAGCAATGCTTTGTTGGAGATAATGCTCTTCCAGGCAGGTTCCAGCCAGCGCACGCCAGCGTCTTCCAGCTTGGTAGAGAACATCTCACGCAGCATGAATTCCCACGGATAGAGCTTAAAAAGATTGCTGATCACTTGATCCTGCAAATCGGTAAACTGGCCTTTTTCGCCCAGGCCGATCTCTTCCATGTACACAAACTCGCTGGCTACGTCTGCTTCTGCGGCACAATCTTGCAGATACTGAACCGTACCGCGATCTTCTACCGTGTCCTGGCAGCAAGCGAAATGCAGCAAGTTGAAACCGTGTTGCTGTTTCAATTCGGCAAAACGTTCGATGAGCTTTTCTTGCAGGCTGTTGAATTGATCGCTTTCGGCAGGCAGATTACCGGCCTGAATCTGATCTTCAAGCCAGATCCACTGGAAAAATGCTGCTTCGTATAAAGAAGTGGGAGTGTCGGCATTGTTTTCCAGAAGCTTAGGTTCACCTACGCCATCCCACGCCAGATCGAGGCGGGAATAGAGCGAGGGCTGCTGAGTACGCCAGGCCTGGCGCACAAACTCCCAGGTGTGTTTAGGAATGCGAAATTTAGCCAACAGCTCATCGCTGCTTACCACTTTTTCGACAACCTTCAGGCACATCTGATGCAGTTCAGCCGTCACTTCTTCGAGGCGTTCAACCTGTGGGAGCGTCAGTTTGTAATAAGCATCTTCACACCAGTATGGTTCGCCATACATAGTGTGAAAATTGAAACCGTATTCTGTGGCTTTCTCGCACCAGTCCGGGCGCTCTGTAATCGCAATTCTTTCCATAATTTCTTAGCCACCCATAGAGCGAGAAGAACCTGTTGCGCTGTTGCTGCGCTGCATTGTTGATTGTTTAGCGACGGAATCACCAAAGCCACCGCGCGTAACGGTACTCGTCGTTGCAGGTTTAGGTGCCATGGCGGTTTTTGGAACGGTGGTGGTACGGCCCGGAGTGGCTGCGCCGTAACTTTTGCCGCTGGCGTCGGCATATTTACCGTAAGCCGGGCTTGCCGGGTTTTTTGAGGTAAACAGCGGTTGCTGAGCAAAGCCCGCACCGCCGCCCATCAGACGACCCATCATGTAGCCAGCCATCAGTGGCATCCAGAAGCTGCCGCTTTGCTGAGGCTGCGCCTGAGCTTGTTCACCCGCCATGCTCGCTTGAGCAGGTGCTTGCTGACATTGGCCTTCGCCAAATTCAGCGATACATTCTTCGCGCGAGGCATATTTAGGCGCAGTACGTTCCGCTTCCTTCAACGCATTGTTGTAGGAAGTCGTACATTCGGCACTTTTGCCTGGGTTGGCCTGCGCGCAGTCATCCGCGTTCTGATACATGGAGACCGTTTCGTCATTCTGTTCGCAACCGGCAAGCATAAACACGGCTGTAACCGCCAATGCGACCGGTGTCAAATGGCGAGCGTTCCAGCTTTTGCGGAACGATGCGTGATTTATGATTTTTGTCCGTTTCATTTACCTGTCCTGAGCCCAAAGGAAGCAATTTACTATTACGCTTAGGATAGGGGATGAATGGTTGAAATTAAAGCGATGACGGGCGTTGAGGGGTGGATCTTTACGTTGCCTTACGTTAAAAGGCGCAAGTTGTGACGGGGGCATGTTGCCACGCCCCCGCAAACAGGATCAGTTACCGAATGGGTTAGCTGATTTAGTGCTTGTTGCTGAAGCTGGAGTCGCTCTTGCAGGCGTCGCCGTTGCCGTTGTTGCAGCGGTATCGTCTGAATAACCATCTGCACGCGCATTCTGGTCAGGCGTTTCTGGTGCAACGCTTTCAGCCGTTGTCGGGACTGGTTTACCAAGAGTCGCATTAAGCGCAGTCAAATCTTGTTCGTTAAGCGTACCCAACGCTGATTTAATTCTCAGTTGGTTGATCAGGTAGTTATAACGTGCACTGGAGAGCTGTTGTTTTGCGTTGTACAGCGTAGTGGTCGCATCCAACACATCAACGATGGTACGTGTACCCACGGAATAGCCCGCTTCCATTGCATCCAAAGAGCTTTGTGCAGAGACAACCGCTTGTTTGTAAGCATCAATAGTACTGATTGATGCATTGACGTTGTTAAACGAAGAGCGAACAGTTTGCACGACGCTACGGTGCGCGCTTTCCAGTTGCTCACTCGCGCCAACAAAGTTGTATTGCGCTTGTTTTACCTGAGAAGTGACAGAACCGCCGCTGTACAATGGCAGGGAGAAGTTCAGGCCGATTTTGTTCTGGCCCATATTGCTGTCATCGTACTGTGCGCTATTGGTTTTAGAACCGCTATAAGTGGTATCGGAAACGCCCGTCGACGCCGTTAAGCCAACGGTAGGCATGTGCCCGGTTTCTGCGTAACGAATTTGCTCACGCGCTAAGTCTTGAGACAGACGTGCTTGCAGCAACGCCAGGTTGCGCTTTTCAGCTTCTTTCAGCAGATTATTAACGCCGTCAGGTTTGTTAGTTTTAAAACCATCCACGTTCAGTGACGCAAGCGTTGGGTAGTAATTACCGGTCACCTGGCGCAGCGTTTCTACCGCGTTATCCAGATCGTTGCGTGCCGTCACTTCGTTCGCGAGTACGTTATCGTACTGTGAACGGGCGTTTTGCACGTCGGTAATGGCAACTAGGCCTACGTTAAAGCGCTGAGTGGTTTGATCCAACTGGCGATAAATAGCCTGTTTCTGTGCTTCGGTGTAGGAGAGTGCATCGATGGCACTCAGCACATTAAAATAGGCTGTGGCTGTATTCAGGATGAGCGTCTGTTGGTCAGTTTGATAGGTGACGTCCTGGATACCGGCAGATTTTTCCTGCAACGTCAGTGCACGCCATTTCGACATATCAAAAATGGTTTGTGTTAATGACAAAGAGGCACTGGTTGAATTGGAGTTGACGCCATTCGCATCACGGTAGCCACTGCTGTAACCGTAATCTGCGCCAAGGCCTAGCTGTGGCAGCAACGGGCTGCGTGCTTCGTTAATTTTTTCGAATGCGGCATCACGGTCAGCAGCGGATTTACGCAAGTCCGGGTTGCTTAAACGTGCCTGCTGATAAACCTGCATCAGGTTTTCTGCCTGGCTCATGGCACTGAAACCCGTTAGGCTCAGACCGATAAGAATGGGGAGCAGTTTCTTCATTTGCATTCCTTGTTGTGAAGCAGAAATTATTTGTTAGCGCTGACAAGAGCCGAAAATGATCGTCGATTCTAGCAGAGTCTGCCAGCAGGGGAGCTTGGCGTAATGTGCCATCTACCCTTAATTTTCATCAATCTACCACATAGCAAATGAAACGACAGTCAAACGGGTTTGAAATTACGCATTTCATGGCCATAACACATCAGGAAACCACAATGACTAAACAAAACGATCCGCTCGTCACATTAGCCAAAAACGATGTTGAAATTATTGCACGGGAAACGCTTTATCGCGGTTTTTTTTCGCTGGATCTTTATCGTTTTCGCCATCGCCTGTTTAATGGCGAAATGAGCGGTGAAGTGCGGCGTGAAATTTTAGAACGCGGGCACGCCGCAGTGCTGCTACCCTATGACCCTGTGCGAGACGAAGTTGTGCTCATCGAGCAGATTCGGATCGCTGCGTACGACACCAGTGAAAGCCCGTGGTTGCTTGAGTTGGTGGCCGGAATGATTGAAGAAGGCGAAAGCGTGGAAGAGGTTGCACGCCGCGAAGCCGTCGAAGAAGCAGGGCTAGTAGTTGGTCGTACAAAACCGGTTATCAATTACCTCGCAAGCCCAGGTGGAACCAGCGAACGTCTGCATATTTTGGTGGGTGAAGTGGATGCGACAACCGCGACGGGCATACATGGTCTGGCAGATGAAAACGAAGATATTCGTGTTCATGTCGTGAGCCGGGAAAAGGCTTATCAGTTAGTAGAAGAAGGGAAAATCGACAACGCAGCTTCAGTCATCGCGCTACTTTGGCTGCAATTGCATCACGAGAAATTAAGAGCAGAGTGGAACCCTTAAACATGAAGCGCTATACCCCTGACTTCCCTGAAATGATGCGCCTGTGCGAAACCAACTTCGCACAACTACGACGCCTGCTGCCTCGTAATGACGAGGTGGGTGAAAAAGTGACATACCAGGTGAATAGCGCCCAATATCGACTCACGATTCTTGAATCAACCCGTTACACTACGCTTGTACAAATTGAGCAAACCGTTCCCGCTGTGAGCTACTGGAGCCTGCCGTCAATGTCGGTCAGGCTTTATCATGACGCCATGGTCGCGGAAGTGTGTTCAAGTCAGCAGATCTTTCGTTTCAAAGCACGTTATGATTATCCTAATAAAAAGTTGCATCAACGCGACGAAAAGCATCAAATTAATCAGTTTCTGGCCGATTGGCTGCGTTATTGTTTAGCGCATGGAGCGATGGCGGTTCCGGTTTGTTAGTGAGGGTGAAACCTAAGGACACCATTTGGAAAGCCTGTTAAATCTTCCTGTGGCCGGTGGGGGCCAGATCAGGATCTTGCAAATTACAGATACCCACCTGTTCTCTGGAAAGAACGAAACGCTGCTTGGCATCAATACGTGGATGAGCTATCAGGCTGTCATTGATGCCATCCTCGCTGAGCAGCGTCAGTACGACCTAATCGTTGCAACTGGGGACTTAGCCCAGGATCACAGCGCGCAGGCCTATCAGCACTTTGTTGAAGGCATCGCGGAGATTCCTGCGCCCTGCGTATGGCTGCCGGGCAATCACGATTTCCAACCCGCGATGTTTAGCTCATTGCTGGAAGCGGGCATCTCCCCGGCAAAGCAGGTTTTTCTCGGCGACCACTGGCAGATTTTGCTGCTGGATAGCCAGGTGTTTGGTGTCCCGCACGGTGAACTAAGCGATTACCAGCTTGAATGGCTGGAACGCAAACTTGCCGATGCGCCTGAACGCCATACTCTTTTGCTGCTGCATCATCATCCCGTTCCCGCCGGTTGTAGCTGGCTGGATCAACATAGCCTGCGAAACGCCGCAGAGCTCGATAACGTCCTGCAAAATTTCCCGAAAGTGAAAACATTGGTCTGCGGGCATATTCACCAGGAGTTAGATCTCGACTGGAATGGCCGCCGTATGCTGGCGACGCCATCTACCTGTGTGCAATTCAAACCCCATTGCGCCAACTTTACTCTCGACACCATTGAGCCAGGCTGGCGTTGGCTGGAACTCCATCCAAATGGCGAAGTCACCACAGAGGTTTGCCGCCTGAAAGGTGCGGTGTTTAACCCTGATACCGCGTCAGAAGGCTATTGATGTCAACGCTACTTTATTTACACGGCTTCAATAGTTCGCCACGTTCCGCCAAGGCTACCGGCCTGCAAGCGTGGCTTGCGCAGAACCATCCGCACATCACTATGATTGTGCCGGAACTGCCGCCGTATCCCGCAGAGGCTGCCGAGTTGCTGGAGTCGCTGGTGCTGGAACACGGCGGTGAACCCTTAGGCGTTGTGGGCTCGTCCTTAGGCGGCTATTACGCCACCTGGCTGTCGCAATGTTTTATGCTGCCAGCGGTAGTGGTAAACCCAGCGGTACGGCCTTTCGAACTGCTGGTGGATTATCTGGGCGCCAATGAGAACCCCTACACCGGGCAGCAATATGTGCTAGAGTCTCGCCATATTTACGATCTTAAAGTCATGCAAGTTGACCCGTTAGAATCACCAGATCTCATCTGGCTATTGCAACAAACGGGTGACGAAGTGCTTGATTACCGCCAGGCAGTGGCGTACTACACCCCCTGTCGCCAGACGGTAGAATCCGGTGGCAATCACGCCTTTGTAGGCTTCGAAGATTATTTCACACAGATCGTCGACTTCCTTGGCCTGCATTAAGGCCGGTTGTCGAATTCCTGTTTCGCTATCTGAACGAATAAACCATGACGCAATCCAGTTATAACGCCGATGCCATTGAGGTACTCACCGGGCTTGAGCCTGTTCGCCGCCGCCCGGGAATGTACACCGACACCACCCGTCCAAACCATTTGGGCCAGGAAGTCATTGATAACAGCGTGGATGAAGCGCTGGCAGGCCATGCGAAGCGTGTTGATGTTATTCTCCATGCCGATCAGTCGTTAGAAGTCATTGATGACGGCCGCGGCATGCCGGTTGATATCCACCCGGAAGAGGGCGTTCCGGCTGTCGAACTCATTCTTTGTCGCCTGCATGCGGGCGGTAAATTCTCCAACAAAAATTACCAGTTCTCCGGCGGCTTGCATGGCGTGGGGATTTCCGTCGTCAACGCCTTATCAAAACGCGTTGAAGTCACGGTGCGCCGTGATGCGCAGGTTTATAGCATCGCGTTTGAAAACGGCGACAAAGTGCAGGAACTGGCGGTTGTCGGAACCTGCGGGAAACGTAACACTGGCACCAGCGTGCACTTCTGGCCAGACGCCTCCTTCTTTGACAGCCCGCGTTTTTCCGTTTCGCGTTTAAGCCATCTGCTGAAAGCCAAAGCCGTACTTTGCCCGGGCGTGGAAATCACTTTCACCGACAAAGTGAACAATACCGAGCAGCGCTGGTGTTATCAGGATGGTCTGAAAGACTATCTGTGCGAAGCGGTAAACGGCCTGCCTACGCTTCCGGAAACGCCGTTTGTCGGCAACTTTGCCGGTGACGTTGAGCAAGTTGACTGGGCGCTGCTATGGCTTCCAGAAGGCGGCGAACTGCTGACTGAAAGCTACGTTAACTTGATCCCAACGATGCAGGGCGGGACGCACGTTAACGGTCTGCGTCAGGGTCTGCTCGATGCGATGCGCGAATTTTGCGAATACCGCAATATTCTGCCGCGCGGCGTGAAACTCTCCGCTGAAGATATCTGGGAACGTTGCGCCTACGTGCTCTCTGTGAAAATGCAGGACCCGCAGTTTGCCGGCCAAACCAAAGAGCGTCTGTCATCACGTCAGTGCGCGGCATTTGTTTCCGGCGTGGTAAAAGATGCCTTTAGCCTGTGGCTGAATCAGAACATCCAGATTGCAGAGCAACTGGCGGAACTGGCGATTTCCAGCGCCCAGCGTCGTATGCGTGCTGCTAAAAAAGTGGTGCGTAAGAAACTGACCAGCGGCCCGGCGTTGCCTGGCAAACTCGCTGACTGTTCCGCCCAGGATTTGAGCCGTACCGAGTTGTTCCTGGTAGAAGGGGACTCAGCAGGCGGTTCTGCTAAACAGGCGCGCGACCGTGAATATCAGGCGATCATGCCGCTAAAAGGTAAGATCCTGAATACCTGGGAAGTCTCTTCCGACGAAGTCCTGGCATCACAAGAAGTGCACGATATCTCTGTGGCGATCGGCATCGATCCTGACAGCGAAGATCTCAGCCAACTGCGTTACGGCAAGATCTGTATCCTCGCGGATGCGGACTCCGATGGTTTACACATCGCCACGCTGCTGTGTGCTCTGTTCGTGCGCCACTTCCGTACGCTTGTGAGAAATGGACACGTGTATGTTGCGATGCCGCCGTTGTACCGTATCGACCTTGGGAAAGAGGTCTACTACGCGCTCGACGAAGAAGAGAAAGCGGGCGTGCTTGAGCAGCTTAAACGTAAGAAAGGCAAACCAAACGTTCAGCGCTTTAAAGGGCTGGGTGAAATGAACCCGCTGCAATTACGTGAAACCACGCTTGATCCCAATACCCGCCGCCTGGTGCAACTCACCATTGACGAAGAAGACAACGACAAAACCATGGCCATCATGGATATGTTGCTCGCTAAAAAGCGTTCTGAAGATCGTCGCAATTGGCTGCAAGATAAAGGCGATATGGCGGATCTCGAAGTCTAATATCACCTTCCAGAAAAGGTGTTCAACGGCAGGATCATGTTGATCATCTTTTCTGGCCTCATTGACCCCTCTCACACTTTTCCCCTTTGCCGCTTGAAATAGTAATACTCCATACTCTATTCTTTTTTGGAGTTAAACTTCAATTGAGCGAGCAAGGCGGAGCAAAATGTCACTTTTAGCAAAGTTAGACCAAAGCGTGCGTGATTTCGGCGGGCTGATTGTCTCCTGCCAGCCTGTTCCTGGTAGTCCGATGGACCGGCCAGAAATTGTGGCGGCAATGGCTCAGGCCGCTGTTTCTGCCGGAGCCGTAGCTGTTCGCATAGAAGGTATTGCCAACCTGGAAGCGGTTCGTCCGCTTATTTCGGAACCGATTATTGGCATCATGAAGCGTGACCTCGAAGACTCTCCCGTGCGTATCACACCGTTTTTGCATGATGTCGATGCGCTGGCGAAAGCGGGGGCCGACATCATTGCTTTTGATGCCACATTCCGCCCGCGTCCAGTCGCCATTGATGAACTGATTGCTCGCATTCGCTATCACGGTTTGCTCGCAATGGCCGATAGCGCCACGGTAGAAGAGGGGCTTAACAGCCATCGCCAGGGCGTTGAGTTTATCGGCACGACCTTGTCTGGCTACACCACGGCGGTAACGCCCGACGAACCGGATCTCATGATGGTATCTGAGCTAAGTGGAGCAGGCTGCCGTGTCATTGCCGAGGGGCGTTACCACTCTCCAGAGCTGGCCGCACAGGCGATGGCCCACGGTGCCTGGGCCGTGACGGTGGGTTCGGCTATCACGCGTATTGAACATATTTGCCAGTGGTTCAGCCATGCCGTTCAACGCTAAGCGGAGAAAACCATGACCACGCTTGCTATTGATATCGGCGGTACCAAACTGGCCGCCGCGCTTATCAGCGCAGAACATGAAATTTCGCAACGCAGGGAAATCCCTACTCCAGCTAATGCAGATCCGGAAGGGTTGAAGCAGGCTCTGGGACATCTGCTGGAACCTTATCAAGGGAAAGCGCGGCGAGTGGCGATTGCGTCTACCGGCATTATTGATAACGGTATCCTGACTGCGCTTAACCCCGATAATCTTGGCGGGCTGAATCATTTTCCATTGCAGGCCACCGTTGAAAAACTGACGGGATTACCCTGCATCGTGCTCAATGATGCGCAGGCTGCTGCATGGGCGGAATACTGCCATCTCTCTTCCCGATTTAAACACGTCACATTTATCACGGTTTCTACAGGCGTCGGGGGCGGCATTGTGGTGAATGGCGAGTTGTTAACCGGACCGCATGCTTTCGCAGGCCACATCGGGCACATCCAGGCCGATCCTAATGGCCCAATCTGTGGTTGTGGGCGCGTGGGCTGCGTTGAAGCGATTGCCTCAGGCCGCGCCATTGCCGCCGCTGCGCGCCACGATCTTCAGGGCAAAAATGCCCGCGAAATTTTTTCGCTGGCATATTCAGGTAACCTGCAGGCTCAACAATTAGTCACGCGTTCAGCGCAGGCGATTTGTCAGTTGATTGCTAATCTCAAAGCGTTGCTGGATACCGAATGCATCGTATTAGGCGGTAGCGTCGGGCTGGCTCAGGGTTATCGCCAACAGGTGCAACAGCAGCTCGCACAGCTCCCCGCAGCATTTCAGGTACCGATTTATTCCGCTCATTATCAACATGATGCCGGGTTAATTGGGGCCACTCTCTGGTCTGAATATCACAAGGTGAAATCATGATTTTAGGAAGAATTTCAGAACTTAGCGCCCAGAGCGGCATGGCTCCTCAACTACTTTCCATCATCAAGCAGGCGTTGGCGCTACACCCGGAAACATTAAGCGCGGGGCGGCATGAAATTGAAGGCGACAATATCTTTATGAATGTCATGTCCTTTGAAACCGCAGAACCTCAGAGCAAGCGCTACGAGCAGCATCGTGAATATCTGGATGTTCAACTGTTGCTCAGCGGATTTGAGCGCATTGATTTTGGCCCGCAAGGCGCGGCTATCGAACCCGATATTTATCATGAAGACGATGATTATCAGCTTTGCGAGATGATTTCACCCTGCCAGACATTGCACATGCAGCCTGGCATGTTTGCAATATTTCTTCCGGGCGAACCCCACAAGCCGGGCTGTATTAGCGACGTTGCCCAAACAATCAGCAAAGTAGTGATAAAAGTGCACTACTGCTGCCTGTAAGATTCTGTCCATCCTCTTGAAGTATGGCGGGCAGAGATTTGATACGCTTTAAACTCACGAACATGCATTAACGATCAGGAAATCTATGGAGCCTCAAGCCCTACGCCTTAAACCCGGAAAAATTCTCGACACGCTGGGTGCCATGCAAAATAGCCTGACGCGTGTTTCCCAGCGTATCGCGCACTATGTTTTGAGCTCTCCGCAGAAGGTGACACAGTTATCTATCTCTGAGCTGTCGCGGGAAACGCAGGCGGGCGAAGCGACCCTTATCCGGTTCTGCCGCGCTTTGGGCTATAAAGGCTTCCAGGATTTTAAAATGGATTTGGCTATCGAATTAGCCACGACGGAAACAGATAACAGCAGCCCGCTATTGGAGGGTGAAATAAGTGAGTCAGACGATGCGCACACCATCGGTTTGAAGCTGCAAAGCACCATTAATAACGTGTTGTCTGAAACCCTGAACTTACTCGATATGAATCAAGTCAATCAGGTGGTTAACGCTTTGCGTACCAGCAGTGCCGTCTATATTTTTGGCGTGGGCTCCTCCGGGATTACTGCGGAAGATATGAAGCATAAGCTGATGCGTATTGGTTTGCGTGTCGATGCGGTAACCAATAATCACTTTATGTATATGCAGGCTACGTTGTTAAAAGCGGGGGATGTAGCCATCGCGATTAGCCACACCGGCACATCTCCAGAAACGGTTCACGCACTTGAGCTTGCTAAAGAGGCGGGGGCAACGACGGTGGCGCTTACCCATCATTTGGGCTCACCGCTGTGTGACGTTGCGGACTTTAGTCTGATCAACGGCAACCGCCAGGGCATGCTGCAAGGTGACTCGATAGGCACGAAAACGGCTCAGCTCTTCGTGCTGGATTTGCTCTATACCTTGTTGGTTCAGGCCGCTCCAGAAAAGGCTCGCGAAAGCAAACTGCGCACCATGGATGCGCTTAACCTGGCAAAATAATAGTTCCGGCTTAACCCAGGCGTCATAGAGGAAGGCTCCACCACGGCAGAGCCTTCCTCCTGTGGCTACAAACTCATCGTCAGAACTTGATTTTTAACCCAACAATTCCGCCGTAATTTACGCTATTACCTTCAAACGATTTCTCGACGTTTAATGAGCCGGTCAAAGAAACGGATTTGTTGATTTGATGATCAATGCCTGCGTTTAACTGCCCCCAGGTTCCTGCGCTGTTCGTGACGAAGGGAATGTCCCCGTCCTGTGAAGAAAACGCAGTTTTAGTCTCACCTCTGAATTCATGCATAATCCCAGGCCGAATCCAGGCCGTCGTTCGGGTGCGTTCTTCCTTTTTCTTTTGCGAGTCATCATGATTCCAGGTCTGGTGGAAGCGCAGGCTGACGCGCCCGGTGAGTGAATCAGCGCCGCTAAATTTCACATCTGAAGCGCTATCGTGAGTTTTATCGAGTTTCGCCGTCGAGTAAATCACCTGTACCTGAGGTTCGATAAAGCGCTGCACGTCAGCATCGGGCTGCCAGGGATAACCAGCCTCCAGAGAAGCACTGATCCCATAACCTTTGGTTTTCATTGGGCTGAGATCGGTAGGGTTGGATTCCACATATAGCCGATTGTATTGAGCGACAACATCCAGGTAACTCCCAGCGGGTGTAAAGTGAGTCCAGTAGCCGCCGATGCCCCATGATTTCAGCGTATTGCGGCCTGCATTTTCGCCGTCGGTATGGGTAACTTTGCTCTTCATTTTGCCGATGTTGCCTAATACCCCCGCAAAATTTGAGCTCCCGTCATCTTTGCTTTTTCGATACAAATCGATACCTAACTGAATAGCATTCAGCGAAAAGCGCGACTGCGGCCCGTCGAAATCAGATTTCCCATTTTTAAATATCACGCGCCCCCAACTCATAGAGGGAGATTCGGTGGCTTCGGTGATTTTTTCCGGGTTGAAAAACTGCTCCCCGGTACGCTCGTGTAAGCTATCAACAAGCATCCGGCCATAGAGCAACGCTAGCTGTGGGATATCCTGATACAGCGATGTTTCAGCCCGATAATCAGGTTCGGCGACAGTTTGCTGAGGAGGCAACGGTACGACCGGGTTTTTATTTCCGTCTTCATTTTCGTGAGCAATTGGCGGATCCGTTTCCTTTGGTTCATCAGGAGCAGGAGTCACAGGCTCAGGGGACGGATCGATCTCCTCTATCGGTTTTTGAATTTCTTTGTGTGAACGTAAGTACCAGGCTTCTAGATTACTGTCATCTACGCTTGAGCGATAAAGTGAGTATTCATAGGGACCCGCTTTAACTTTACTCAGTAAACTAAACGCTTGCGCAGCGGTTGTTGCGCCGCTAATGGCATCGACAACCTTAATGCCATTTCCGTGCGTAAGCGCGCCACTGCCGCCTGTATTGTTGATTTTCAGGCTGGTAGAGCCCTCGGCGTGCCCACCATTAATAACCAACCGGTCTGTAGATGAATCATCGTCATATAAGTGAGTGTTGAGCGCAATGGTTCCGTTATCGCCGTGATAGTCATTTACCGTCAGAGTTTTGTACTGATGATTGTCGGGAGCGCTAAAATTGATAAGGCTCTGATTATTCACTAAGTCACTGAGCACAGAATTTCCGGTCAGGTACCACAGAGTGGTGTTGTTTAAGGCCACCTCCGACCTGGCGTTCTCTTCCGTTAGTGCCGCGCCGGTGACAAGACTTCCTGACATCACAACACTGGCATGACCTTGTAAGCCTCCGGCGCCGTTTTGCACCTCTAGCCACTGATTTTCACCGCTAACCCGGCTGTTGTGCATTTCAATGTCCGCATAACCTGTTGTTTCAATGCCATGGCCGTGCTCGCTGGTGAGAAGGGTATTATTGATATCAACTGTGGCTGGGAATACAGGTGAGCCTTGAACAGCAAGGGCTGCTGCTTGCTCCCCAAGTGCCGTGACAACAGTATGATCCGCCTGCACATGTGCTCCATTACTGGCGAGAATACCGTGTGATAACTTCCCGGCTGTTTGTATTACCGAATTTTTAGCGCTCAGTTCTGCCCCGGCTTCGGCCCACAATCCGCGTGAGTTATCGCCTTTTGTCGTCAGGGTGACGTTATTAAGCGTCATCTCTGCGGTTTCAGGTTTATATTTACGCCCTACAAAAGCGCCGGTCGCATTATTGCCCAGCGTCTCGACGGTGGTATTGCTTGCGGTTAGAGTGACATTTCCAGGTTTTGCAGTGCCTATCCCTGCATACAAACCGATTGAATTATCCCCCTGTGTTTTAACCGAGACATTTTTCAGGGTGATATTTCCCCCGTCATCCGCGGTGGCACCGTAGGCCTGAGTGCCTTTTGTAAGAAGGCTGGTTCCTTCGACCGTGAGCTGCGATCCTGCATTACGTGAAGCCAGCGCGTGTGGGAAGGTAAGGTTCGATTGCACAGGAGAGCCATTACCCGATGTGACCACGCTTCCGCCAGTTACCGAAACCGTCGCTCCTGCGTCAGCAACAATCCCCATCGCGTTATCATTACCGGAGGTATTGACGTGTGTATTGACGATCGTGGTCGTTCCATTGGCGGTAGAGATTCCTGCCGAGTAATTACCGCCAGTGTTAATCTGAGAAGCATTAACATTTAGACTCGCGCCGTTTGTGGCACTGATTCCATAGCTGGAGTTTTGCGTTGTAGAGACCTCACTCTCGCTAAGATTGAGCGAAGATCCTGCCCCTTGTAGCAAAATCCCTGGCCCCCAAGGGCCAACAATATTATCCGCTGACGTCGTCGTAATTTTGCTTGCACTAATATCTGCCGTTGCGCCGCCTGTAATATTGACGCCAGAACTTCTTGCCCCTTTGGTTTCAACAGATGTGCGGCTAAGAGTGACATAAGACCCTTTTTCTTCGACGGAAATCCCGTGGCTCTGCATCCCGGATGTTGCCAATTGGGAGTTTGAAATTGAGAGTGAACCACCCGACATGGCTCGCCCCGCCGCACTGCTGTTTGCGGCATTTCCCCCTCCGCTAACCACGATACGGCTGTTATCGAGTGAGAGAGAACTCTGATTTCCTTCGGCTCGACTTCCCCCCTGGTTTGCTCCAGATACGTTAACATCCAGACCTGAACCACTCATCGTCCCGCCATCCAGCGCATGCAGTGCCGCGGTTGTCGAGGTAGTGGTCGCTGCTCCCGTACTTTCAATAACGGTATCCTGCAAATTAATCTGCGCGTTTTGCTCAGCGCGGGCGGCGCTGGCACTCCCGGCTGAAGTCGTCAGATGCAAGTTGCGGCCATTGATAACAGAATTCACATCGCTTGCCAGCAGGGTATGGCTTAGGCTCAATGTTTTCTCATTATCCACGGGAGCCGATGCGGAAAGTGCAGCGCCTGAAGTACTGATAGAGGTGCCATCTTGCAAGGATACGCTTGCGCCATTACGCGCCCATACTCCGGTTGCTCCTTTACCGGATATCAAAATCGAGCCGCCTGCTATTTTTCCTTGTGTCAGAGGGCCATCGAGCAATACGCCGTGTCCGTTACCGCCAGTTGTTTCAACTGCGGTATCTTTTAAATCTACTTTGCCTCCGCTCTCCGCTTTGATGCCATATGCGGAAGCCCCCATCGTTTTAATTGTGGCGTTATCAGAATTAACAACGCTGTTTTCTCCGCTAACATAAACTCCATGGCTTCCTCCGGCGGTGCTTCTGGCTCCGCTTGTTTCGACGATGCTTTTATTGGAAAGAGCAACTTTTCCTCCTTGCAAGGCAGAAATACCAGCCGCTCCCCAGGAAGAGGTTTGTACGTGGGAATTATCCAGTATTGCCTGAGAGTTATTACCTGAGACTATGAGCCCGAAGTTATTGTTGCCCTTAGCTCCGCCACCTACAGTGACGCTGGAATTATTCAGATTCAGCTTCCCACCGGACTCAATATTTATCCCCGTCAGATTACCGGCAGTAATAAGGGCATTGGCCGTCGTTTTAGGAACGAGGGAGACTTCAGCATCCGAGAGAGTGACACTCCCGCCGGAAAAAACGTGTGCTCCGGTCTGGCCGGCGGCACCTGCTGCAGTAGTCGCATTGTTTTTTATACTGCCGCGGGTAAGGTTTACCGTCTGACCGCTGCCAATATTGATACCTGTGGTATTTGTTGCATTCAGCTTTATATTTTCATCTTCTACTATAACGGAAGTGGTAATTCCTGAAGAACCTGCCGTATTTACCAGCGTCTCCGCATTAACATCAATGCTACCAAAACTTATTACTCCTGCGACTAACCCAACTGAAGTTTTCAGTAGAATATTATGGCGTCTGTACTGAATGTGTGGGGATAATATCTTAATAACTTTCATCTGAATGCCTCCATGACACCCGATCGCGAATAGGTCTATTCATCGCACGGTGTATAAAGAGCGTCACCCACGAAAAATTCGACACGAATTCATAACAATGACAATTTATTTCCCAGGGAAAATAAATAATAGAAATCAGCTAATACCTTGATTAAAAGCGGGTAGGTATAGGAATCAGAAAATATCTTGGAGCAAGAATGTTAATTAGTATTTATAGTTATCTAGAAGTGATGGTCAATTTTTGTGCTTGCAGTGAATTATACGCGGTGTATAAATAGAGCCTATCAATTGATGTTAAATGCGGATTTAGTTTTATTTATGCGCAGGGGTTCTTTCGGGAAAGGGTTAATCGTCGAGAATGGTATGCAGCAGTTGCATAAAATTTTCCTTATGCTCCATCTCTTTTCGATAAGTGATATACACGCTCATTTTTGGCACCGAAAACTGCGTTTGAATGACCCGTAGTTTAAAGATATGTCTATACCTGTCAAAAGCTTGCTGGGTAATGAAACCAATGCATTCTGTTTCTGATAACACTGTAAGAAGCATAATTAATGAGTTAGTTTCAAATGTGATTCGAGTGGTTTTCAGGGTGGCCAGTAGAGCCTGTTTACGCTGGTAAATCATATTGTCAGCCGTTAAATGGCTGACTAAATCCAGATTTTTTAACTCCTCAATGCTGATGGAGTTTTTCTGAAATGGGTGGTCGATTCGCGAGACGAGTACGGGTGTTAATTCGCGAATCAACACGCAGGTCAGTGTTGAACTCATCACGGGGGAGGCAGAGAACACAATATCCGCTTTGCGTAAATTTAGCAGTTCAACGCTATCGAGGATGCCGATATTAGTTTCGATATATTTGATTTTATAATTTAATTTTCGCGCTTTAATTTCTAATAACGCGATGGCAAGATTATGCACTGCGGCAGAAAAGGGAGAATAGATAACTATCGTCTCGCGCTTATTACTCTGCTGGCTTCGGTCAACTGAATCACTCATGATTTCAAGTGTTTTTCTTAACTGCGCGTAAAGGTCATCGGCAAAGACGGTTGGAGAGATAGTATTACCGTGGCGGGTGAATAATGGGTCTTGAAAATGCAGGCGCAATTTACGCAATGAATGGCTTATTGATGGCGGGGTAACTTCTAATATTTCAGCTGTTTCTGTTAAGCTACGAGTGGAATAGATCAAACAAAATGTCGTTAAAAGGTTAAGATTAAAAGTGGCAAGTTTTAGAATTTTATCGGAAACAGTATTCGTTTTCATACTCTGGCCGCTGTCGCAAAATTTGATTAAAAACTAGCTTAGCAGCGATTACGGGAGCCGAATGGGCAGTAGCCTAAAAATAAAAAAGGGAGCCAGTGCAAATAAACACCGCTCCCTTTTAAAATTTCGCGATTCAATTACTTAATCGCGTCTTCCAGAATATGGATATGCACATCCAGTACGTCGTCTTTTACTGCGGCGCTATGAGCTTTCATATGCTGTGTTTGCAGATGGGCTTCAAGGTGAGCAACGGTTTCCCATTTTTCCACCATAAACACGGAATCAGGCGCTGTCGTCTGGAACGCGACCTGAGCATTATGATCGACCAGCGGCGCATACCCGAAGCAGCCTTCTTCTTCGAGAACAGTTGGAATAATTTTCGCGAAGGCATCTACCACAGCCTGGCGATGGTGAGCTCCCGGACGAGTACGAATTTCAGCGATGACTGTTAGCATGTTTAACTCCTTATTTAAGCACGACAACAGTTAAGCAAAAATATGGCCCAGATGCTCGCGGTATTCTGCAATAAAGCGCGGGACATCAGGGACTTTCATCACGTCATTGGCGATAAAGGTCGGCAGACCTTCCATACCCAGGAACTGGTTTGCTTTGTGGAATGGCAGATACACACCATCTACACCTACGCCGTGGAAGAACTGTTCTTTATCTTCAAAGGCTTGCAGCGGAGCATTCCAGGTCAAGGAAAGCATATAGGTTTTGCCCTGAATCAGGCCGCCGGACCCGTACTTTTTCTCAGCGTCTGAACGGGTACGGCCATCGCTGGCATACAGTGAACCGTGACCTTCTGTGAAGACATCATCAATGTACTTTTTCATGGTCCATGGCGCGCCCATCCACCAACCCGGCATCTGGTAAATCACCGTATCGGCCCACAGGTATTTTGCGACTTCTTCTTTTACGTCGTACTCGCTGTCGGTGCGAGTGACCTGAACATCATGCCCGAGGTCGCGCAAAAAGCTTTCCGCGACGTCGGTCAGGGTGTCGTTAAGTTGGCCGTTGGAATGGGCGAATTTTTTCGCTCCATTGATGATTAAAATGTTGCTCATAGTGAGTCCTTGAATAATTGCGTTTGGCGCGAAGTCTAACGTGAGCTCTCTCACGGTTAAATAGCTAAACCAGCCAAAGACTTTTGCTAAAAACGCAATAATCGAGCGGAAATGTTAAATTACCAACGTATCCGTACCTGGAAACCGCCGCTGCTTATATTCAGAAATGAAGCCTGCATTCCGTGTAACGCCGCGATGCGCCGAACGATGGATAATCCCAGCCCGCTGCCGGTTTTTTCCTGGCCTGGCGGGCGGAAGAAGCGCTCGCCGAGCGAGGCTAAAAACTCCGGGCTGACTCCGGGGCCATTATCGGTAATCGTTATCTCATGGCTTTGCAAAACCACATCCACCACGCTGCCGCGTGGGCTGTAGCGTATGGCATTATCCAGCACGTTTCTGACCATTAAACTCAGCAGCAGCGGCTGGCCCTGGCGCTTAACCCCCGCGTCCTGAATATCCAGGCGTATATCAATGCCTTCGCGCAGCGCCTCGTGGTATGCGTCCATTACCGCATTTTGCAGCAATGGCTGAAAAGCGACGCTCTGCACATCGTCCAGACCTTCTAAAGAATCCAGGCGCGATAACGTCAATAGCTGATCCACCAGACGGGTTGCGCGCTCGATTCCTGCATTGAGATTATTAAGCGCATGATCTCGTACCGGCTCGTCGTTTTGCGCCAGTTGCGCGACTTCTGCCTGAACTTTTAATGCGGCAAGGGGGCTGCGAAGTTCGTGGGCTGCGTCAGATGTAAAGCGCCGCTCGCGCTGCATAAATTCTCCGGTACGAGTAAACAACTGATTAAGCGCCATAACGAGCGGGCGCACTTCTTGCGGCAGCGTTTGTGTCGGCAGTTCACTTGCGTCGTCAGGTTTGCGGCTACGCAGTTGCCAGGCCAGTTTGTGGAGCGGGGCGAGCGCACGGCTTACAAGCCACACCAGCATCAGCAGTATGACCGGCAGGGCAATCAGCCACGGCGTGAGCTGCGATAAAACAATATTCAGCGCCAGATCTTCCCGATATTCCCACTCCTGGCCCACCACGATTCGGTACTTTCCATCAGGGGTTGTGACCCAGACCAGGCGCCACATGTCGTCATCACCGGGCAGTTTGCCATCAATAAACCCATCGCGCGCATAGCGATAAGTGAGGTTCCGGCCATTGTCGCCATCGTTAAGTAGTAGTTGCCCCTGCGCGGTATAAATTGCAAACGCCAGGGTGTCGTCATCTTGTTTGCCGCGATGATGTGAAATCATGCTTTTAGTGCGCGGGAGTTCTGTGTCAGCACGTACGCCATTAAGCTCTAAAGCGCTGAGTCGTTTGGCAAACAGTACTTGCTGGGTATCGAACAGTTTGTTTAGCGTTTTACTGGTTTGGTGCCAGGCGGCGATGCTCGCGCCAATCCATGCGACTAGCGTAATCAGAATAAATCCCGCAATTAACCTTGCGCGTAAACTTTGGGTCAGGGTTTTTATCATTCTCCACCCAACGTATAACCAATACCGTGTACGGTACGAATAAATCCGCTGCCAAGTTTACGGCGTAAATGGTGGATATGAACTTCCAGAGCGTTTCTGGAAACGTCGTTATCCCAGCTATACAATTTTTCTTCGATAAGCGCGCGCGGCAATACGCGCCCCGCGTTGCGTATAAGTAATTCCAGCAAGGCAAATTCTTTTGGTTTAAGGGCTAATGGCTCGCCATTCAGAGTCACGGTTAATTTAATGGGATCAAGCTCAACACCTGCATGGCTAAGCGTCGATTGAACCTGCCCATGGTTACGGCGAATTAAAACCTGCAGCCGGGTGGCAACTTCTATTAACGCAAAGGGTTTACACAAATAGTCATCGGCACCGAGCTGCAATCCTTCCACCCGTTGTTCCAGCGCGTCACGAGCGGTTAGAATTAATACCGGTTCGGTTTGCTCATTACGACGCCAAGTTTTTAAGATATCCAGCCCGTCGATCCCCGGCAGGCTTAAATCCAGCACAACTGCGTCGTACGGTGCCAGGCTTAACGCCGATTGACCCTGAAGACCATCGGTAAACCAGTCGACGATAAAGCCCATTTTTGTGAGTCCCGCTTTTAACCCATCGCCAATGAGCTTATCGTCCTCAATAAGTAAGATGCGCATGGTTGTTCCTTGTTAACCATTTTCAGTCAGTAAATAACGTACAACGGGGCGTTGTACAGAGTAAAAATGTGATGATTCGTCGATGGCCGCAATTTATTAAAAAAATCGTTTTTACTCAGAAAAATTAAGATCGCGTTAAGATCTACAGCGTTAAATAGCACTCAGAAAACATTCATTCATATAAGGAAAATAAACAATGAAAAAAATAGCCGCTATTCTGACTATTCTTGCCATCACCGCTGCTCCTGCTATCGCTGCACAGCAGGGTGGATTCTCTGATCCAAACGCGCCAGCCACCCAAACCACAACGCAAAACCAGACCGCGGGCGGCTTTGTTGGCCCGAGCGGCAGCAACACCACCGCGGCGCAGGCGAAATCACTGTCTGACGATACCTGGGTTACATTGCGCGGTAAGATTGAATCCCGCATCGGCGGCGATCACTACATCTTCCGTGATGCGTCCGGCACCATTAACGTTGATGTTGACCATAAACGCTGGAACGGCCAAACCATCACCCCGAAAGATACGGTAGAAATCCAGGGTGAAGTCGATAAAGACTGGAACTCCGTCGAAATCGATGTGAAGCAAATCACCAAAGTAAACTAATTCCCCTATGAGCCGCGTTTTGCGGCTCATTTCTTCGCTCGCCACTTCCCCTAAAGATAATCACTCCTCTGTGACTACGACTGCCAGATAGGGTACTATCGGCAGCAATTACGCCGTTTATACCCGCCATACTTCAAGCTGTGGGGTGTTGGCTGCACTTACTTAACCCAGTCTCTTACCTAAGTAAGCTTCTGGGGATAAGCTCCCTTGCCGCCTACCCACAACTGAATTATCCAGGTATATGGCCACATTCGGTTCGTCAGTTTGAGGATGAAGAATTAATGAGTGATTTAACTCATGACGGTGCAGAACGCCTTGCGCTGCACGAATTCACGGAAAATGCGTATCTCAACTATTCCATGTACGTCATTATGGACCGCGCGCTGCCGTTCATTGGTGATGGGTTAAAGCCCGTACAGCGTCGTATTGTCTATGCGATGTCGGAGTTGGGATTAAGCGCCAGCGCTAAATTCAAAAAATCTGCCCGTACGGTGGGTGATGTGCTGGGTAAATACCATCCGCATGGCGACAGCGCGTGCTATGAAGCAATGGTATTAATGGCGCAGCCGTTCTCTTATCGCTACCCGTTGGTTGACGGGCAGGGGAACTGGGGGGCACCGGACGATCCGAAATCCTTCGCCGCGATGCGTTATACCGAATCGCGTCTGTCGAAATATGCTGAAGTTCTGCTGGGTGAATTAGGGCAGGGGACGGTTGATTATGTGCCGAACTTTGACGGTACTCTGCAA
The DNA here is from genome assembly GCF_040786275.1 of Buttiauxella gaviniae. Classification (NCBI taxonomy): domain Bacteria; kingdom Pseudomonadati; phylum Pseudomonadota; class Gammaproteobacteria; order Enterobacterales; family Enterobacteriaceae; genus Buttiauxella; species Buttiauxella gaviniae. Next base: position 2,613,459 of record NZ_JBFMVT010000002.1, read on the forward strand.
GAGCCGAAAACGTTGCCTGCACGCCTGCCGAATATTTTGCTCAACGGCACCACCGGTATCGCCGTGGGTATGGCAACGGATATTCCTCCGCATAACCTGCGCGAAGTGGCGAAAGCGGCAATCACTTTAATCGATCAGCCGAAAACCACGCTTGATGAACTGTTAGATATCGTTCAAGGCCCGGATTACCCGACTGAAGCTGAAATCATCACCCCACGTGATGAAATTCGTAAGATTTACCAGAACGGCCGTGGCTCCGTGCGTATGCGTGCCGTGTGGAAAAAAGAAGATGGCGATGTGGTGATTACCGCACTGCCTCACCAGGTTTCCGGCGCGCGCGTGCTTGAGCAAATCGCCAACCAAATGCGCGCCAAAAAGCTGCCAATGGTGGAAGACTTGCGCGATGAGTCGAACCACGAAAACCCAACGCGTCTGGTGATTGTTCCACGTTCCAACCGCATCGACGTAGAGCAGGTAATGAACCATCTGTTTGCCACCACCGATCTTGAGAAAAGCTACCGTATTAACCTCAATATGATCGGCCTGGATAACCGTCCGTCGGTGAAAAACCTGCTGGAAATCCTGACTGAATGGCTGGTTTACCGCCGTGAAACGGTGCGCCGTCGCCTTAGCTATCGCCTCGAAAAAGTGCTCAAACGCCTGCATATTCTTGAAGGTTTGCTGGTGGCGTTCCTCAACATTGACGAAGTGATTCACATCATTCGTACTGAGGATGAGCCGAAGCCGGTGCTGATGTCGCGTTTTGAATTAAGCGAAACTCAGGCAGAATCCATCCTTGAGCTGAAATTGCGTCACCTCGCAAAACTCGAAGAGATGAAAATTCGTGGCGAACAGGGCGAGCTGGAAAAAGAACGTGACCAACTGCAGGGGATTCTCGCGTCTGAACGCAAGATGAATACCTTGCTGAAGAAAGAATTGCAGGCCGATTCTGATGCGTTTGGTGACGACCGCCGTTCACCGTTGCGCGAGCGTGGCGAAGCAAAAGCCATGAGCGAGCACGATATGACGCCGTCTGAGCCGGTAACTATTGTTCTGTCGCAAATGGGCTGGGTGCGTAGCGCTAAAGGCCATGATATCGACGCGCAGGGCCTTAACTACAAAGCGGGCGATAGCTTCCTGGCTTCTGCGAAAGGAAAGAGCAATCAGCCCGTGGCGTTTATTGACTCCACCGGGCGCAGCTATGCGCTTGACCCTATTACCCTCCCGTCGGCACGTGGGCAGGGTGAACCGTTAACCGGTAAACTGACACCGCCGCCGGGTGCCGTTGTCGAACACGTGTTAATGGCGCCGGATGACCAAAAACTGCTGATGGCTTCTGACGCGGGCTACGGTTTCGTCTGTACCTTCAATGATTTAGTGGCGCGCAATCGTGCGGGTAAAACGCTGATTTCCTTGCCGGAAAACGCGAAAGTGATGCCGCCGATGGAGATCTCAAGCGTCGAGGACATGCTGCTGGCGATTACCGCCGCAGGCCGAATGCTGATGTTCCCGGTCGGAGATTTGCCGCAGCTTTCGAAAGGCAAAGGGAATAAAATTATCTCTATCCCTTCCGCGGAAGCGGCGAAAGGTGAAGATAAACTGGCTCATCTCTTTGTGTTACCACCACAAAGTACTGTTACTCTGCACGTTGGCAAGCGCAAAATAAAACTCCGCCCGGAAGAACTGCAAAAAATCACGGGTGAGCGTGGTCGTCGCGGGACGTTGATGCGTGGTTTGCAGCGCATTGATCGTGTTGAAGTGGATTCCCCGCTTCGCGCCAGTGCCGGTGACAGCGAAGAGTAAGTGAAATCTGGCGGTTTTGAGGCCGCCATTTAAGCTAAAGCAAGTGAGACTTGTCAGCTATTTGGGCTTTTGAGGGTGTTATGCTATCCATCGTACGTTTTATCATCGTTATCATTTATTGCCTGCTGGTGTGCATTTTTGGCTGTATTTATTGCCTGTTCAGCCCACGTAATCCACGCCACGTAGCGACATTTGGCCATCTTTTTGGCCGTATGGCTCCGGTCTTTGGTTTGAAAGTCGAAACGCGTTTACCGGCGGGGGCTGAGAATCACCCCACGGCTATTTATATCTGCAACCACCAAAATAATTTCGATATGGTAACGGCGGCGAATATTGTGCAGCCGCCTACGGTTACCGTTGGGAAAAAAAGCCTGCTGTGGATTCCGTTCTTTGGTCAAATCTATTGGTTAACCGGGAATATGCTTATCGACCGCGATAACCGCGCCAAAGCCCTTAGCACCATTTCCCAGGTGGTCGCGCAAATCAAGAAGCGTAATGTTTCAGTCTGGATGTTCCCGGAAGGGACTCGAAGCCGTGGCCGTGGCCTGCTGCCGTTCAAAACCGGCGCATTCCATGCCGCAATTGCTGCGGGTGTTCCCATTATTCCGGTGTGTGTTTCTAACACCAGCAATAAAATTAAACTGAACCGCTGGAATAACGGTTTGGTGATCGTCGAAATGCTGCCGCCGATCGATATCAGCCATTACGGCAAAGATCAGGTGCGTAAGTTGGCTACTGATTGCCGTGAAATCATGATGTTAAAGATCGCCGAATTAGATAAAGAAGTGGCGGAGCGTGAAGCCTCCGGTCGAGTAGAAAATAAGCAGGCGAACTGATCGCTTTTATTTTGGCGGTACGTTTTGTACCGCCCCACGTTAGTCAGTATCACATGGAGTTATTATGTCACTCAGTCGGCGTCAGTTTTTACAGGCATCAGGAGTCGCACTTTGTGCAGGCTCGGTGCCACTGAGGGCAAACGCGGCAGGACTGCAGCAACCTTTACCCGTGCCTCCTTTATTGGAATCTCGTCGTGGCCAGCCTCTATTCCTGACGTTACAGCGGGCGCACTGGTCATTTACCGGCGGGGCTAAAGCGCAAGTCTGGGGGCTTAACGGGCGTTATCTTGGGCCGACCATCCGCGTATGGAGCGGCGATGACGTAAAGATGATTTACAGCAACCGCCTGCAAGAAAATATCGCGATGACGATTGCGGGCTTGCAAGTGCCAGGCCCGTTGATGGGCGGCGCGGCGCGGATGATGCAGCCAAACGTTGATTGGGCACCCGTGCTGCCAATTCGCCAGCAGGCCGCGACGCTGTGGTACCACGCTAACACCCCGAACCGCACGGCAAAACAGGTCTATAACGGCCTGGCAGGGATGTGGCTTATCGAAGACGAAGTCAGCAAATCATTGCCCATTCCTAACCACTACGGCGTTGATGACTTCCCGGTGATTATTCAGGATAAGCGCCTTGATAACTTTGGCGCGCCTGAGTACGAAGAGCCGGGTAGCGGCGGTTTTGTTGGCGATACTTTACTGGTGAATGGCGTGCAGGGGCCGTATGTCGAAGTGTCCCGTGGCTGGGTGCGTTTACGTTTGCTGAACGCGTCGAACTCACGTCGTTATTTGCTGCAAATGAGCGATGGTCGCGCAATGCACGTGATTTCAAGCGATCAGGGTTTCCTCCCGGCTCCGGTTTCCGTGAAGCAACTTTCAATGGCTCCGGGTGAGCGCCGGGAAATCCTGGTAGATATGTCAGACGGAAAAGAAGTGTCGATTACCTGCGGCGAAGCGGCGGGCATTATGGATCGTATTCGTGGCTTCTTTGAGCCATCGAGCATTCTGATCTCGACGCTGGTATTAACGTTGCGTGCCACGGGGTTGCTGCCGCTGGTGACCGATTCGCTGCCAATGCGCCTGCTCCCGGACGAGATTATCAATGGTAATCCGGCACGCAGCCGCGAAATCACCCTTGGTGACGATCCTGGTATTAATGGCCAGCTTTGGGATATGAAACGTATTGATATCCAGACTCAGCAAGGCACCTGGGAGCGCTGGACTGTGCGTTCCGATATGCCGCAATCTTTCCATATCGAAGGGGTGAGTTTCCTGATTAAAAACGTCAATGGAGCGGCACCGTTTGGCGAAGACCGCGGCTGGAAAGATACCGTTTGGATTGATGGTCAGGTCGAGTTACTGGTCTACTTCGGGCAGCCTTCATGGGAACATTTCCCATTCCTCTATACCAGTCAGACGCTGGAAATGGCAGACCGCGGCTCCATTGGGCAACTGTTGGTACAGCCTGCGCCGTAAACTATTCTCACCGGAAACAACTCCCACCCGCCCTTCTCCCTGAGTGAGAGGGGCGAGGGGGATTTAACATGGTAATCACCCTTCATTTTTGACCCCATACCAGCGTATAATCGCCGGCTTTGGTTATTTTTAAATCATTTTTTATTCATTTTTCGGAAGCATTATGAGCTCTATAAGCTTGATCCAGCCCGATCGCGAACTCTTTTCGTGGCCACAATACTGGGCCGCCTGTTTTGGCCCGGCACCATTTTTACCCATGTCACGCAAGGAAATGGACGAGTTAGGCTGGGACAGCTGCGACATCATTCTGGTTACCGGAGATGCTTACGTTGACCATCCGAGTTTTGGGATGGCGATTTGTGGCCGCATGCTGGAGGCTCAAGGCTTCCGCGTGGGTATCATTGCCCAGCCAGACTGGAACTCTAAAGAAGATTTTATGCGCCTGGGCAAACCGAACCTGTTCTTCGGGGTAACGGCTGGCAACATGGACTCAATGATCAACCGCTACACGGCCGACCGTAAGCTGCGTCATGACGATGCCTACACGCCAGATAACGTGGCGGGGAAACGCCCGGATCGTGCATCTCTTGCTTATACCCAACGCTGCAAAGAAGCCTGGCGCGATGTGCCGGTTATTATCGGTGGCATCGAAGCGAGCCTGCGTCGTACCGCGCATTACGATTATTGGTCTGACACCGTTCGTCGTTCCATTCTGGTGGATTCCAAAGCCGATATGCTGATTTTCGGCAACGGCGAGCGCCCGCTGGTGGAAGTGGCTCACCGCCTGGCGGCAGGTGAAACGATCGATAAAATTTGCGATGTCCGTAATACCGCAATGATGCGTAAAGAAGCGATGCCGGGCTGGTCTGGCGTAGATTCTACTCGTCTGGACACGCCAGGCCGCATCGACCCGATTCCACATCCATACGGTGAAGATTTACCGTGCGCTGACACCGGCAAACCGTCCAAGCCTGAAGACGCGCAAGCTATCGTGGTGAAACCTGCGCCGATGAAACCGTGGGAAAAAACCTACGTGTTGCTGCCGTCATTCGAAAAAGTAAAAAACGATAAAGTTCTCTACGCGCACGCTTCCCGTATTTTGCACCATGAAACCAACCCAGGCTGTGCGCGTGCGCTGATGCAAAAACACGGCGACCGTTATGTCTGGATTAACCCGCCAGCCATTCCGCTTTCCACCGAAGAGATGGATAGCGTTTTTGCCTTGCCTTACAAGCGCGTGCCGCATCCTGCTTACGGCAAAGCGCGTATTCCGGCGTACGAAATGATTCGCTTCTCAGTGAACATCATGCGCGGCTGTTTTGGCGGCTGTTCTTTCTGTTCTATCACTGAACACGAAGGGCGCATTATTCAGAGCCGTTCAGAAGATTCGATCATCAGTGAAATCGAAGCGATGCGTGATACCGTTCCAGGCTTTACCGGCGTGGTTTCGGATCTCGGCGGCCCAACTGCCAACATGTATATGCTGCGTTGTAAGTCGCCGCGTGCGGAACAAACCTGTCGCCGTTTGTCCTGTGTCTACCCGGATATTTGTTCGCACATGGACACTAACCATGAGCCAACCATTAATTTGTACCGCCGCGCGCGCGATCTTAAAGGCATCAAAAAGATCCTGATTGCTTCCGGTGTGCGTTACGACATTGCCGTGGAAGATCCGCGTTATATCAAAGAGCTGGCAACGCACCACGTTGGTGGCTACCTGAAAATTGCCCCGGAACACACTGAAGAAGGGCCGCTGTCTAAGATGATGAAGCCTGGGATGGGCAGCTATCATCGCTTCAAAGAGCTGTTTGATACCTATTCGAAACAGGCTGGCAAAGAGCAGTACCTGATCCCTTACTTTATCTCCGCGCACCCTGGCACGCGTGATGAAGATATGGTGAATCTGGCGCTGTGGCTGAAGAAGAATCGCTTCCGTTTGGATCAGGTGCAGAACTTCTATCCGTCACCGCTCGCGAACTCCACGACCATGTATTACACCGGTAAGAACCCCCTAAGCAAGATTAGCTACAAGAGTGAAGATGTGGTGGTGCCGAAAGGTGATCGCCAGCGCCGCCTGCATAAAGCGCTGCTCCGTTATCACGATCCTGCTAACTGGCCATTGATTCGTGAAGCGCTGGAAGCGATGGGTAAAAAACATCTGATCGGTGGCCGCCGTGAATGTCTGGTACCTTCGCCAACGCTTGAAGAAATGCGCGAAGCACGCCGCCACAATCGTGGTGCACGCCCGGCATTGACCAAGCATACGGCTATGACGCATCAGCGCCGCCCAGCGGCAACGGGTGCAAAACCGGCTGCGGGTGCGAAGGTTGCGCCTAAGGCGGCGGTAGCAGCGAAGGCTGCGCAGAAGGGAACGGGAAAGCCAGCGGCTAAGAAGCGCCCGGCTTAACGGTTTTTGTAAGACGAGCGGCTCTCAGCCTAACCCTCTCCGCCAGGAGAGGGCAGGGGTGAGAGTTGTTCTAACTCCCAAACACATCCGGGTCTGGCCCCAGACGCGTATTACTATCCAGCTTCGCAATCTCGCTCAGCTCGTCTTTATCGAGACGGAAATCAAACACATCAAAGTTTTCTGCGATACGTGCAGGCGTAACGGATTTTGGAATCACGACCAGGCCGCTATCCAGGTGCCAACGGATCACAACTTGCGCTGGCGTTTTACCGTATTTATCCGCCAGATCGCGAATGATTTTCTGATCGAACACCCCTTTACCGCCCTGAGCAAGCGGGCTCCAGGATTCGGTCTGGATCTTATGGGTCGCATTCCAGGCATGAAGCTGGCGTTGCTGCAGTAGCGGATGCAATTCAATCTGATTGATCACCGGCGAAACACCTGTTTCATCAATCAAACGTTGCAGATGGTTGAGCTGGAAATTACACACGCCGATGCTTTTCACCAGCCCCTGTTTTTGCAGCTCTATCATGCCTTTCCAGGCTTCAACATAATGATCTTTGCTGGGCACCGGCCAGTGCATGAGATACAGATCGACATAGTCTAGCTGAAGTTTTTCGAGACTCTCTTCCAGCGCCTGACGTGGGCGCTGCTGATCGTCATTCCAGAGTTTGGTGGTGATAAACAGTTCATCACGCGGGACGCCCGCATTTTTAAGCGCGCTACCTACGCCGTCTTCATTTTTGTAAGCGGCTGCGGTATCAATGGAACGATAGCCGACCTCCAGCGCTTTATCGATGGCAATCAGAACCTGGTCGTTGCTGGCTTGCCAAACGCCGAGGCCTAATTGCGGCATTACATTCCCGTCCTGGAGCTTGATTATGGTTGGATTTGCCATGCATTCCTCCTTAATGAGCGATACACCGGGGCGATGCCCCAGTGTAACAATTGCATTTAAGTCTGGACCAAATACTCAAAAACGAAAACAAATGAGCCAAATTACTTAGCGTGCTGCTTCGTAAATACGGCGGCTCACGTCCAGCGTAATATCTTGATGCTCACCCAGTTTAGTCATGCCTTTTTCTTCCAGTTTCACCAGCAGAGCCGGGATGGTACTGCCATCCAGACCGTAGGCAGACAAGCGAGTTGGAGCACCCATTTGCTCGAAGAAATTACGCGTTGCGTCAATCGCTGCATCAATGCGTTCTTCTTCGCTACCTTCGGTGATATTCCACACGCGCTCAGCATATTGCAGCAGCTTGCCGCGTTTCTCGTTGCGCTTTTCATTCAGCAGAGAAGGCAGAACGACAGCCAGAGTTTGCGCGTGATCCAGACCGTGCATTGCAGTCAGTTCGTGGCCCAGCATATGCGTTGCCCAATCCTGTGGCACGCCAGCGCCGATCAGGCCGTTTAACGCCATGGTTGCTGCCCACATGACGTTTGCACGCACGTCGTAGTTTTCTGGCTCTTTCAGTGCCTTCGGGCCGTCTTCAACCAGCGTTAACAGAATGCCTTCCGCGAAGCGATCCTGCACTTTAGCGTTCACCGGGTAAGTGATGTATTGCTCAACGGTATGAACAAAGGCATCGACGACGCCATTTGCAACCTGACGTGGTGGCAGGGTGTAGGTATAAACCGGATCAAGTACGGCAAATACGGGTTGGACGAATTCAGACATAAATGCCTGTTTGTCGCCGGTTGAACGGCGGGAAACAACGGCACCTTTGTTAGATTCAGACCCGGTTGCAGGCAGCGTCAGAACAGAGCCCATAGGAATTGCGCTCTTAACATCGCTACCGCGCGTCAGCAGAATATTCCACGGGTCCTGATCTAACGGGTAGTTTGCCGCCGCAGCAATAAACTTGGTGCCGTCGAGAACAGAGCCACCGCCAACCGCCAGCAGGAAAGTGATATTCTCTTTGCGCACCACTTCCACCGCTTTCATCAGTGTTTCGTAAGTCGGGTTGGGTTCGATGCCGCTAAATTCCAGCACGTCCAGCCCTTCAAGCTGGGCGTAAACCTGATCCAAAACGCCATTTTTCTTTACGCTGCCGCCGCCGTAGGTAATCAGTACGCGTGCATCCGCTGGAATTTGTGCGCGCAGTTCAGAAACAGCGCCTTTGCCAAACAGGATGCGGGTTGGGGTATGGAGGTCGAAGTTGTTCATTATTGAATTCTCATCTTGTGGGTGATTAGAGACATTGCTATTCGAATTTGATGGTAGCCATTGTCGGCTTGCGAGGGGGATCTCTCAATGCATATTCCTGCCTTTGTCTTGCCTATTCCTACAGCTCGCTGGAGAAATGACAAAATTAGAGGCACACTGTCATCGTCAGAAAAACCTTGCAGAGCGTGGGAAAAATGAAGCGGAAAGCGATTTGCCAGCAGTTAACCAGTAAAATTAATCATTTGATACAAAAAGAAAAGAGTGGGCTTGGCTCGCTGCCAAACGTCACTTTACTGTATGGCACTCAACCCTATGCTCGTACGCCGGTAATGTATGAGCCTGGCATCATTATTCTCTTCTCAGGCCATAAAACGGGTTATCTGAACGATCGCGTTTTTCGCTACGATGCTAATGAATATCTATTGCTGACCGTTCCGCTGCCGTTTGAGTGCGAAACCTTTGCCACACCTGAAGTCCCGCTCGCAGGCGTGCGCATCAATATTGATATTTTGCAGCTTCAGGACTTGTTGATGGACATCGGCGAGGATGATTTATCGCACCCGCAAACCTGCTCAACCGGCATTAATTCCGCTGAACTTTCCGAAGAGATTCTCTGCGCCGCCGAGCGTTTACTTGATGTGCTGGAACACCCGCTCGACGCGCGTATTTTGGGCAAACAGATTATCCGCGAGATTCTCTATCACATTCTGGTGGGGTCATGCGGGGCAGCACTGCTGGCGCTGGTGAGCCGCCAGACGCATTTCAGCCTGATTAGCCGCGTTCTGCGCCGCATAGAAACTCAGTACACCGAGAATTTGTCGGTGGACCAACTGGCTGCGGAAGCGAATATGAGCGTCTCGGCGTTTCACCATAACTTTAAGTCTGTGACCAGTACATCGCCGCTGCAATATCTCAAGAGCTATCGCCTGCATAAAGCGCGCATGCTGATTTTGCATGATGGAATGAAAGCCAGTACCGCCGCCATTCGCGTCGGCTATGAAAGCGCATCGCAGTTTAGCCGCGAATTTAAACGCTATTTTGGTGTGACACCGGGGGAAGATGCTGCGCGGATGCGCGTGATTTGATAGCGCTGAAAGGGTGGATAAGCCAGGCTTTTCCACCCTGTAAATTTTTATGCGGGGTTAAATCTTTTTTTGAGAACGACAAACAGCGTTCCCACCAGGCCTGCAACCAGCAGCACCATTGGCAGAATCATCAGACAGGTCATCACCTGATCTTCATGGCGTTTCACAAACGGAATCATGCTCAGGGCATAACCCAGGCTGGTCACGCTTCCTACCCACAGCAGCCCGCTTAACCAGTTAAACACCTGAAAACGACGATTGCTGAGGCCAGAAATCCCCGCCATCGTTGGCAATAGCGTGCGAACAAATGCCAGAAAACGCCCGGCCAACAGCGCGAATAAACCGTGTCGGTCGAACATCACGGTCGCACGTTGATGATATTGCGGCGGTAGCTGTTTGAGCCAGCCTTTCACGATGTGGGTATTACCGAGCCAGCGGCCCTGGGCGTAGCTCAGCCAGCAACCCAGGCTTGCCGCAGAGGTTAAAATAATCATTGTCGGGACAAAATCCATGACCCCTTTTGCTACCAGCGCGCCTGCGAGCAAGAGCAAACTGTCGCCAGGCAGAAACGAGGCGGGCAGTAATCCGTTTTCAAGAAACAGCGTCGCAAACATGACGCAATAAACCACGCCAACAACATGAGGGTCCGCGAGTGCAGCAAAGTCATGTTGCCAGAGCGCCTGAACGATATTATGTATAACAGCCATGGCAAATCCTGTGGAACCGCAAAATTGGGCATGCCCGAATCTAAAGATGCACGCTTAGGCGCACCTTAGTTCTGGAGACATACTTTTTGAAAACATGCTTTTTTTAAAACACACTTATTAAGAATACAGTGTAACGCCAAACAACCTGCGACAACTTGATCGCAGGCTCAACAAATCATCATGAAATCGCAAAAATTGTCCTTTCAGGTGTCCACTTCTGGCAATTTTAGGCGATCCTCTGGAAACCTGCGTCGAGATCGGCAATCAAATCGTCCACATTTTCCAGGCCAATGTGTACGCGGACCAGCGTTCCGGTGAAGTCGATTCCGCCTGCCGGGCGGATTTCAGCGAGCTCTTCCGGCTGGTTGGCTAGGATAAGCGATTCATAGCCTCCCCAGGAATAGGCCATACTGAAATAGTGGAAATGATCCAGATAGTTTTTGTATTGCTCACTATCTAAACGTTTTTTCAGCACAAATGAGAACAGACCGCTGCTACCTGTAAAGTCTCGTTTCCAGAATTCATGGCCCTTGCTGCCCGGCAACGCGGGATGGTTCACGCGTTCTACCTGCGGGTGCTGCGCCAGCCATTCGGCAACTTTCAGACTGCTTTCATGATGTTGACGTAAACGCACACCTAATGTCCGCAATCCTCTGCTGGTCATATAGGCGGTATCGGCATCAAGCATTTGCCCCATCAAATATGAATTTTCACGTAACTGATCCCAGCAACGGGCATTCGACACCGCCGTGCCGACCATCGCATCTGAATGACCAATCAGGTATTTAGTGCCTGCCTGAATGGAAATATCGATGCCGAAATCTAGCGCTTTAAATAAAATGCCCGCCGCCCAGGTGTTATCAATCATGATGATGGCTTCTGGGGCAACGCGGCGTACCGCCTGAACAATGGCTGGAACGTCATGTACTTCCATTGTGATTGAGCCAGGCGATTCCAGAAATACGACTTTAGTATTGGGTTTCACGAGCTCGGCGATTCCCGTGCCAATCATGGGATCAAACCAGGTTGTGGTGACACCGAGTTTAGCGAGGATTTTTGTGCAGAAATCCTGGGTGGGTTCGTACGCGCTGCCGGTTACTAGCACGTTATCGCCCTGTTCGACAAACGCCAGGATCGTATTGGCAACCGCTGCGGCGCCGCAAGGATAAAGTGCGCAGCCCGCACCGCCTTCCAGCTCGCACATCGCTTCCTGTAAGGCGAAATGGGTGAGGGTGCCGCGGCGGCCATAAAACAGTTCGCCTTTAGCCCGGTTCGCCGTCGCCTGTTTTTTGGCTTCGACGGTTTCGAAAACCAGTGAAGATGCGCGTTGAATCACGCTGTTAACCGAACCCTGGGTGAATTTTTTATCGCGCCCGGCATTAACCAGCGCTGTTTCAATGTGCTTTGTACTCATCTTCACTTTACCCTGTTTAACCATCTGGATGTCTAAATCTAACTTATCATGCTTTTGCTGCGTAAGCGCAAGGAATGCATAGACAATTTCAGGCACTCTTTAAATACTAATGAGAACTACTATCAATTCGATGTCGTTTTGATATTATTGCGCACAGTTTTTGTATTATTTCGTGGTGGAGAGTAAGAGTGACGAATAATTTGATGCAGACAGACCTCTCTGTCTGGGGCATGTATCACCATGCCGACATCGTGGTAAAAATTGTGATGATCGGCCTGATGCTGGCCTCTGTCGTCACATGGGCAATCTTCTTTAGCAAAAGCGTTGAGCTGATGTCGCAAAAGCGTCGTCTCAAGCGCGAACAGCAGCAACTGGCTAATGCCCGCTCTCTGAATGAAGCCAGTGAAATGGCCGAAGCGTTTGATGCGAAAAGCCTTAGCTCAATGCTTATTAACGAAGCACAAAACGAGCTGGAGCTTTCCACCGGCAGCGAAGATAACGAAGGTATTAAAGAGCGTACCGGTTTCCGCCTTGAGCGTCGCGTTGCGGCGATAGGCCGTCACATGGGACGCGGTAACGGTTTTCTTGCCACAATCGGGGCAATTTCACCGTTTGTCGGTCTGTTTGGTACCGTCTGGGGCATCATGAACAGCTTTATTGGTATTGCGCAGTCGCAAACCACTAACCTTGCTGTAGTGGCACCGGGTATTGCAGAAGCCTTGCTGGCAACGGCTATCGGCCTGGTTGCGGCGATTCCTGCTGTGGTTATCTACAACGTGTTTGCCCGCGTGATTGGCGGCTACAAAGCCTCTTTAGGTGACGTTGCGGCTCAGGTTCTGTTGCTGCAAAGCCGTGACCTGGATTTAGAAGCCAGCTCCCAGGCTCGCCCGGTTCGTACGGCTCAGAAACTGCGTGTAGGTTGATCCCATGGCTTTGCGTCTAAACGAAAATCTCGATGATAACGGTGAAATGCATGAAATTAACGTGACACCGTTTATCGATGTCATGTTGGTTCTGCTGATTATCTTTATGGTCGCCGCGCCGCTTGCCACCGTAGACGTGAAGGTTAATCTGCCTGCGTCTTCAAGCCAGCCGCAGCCGCGTCCGGAAAAACCGATCTATCTTTCTGTCAAAGCCGATCACACCATGTTTATTGGCAATGATGAAGTCACTAAAGAGAGCATGATCAACGCTCTGATGGCCGCGACCGAAGGCAAGAAAGACACCACGATTTTCTTCCGCGCTGATAAATCCGTTGATTATGAAACGATGATGAGTGTGATGGATACGCTGCATCAGGCAGGGTATTTGAAGATTGGTCTGGTGGGGCAGGAAGTCACCAAAACTCAGTAATTGATTGATTCATCTGTAGGTCGGACCCACCCGACATTAACCTGAATACTTTCATACTCATTCCGAAGCGGCCTGTTAGTTTACCTGACGGGCCGTTTTTCATTTCTGCGTCTGGCCGTACTCCATCCTGTGTATCACCCCCGAAGTCATGGAACCGCTAAGTTCCGCGATCGTTATCACAAGAGAGCAGGCAAAACACGTTAACAACTTGTTAACCATGCTTATCACCGCCTACTATCCGAGCAATGCCGGGAGACGAGACAATGAAAAATGTACGCCATGAGGAACTGGTTAAACTGGTCGAGCAGTACAATTATCTGACGACACAGCACCTGGCTCACTTGTTAGAGGTGAGTCAGGAAACGGTGCGACGCGATCTGCGCGTGCTGCAAAAGCAGGGAAAAATTGTTCGTCAGCATGGGCGGGCAAAGCGCATTAATCGGGATGCCAATGAGAGCGGCGATCCCTTTACTGCGCGCCTCAAAAGCCATCTCAATAGCAAAGCGGATATCGCTCACCGTGCGCTCGCCTGGATTGTACCGGAAATGGTTATCGCCCTTGATGCCAGTTCGACCTGCTGGTATCTGGCGCGTTTACTGCCCGATATTCCTCTCACCGTTTTTACCAATAGCGAACGTGTTTGCCATGAATTAGCGAAGCGTGAACATATCCAGTTGATTAGCACCGGCGGTTTTCTTGAGCGTAAATATGCTTGTTATATCAATGCGCCACTGGCCGCGCATCTCAGGACACTGGAGATCGATCTATTCCTGTTTTCCTGCGAGGGAGTAGATAGCAACGGGACGTTATGGGATACCCGTAGCTGGAATGCCGAATATAAAACGCAGTTGCTCAAGCGAGCGGCGCAGTCATTGCTGTTGATCGATAAGAGCAAGTTCGATCGCGTGAGCGAGGTGCGGATCGGCGAGCGAACGGATGTGACTGAAATTATTACTGAAGGCGAGGGTTGCCCGCTTATGACGGGCAAACTTGAGCGTACTATTTAGCATCATTACAAATGAGGTGTTTTATAGCTATTTTCCAGCAACGCCCGCGTGCGTGACAGCGTCTGCGCTTCATCGTTTTTGAGGTTTTGATAAACCGCTTCCAGGCGTGCGAGCATTTCATTTTTTATCTGGGGCTGCTGAGAAAGTATTTCGCTGAGCACGACACCATAAATTTCTTCTTTTACGCGATAAGGGTAAATTTGGTGGCGGTTATGCCATTTTTGTTCGACTACCGCTGAGGTAATGTTGATTTGCCCTTGCGTGCAGCGGGAAATATTTTCATGTTTAATCTGTACTAATGCCGCAATGTTTTCGCGTAATAGTGTATTTTCATTATCGGGTTGATGGGTATCTGTCATAACAATGGCTCATGTAGAGAATAAAATAGTGGCCAGCTTTTTTCCTGAGTTAACTGGTTAATCCAAATCTGCTGGGAATGTTCACTTATCATAAATTTTTTATCTTCGATGAGCATTTGCATATCGGCAGGCGAGACCTTTTCTTTCTCGATCAACTCGTTTAATACCGTCACTAATGCCTCGATTTTTACCACACAAAACAGACGTTCTTTTAAATGCCAATCGTTTTCTTCAAGAAGGGTATTTTTTGCCTGCCCGGCATAGTGGTTGGTGCTCAGAATCGTTTTCTCCAGAACTAACAGATTATCCTGAATATCCCGCGTTAAGGCGCTATGTTCTTCTGGGCTATCAATATCAGGCTGTGAGAAAGCGAAGGGAACTGGCACCAGAGTGTTGGGCAGCATGAGAGATATCCTTTTATATCAAAACAATAAATTAGATGGACGGCAGGCAATGCGTTGACAATATTTTGCCTCAAAATTACTATAAAAAAAACAGGAGTTCCCATGCAAAGCGTCTTTTATTCTATCGTATTAATACTGTTATTACTGTGCGTCGTATTGATATTGATGCGCGAAATGTCGCGTCCCAAAGTGAAATTAGCCGCTTTAGTTTCCCCTAAATTAAATTTATCTGAAAGTGACGAACGTGAAGATTATTTTGCAAAGTTAATGTCGAAGGTTACCCCAGGTTATTATTGGCGGGTTAGCCATGAATATGTAGATTTTAATCATGCCACGATTAAACGTATGCGTATTGAAGAACTCAGTGCCGACCCTGCGCTGTTTAACGCTCAGCGGCGGTGCAGTGATTTGCACTCTGCTATTTATCGCTATTACGATAATCTCAGAAAGCGCTGTGCCGACGGGGAAAAAGTCCCGTTTGCTGACATTGAAGTGCTGAATTTGCGCCAGTGCTATGACGAGTTCAGTCACGATGCTTATCCTGCGCTGGTCGCGCTGGTATGGCCGCATTATCAACGCCCAGAAGTCGATATCGCCAACGTATAAATCCTTGCTTCTCACTGATCGATCCAGTAGCAGGCTGTTTTTTAACTTAAAAAAATCAAAGTCTAAAAATGGATCGATTAACTGCTGGCTAAAAAGCATCCAAAGCATATTATTTGCTCACCCAAAAGGAGTTGATTGTCCCATTGCTGAAGGTTCAGTAATGATGTTTCGCCTGCAAATGAAAGAAATTACTTATGCCTCGTTTTAAAAAAATGATTACCCTGTCATGCCTTATTGTTCCCTTAGTTATTAGTGCCAATTCCTTTGCTTTTAATTTACCAAAGGAATTTGCATCATTAGGAACACAATCTCTTGCTAAAAAAGATGTGTTCGCCGAAAAAGCAAAATATATCCCTGCTGAAAAAAGCAATAAATCAAATGATGTCAGATCTGCCATATTAACGCAGTTTTCTAGCTGGAAAGGAACGCGCTATCACTGGGGCGGAACGACGCACGCTGGTGTGGATTGCTCTGCGCTGATGCAGCATATTTTTAGCGACTCATTCCACAAAGATTTACCAAGAACCACTTCCCAGCAAATAGAGAATGGGAAACAAGTTAGCAAAGATGAACTCAGGCCGGGTGATTTAGTCTTCTTTAAGACATCGCCAGGTAAACGTCACGTCGGGGTTTATATCGGAGATAATAAGTTTATCCATGCGTCCACCAGCATGGGGGTGACGATGTCATCCCTGGCGAATAACTATTGGGTGGAGCACTATGAAACGGCGCGTCGTGTAAAGGTATTGGGCTGAAAACGACTCGAGTCTTTGACATCTCTCACAAGTTTTTTGACATGAGAATTTTATCCATACCGTGTGGAATTATATCTATCACGGTATTTCGCAATGGGTTCTACAGTAACTTATCGCCGTGAGGGATGGGTTACGGTGCCGGGATAAATTATAAAAGCTTATGGAAATACAACGTGCTGAGAGGAAGGTAAAATGTCTGATAAAGTCGCCCCCACACCCACGAAAAATTATGATTCCGTAGACACCGATAGCCTAAATAAAAAAGGCTACATAAAATTTCTTGTCTCGTTGTCGACAAATTTTATGTTTTTGCTGGCTCTCTATAATGCTGTTATATCAGTATTTTTACCCAATCAGGTACAACAAATAACAGATGCCACTGGCGGAGATAAAGTTGCTGCGCTGGCGATCATTATGACCCTGGTATCAGTGTTTACCTTCTTTGATCAGCCTTTAGCTGGCGCACTTTCTGATAGAACACGTTCGCGGTTTGGCCGCCGAACGCCCTGGATTATCGGAGGGACGTTTATCGGCGGTATGGCGCTTGCCATGGTGGCGCACCAAACCACAATTATAGGGCTCACAATCTTTTGGGTTATCGCAGCTGTAGCTTTAAATATGGCGCAGGGGCCGCTTTCAGCATCGTTGCCGGATAGAGTTGAAGAAAAACGCCGTGGGGTTGCATCCGGATTTATCGGTGCAGCCCAAACAGGAGGGGGCACATTAGGGATTATATTTGGCGGCTGGATTGCGAATCGCGATTTAGCTTCTGGATTCTATTTCTTTGCCATCGGGATCTTTATCGTTTCACTCGCTTCTTGTTTAATGAACCGTGAGCAAAGCAGTGAAGACATGCCTCGCGAACCCTTGGTATGGAAAAAATTCTTTACCCAATTCTGGGTCAGCCCAAAAAAATACCCTGATTTTGGCTGGGCATTTGCGGGGCGGTTTGTCATGTTTTTGGGCTACCAACTGATAGTCAATTATCAGCTCTATATTCTGCGTGATTATATTAATTTGTCGAAAACCGATTCCAATGTACTCATTGGGGTTATGGCGAGTATTCAGTTAGTGTCACTTATAATTTCAGCCGTTGTGTCGGGCTACCTCTCTGATAAATTCCAGGTGAGAAAGCCGTTTGTTATTATTTCCTCAATTATAATGGCTTCCGCTTATCTCTTCCCACTGCTAATGCAAAATGAAATATCCATGCTGATTATGGCGGGCATCATAGGTTTGGGATACGGATGCTATATGTCGATAGATATGGCATTGATGACGCAAGTGTTACCTGAAAAGGGTGCAAACGCAGGAAAAGATATGGGCGTATTAAATATCGCTAATAAATGCCCGCAAATGATCGTTACGCCATTAGGTGCTTTTATTTTAAGTGTTACGACCAGCTATAGTGCAGTGTTTATTTTCGCGATTGTGATGGTGATATTATCGGCCTGCTTAATTGCGCCGATAAAATCGGTTAAGTGATGAACACCTCATGGATGAGGTCAGTTTCAAGACTAATCCTCAGTAACTTCCTCACCGCTTTTGCCTCTCTCCCACGCGACACGGCGTTTAAACATCTTTTTCAACGCCCGCCTGCTGGTATTGAACCACCCGGTGGGGCGTGGATCGGCCAGCATGCTCAGCGCGCGGGCATAATCCAACACCAGGCCTGGTGTCCAGGCCATGGTTTCCGCTCGCTTGCGGATCTGTAAAGCGACCCATAATTCTGGCGTCGACATTAATTTTCCCATCGCCATCCAGAATCCACGTTTGCGCCATAATCTGCCTACCGAACCCTCAAGTGCCGCTTCTAACGCGCGTGCGACGCTGCTCGAACAGTTTCTGTAGGTCAAATTATAAGATTCATTTTGTCGATACTTCTCCCAGAAAGCTTTGAGACGAGCTTCACTGTAATTACGGATACGAACTTTTCTTGTGGATGGGCACCATTTTGCCGACTCGGTCGCATAATCGTGCTGAAATATTCCAGGAACATTATTTTCTGGCGTGGCGCGTAATAGGCGAGCAAATTCATCTGGCGACTGATCAATGAGCTCAGCGGGATAAAGGCTGATGTAAACGCCTCCGGGCGATTCGAGCGCGGCATGGCCGGTTGAGATAACGCCGTTACTATCAACGGCGGCGATATAACGGCTAATGACCGGGCGGGGAATGGCTTCGCCGGGCGCTGAGCCGACGGGAGTCCAGACGTGAACCGTCAGCGCTTGTTCATCATCGGCGGGTGGGCCGTCCCACTCCACAACCTCAGGCGGCTCGATATCGACTTCTTCCATAAAGACCGCGCCTTTAAGCCCAGGGTTTTCAGCGGCTCGTTTAATACGATTAGCGAGAATAAACATGTTCCAGCCCGCAAATGCGAGGCCTAATCCAAGACAATATGGAACGGTGCCTGCATAGTTCGAAGGCCATGGCTGGAAGAAGAATATTGCCAGCGCAATTTCAACGATTCCGCCCCATAGTGCAGGCCGCCAGCGGCGATAACGCACTACCACCGCAGAAGCAATTTGCAGTGAACCATCGAATAAAAACAACATGCCGAAGATCATTGCCAGCACAAAGTCACCGTCCTGATGACCGAACAGAATCAGTAACGCGGCGAGGGTGAAAGCGCTACCTTTTACGTAACGCAGCACACGCTGGCCGCCCATGCCGCTATGCGCGACCATAAGCGTTGCGCTGCCTTCAAGCATCAGCAAGCAGGCGAAAGGTTCGATTGGAAAGAACAGTGAGCCATCTAACGCATCAATAAAAATAACTACACCAGCAATCAGCGTCACCCAGCCGAAACGGCGCAGCCCGCGCCAGTGAGAACGCAGAAAATCAACGCCAAGCAGGATCATCGTTAGCCGCATCATGAAGGAAATTCCTGAAATGAACCCTTCAAATATATAGCCCACAAGAGTGTTAAATGCGTGGAGCGGTAAAATACATCGGTTTTAAAAATGTAGAGTCCGTATCTCAGAAAGCAAAAAACCAGCCCGTAGGCTGGTTTCTTTAAATAGTGGTGCCGGACTCGGAATCATATCCACGCCTAATGCTCTGTTTATCATTGGTTTTGTTGGTATTTCTTATAAACAGCGCCCCCACGAAGGCCCCCAGAAATAATCGCTTTGTTTTTGTGATAGTTATCACGAGAAATCGGTGTTTAGTGAATAGGGCTTCGTTATGTGTGGAGTCAGGTCCACATATAATGACCAGAGGTCCACACATAGCGGCGCTAAAAAATCCATGCTGCGCTATGCAGGCAAAGCCCCATTCCCCTTCGCGCTGAACATCTTTCGGACATACATTTGATATGCCTGAACAACGATTTTTGAGATAATATGAAACGGTGACATTTCTAATTTATAGATTCTATTAGTATTTTTGCTATAATTTTGAGATACCGTCATGCACCAGTTGAGATAACTAAACATCATGGCTCAATTTAATCACTTTGAACTTTCGCTTTTGAACCCCAGCTTTGACTCCCCTTTGGTCGACGCGCTGACGGAGCTGGAGTTGCTCCGACACTTGCGGCTCGAAACTGACGTTCACCCTATCCTGTTTGCGCAACTGAAGGCTGTTTTCCACATGCTGGAGAGTCTTGGTTCTGCAAGGATTGAGGGAAACCACACCACGCTTGCCGACTATGTTGAAAGCAAGGTTGAAGGAACGCAAAGTTCGACGGACCAGCTCAAAGAAATCAACAATATTGAAGCCGCGATGGAGTTCATCGATGAATATCTGAACAATGGCGATGACATAACGGAATACTTCATCCGCGAGTTGCATAGTCTGGCGGTAGCCGGGCTGCAACAGGAGGGCGACAGAACGCCCGGTGCATATCGACAACATAACGTCAGCATTGCTCAGTCAGACCATTTACCGCCGGACCACATTCACGTTGCTGATTATATGGCGGAACTGACCACCTTTATTAACCGTGCCGATAAGCCAAAGTACGATCTGATGAAGATTGCACTGGTGCATCATCGCTTTGGCTGGATACACCCCTTTGGCAACGGTAATGGCAGAACGGTCAGATTGCTGACCTATGCGTTGCTTATCAAGTATGGTTTTAATGTTCAGGCAGGTGGCCGGGTTCTCAATCCAACAGCTGTATTCTGTAACGATCGTGAACGCTATTACGCCATGCTGTCGTTAGCTGATAAGGGAACGGAGCAGGGGCTGGAAGAATGGTGCTTATATGTGCTTTCGGGGATCTCATCTGAGCTGAAGAAAGTCGATCAACTGACAAACCACTATTTCCTGAGTGAGAAGATCCTGTATCCGGCGATCGATTTTTCGTCGGAGAGAGGGCTGATAAACCCGCTGGAATCGAAGGTGCTGAAACGTTCTGTTGAGTTGGGTACGATAAAAGCAGGCGATCTACGTGCTGTTTTGCCCGATCTGAAACCGACGCAGGTGACTTATCAGCTTGGTAAGCTGATTGAGCGCGGGCTGCTTCAGCCAGTAGAAGAGGGGGCTCGTAGCTATACGGCGAAGTTTTCTAATTCGTATCTGATTCGTGGAGTGATTAAGGTTCTACGGGAGGAGGGGTTTATTCCTGATTTGTGATGTTGGCAAGGTAGGTTGACATCAGATTCGCTTTTAAGATCTTTAGTCATTAGCAACATAAGATCGCCGAAGCCCATTGATTGGATGCCTTTGTCTTTTTCAGCAATGGCACCCTATGTTTATACCTAAACAAGCTTAAATTAAAATATTATTGAGCTTTTAAAAAGGCTTTTTCTCTATAGGCCTTGAAAAGGACTCTGGATATATTATTCATTATTCCTAGTGTACATGAATAATACTCTTCATAATCACTAGTCTGAATTACCGATCTATCAACACCATGAGAAATATCATTTCTTTTATTTTTTAGTTTAGACAGTGGGCCGATCACTTCACCTAAAGCCTTATGAGGTAAACCGACTTGATATAGCAGTTTTTCAATTATCTCTCTACCTACATTACTATCTGTATTAAGATATCCATCTTCGATAACTATTTTTTCTTTATAAAAATCTTCTATTTTTTCAAAAAACTCTTCATGTCTGAATATTCGGTGGAGATGTGAATCCTCTGGTAATGATTTCTTGAAAAAACGACTTTTGTGGTCAGGGTTAATTAATTGCTTAAAATCTTTATAAAAAACTGCAGCAGCTAGTATTGGTTTCACTTGGTTACATTGCAGTTCCATTTTATTTAATGCATTGATATATAAACAAAAAGTGAATTTAACAAAACCTTCAATATGTGCATATAGCATGCAAATAGTTGCACGTCTTAATTCGTTTTCTCCGGCTTTGTTCTCTAATGTCTTTATCAAATTATTTAACTTGCGAATTTCCTCCTCTCTAATTAATCTTTCAACTTCCACCTCAGATAAAAATTCATCAACTGTCATTGTATGACTCCTAAAAAGAATTGTTGAGCTAGCTCAATTCTTTTTCTTAATAAACCTGTAGAGTTTTTACCACCACCTGTAGTTTCCGCTTTAAAGTTTTCATCATTTTTTAATTTAATTACTGAATCTTTAACCTTTTGAATATTTCCATCTTCTTTTATATCAATCAAATCAATTATGTCTTGTATTCCCATAGTAATTGATTCAAAGTGGTATATATTGAAATTATTTTGTAAGTTATTCTCTTTGCCTATCCGGGCAAAGATTTTATTTTTATGTGCTTTGTTAAGAATGAAAAATACTTTTTCGAAATTAATTTTATTGCTCTCATAATCAAAATAGAGAGAGCCATCTGACACTCCTTCCATATATTCAGTCATGAAGTCAGCTACATCATGTTTAAATTCTGATCTGTAATTTTTTAGCGCAAAATATCGTAAAACCAATTCAATATCATATGAGCCATATCTCTGAACATCAGAGATGTTTTTTATACAGTTTTGAAAATCTGCATTCTGAGACATTTGGCTTATAAAATCGTTAAATTGAGGGTTTAACATACGTATAGTACAATTTCTAATTTGTTGTTCTGTTAATGGCTCACCTCCAGTGTTGAGCCGTTTAAACATATGATATTTAAGTTTATTATCACTTCCCTTCCTTACAACTTCAACACGAACAAATGCCCTTTTTAACTTTATTTTTAATGCCATCGGCAATGATTCAAATGTTAATCCATTTAAACCTTTTACGATATCGCAATCTGCTAACTCTAAAGCATCACCTTTTTTTATTGGCGGGTTCATATGTTCTGCGACCAACTCTCCCCTAAGGTGTAAATATGATGAGAAGCGTTGAAGACCATCGATTAATTGATATACACCGTCATCGGTCTCTACAACATATATAGGAGGGACGGGCATTTCTAA
This sequence comes from Buttiauxella gaviniae, assembly GCF_040786275.1. Taxonomy (NCBI): domain Bacteria; kingdom Pseudomonadati; phylum Pseudomonadota; class Gammaproteobacteria; order Enterobacterales; family Enterobacteriaceae; genus Buttiauxella; species Buttiauxella gaviniae. The sequence continues at coordinate 2,636,187 of NZ_JBFMVT010000002.1, forward strand.
GATTAATGACTCGATAAATCTCGACCTTGCACCAACAGTCCATCTAAATAACCGTTGATAATCTGGGCTGATATCTAGCTCATGATTTTTAAACATATCTAATAACTCATTAAAAGATAAATCTAAACTCTGAGTGTGCACTTTATCTATTTTTGTTTCAATTTCTTCTAAAATATTTTCAATCGTCATTCTATTTATCCTTTGTAAAGACTAAAACTGACTCCGTCGCATGTGTATTTTTTCTGTAGTTTTTAGAAATGGTATTTATATTTGCCATATTAGTCCTGGACTCAAAGTGAATCTGTGAGTTTAAACTAAATCCATAATATTCAGCCAGAGAAATCATCATTTTAGGTAAATCGCAGTAAATATCTTTATAAAATGAATCTTGAACAACACATATAAAAAAACCGGTTTTTTTTACTACCCTAGATATCTCATTTAATGAGATTTTAATATCATTAAAATATTGTAATAAATTTTTGTAATAATAAGTGTCTGAGGCTCTGGAACTATGTGCCTTAACACTTTTCAAAAAATCCAATATTACTTTTGGGAAAAAAATTTCCGATGTGTCTAAATTCCGATCTATTGTAGTTCGGCCAGTCAATGCACGCCTAATCATATCTATCTCAATAGTATCACCTAATAAGACAGCTAGTTCTGGGGATGTAGCGATACCATAGTCAAGTCGGGTACAATAAGGTGGAGATGTAATAACATAATCAATGCTATTATCATCAATCATCATTTTTTTTGAATTACCGTGTAATAGAATAGGTTCTATTTCATTTTTACGTACATTACAATGATTGTAGAATTCTTTAATATTATGTATAAAAATACTTTTTAAAGAAGCATTTAATACATCGACTCTTCCGAGATCATTTTTTTTCTTTATCCATGTTGGATTAGAGCTCTTAAATGAATGTAATAGCCCTCGTACAGTTTTGAATAATGCTAAATATGAGATACATTGATGAACACTTAGCTCATTAATTTTGTCTGAAATTAATTTGCTTTGTCTTCCGTAAATGTAGTTTGCTAAATAGCGAATATAGCTAGCAACGGGGTATTCAAACCAATTGAGCAGGTAATCATCATTAGTTAGTGTATTTTTGAAAGATGTCACTCTAGCATATTTTACTTTCTTTTCAGCCGTATTAATGTCGAAGTGAGTTGCTATTCGTGATTTTGCAACCACACACATAGCAGGATTAAGGTCTATACCTATCGACGATATTCCTCTTAAGGAAGCTGCTAATGTGGTTGTCCCTGACCCATTCCATGGGTCTAGAATTATGCTAGTACAAGGCATTTGCAAACCATCAATTATGGAGTTTACAAAATCACTGGAAAATCCAGCATAATAGCTATACCAAGCAATGTTATCCCCACCAGTTGTCTTCTGTTTAGGGTTACGAATATTCACTTTTTCCACATTACACCAATAGCAACAATACAAAGATCATTTTTCATGACTAACTATAACATACCCCCGATCTTTGGCATCCCCTTCTAGCTGGGGATCTGGCCTTCATATCAAATCAACAGAATGAGGTTAGTACACTTTCTTCGTCTCACTATCTGCATCATTTTGATGGTGAAGCGATATGACGTACATTTGAAAAAGCTAAATGATACGCCATTTTTTATTCTTTGATATCTCTGCGTATCTGTTTCCTTGCTAGTTCTTTAACGGCAATGGTTGGATCAAGAGATAACAAGCATGCGATATGCACAAATTCCACCACATCCAGTCTTCTTTCGCCGTTTTCAAACTTGGCAACGAATGACTGCGGGCGATCCAATGCCTTAGCCAGACTTTCCTGTGTGATCCCTTTGTTTATACGCGCTTCACGAAGTGCCTTTATAACTGACTGATATTCGGCTGAATAAATAGAGGCCATTTTTCTAACCATGATTAATATCCCAAAATCGAATATCAACTATGTACAAAAATATCCCAAAATAGGATTATTGATGGATGTCATTACAAGGAGATCTAAATATGGAAGATAATAAAGACTGGCATTCCGCCGACATTATCGCGGCGCTGAAAAAGCACGGAACATCGCTTTCCGCTGTCTCACGCAACTCAGGGCTGGCGTCCTCCACGCTGGGAAACGCCCTGTATCGCCACTGGCCCAAAGGTGAAAGGCTGATTGCCGACGCGCTGGGCGTTACGCCAGAGCAAATCTGGCCTTCCCGCTACCGCAAGCCTGAATTCCGCTAAAGCAAAACAGACTCTCCCGATCTTTTGCCAGCATTTGCTGGCGGAAGATCGGGAGAAAGCAAGCGAAGCGCGGCAGTCCGGCATCCATAACATTGCGAAAAAATCCACAAACAACTCAATTTGCAGAAAAAAGGCTTCCCCTTTTCATCCGTGGCAACCGGGTGTAATCTCCTCCCTGCCCTACGCTGTCGTCGACAGCACCCAAAGCTTCATGACCTGAAAGAAGCGCCTGACTCATCAGGAGATGGTTGCCATTTTACCGGCAGGGCCTCTGCAAAAATGCCGGGCCGCAGATACTGCGGCAGAGGTTGAGAGTTATACACGCTACATCTTTTCACTGCGCCAGTTAACTGGCTATGTTTCCATTCGACCGGAAATCTCACGATTTTCCGGCTCATCTATACGTGCTGATTGTCTGTGTTTTTTATCTGCGCCAGATCTCTGGTCAATGCTGCCCTGCGCCGGAAACATTCCGGTACCCACTGCACCTGCTGCCACATCGGCGCCTTTTACTTTGCGGGCTGCGGCTGCATTTGCCGTCAGGCATTTGCTGCCGCGTGACCGTAAATCTGCACCAGAATCCACGATCTTTTGAGCACTGCACCCGACCAGTGCGTCACTTTCGTTGCGTAAAGCGACAAAGTGACGCACAACCATCACACCGCGCCATGCCTTTGTTTTCAGGACTCTGGTGCTCATTCCCGGATCTGACACGCCTTTTGAGGGCCGCTGTCAGCAAGAAAGAGGAGAAAAAGATCGATACCGAGGGGGGCAGGATGCCCCGGAGAATTCCTGCCCGCGCAGGCAGTCCGTACAGCGTACTGGCTGAAACTCCCTATACCTCAACAAGCGGCCACTTCGGCGTGAAGGTATCGTTCTGGCGCAGCCAAAAAGCATACGCCGGAGACTGTTTGTGTTCGCAAATCGTGAGAGAAGAATATGGGCAAGTTAGGCAATGAAATGAAGGTGCTGGCGAAGCACTGCGGCGGCAGCCACAAAACGGTGAACGACCGTATCCACATCGTGCAGCGTTTCGACCACCATTTACGGGCGCTGAACGTCCAGATCCAGCGGGTAACGCAGATTAAGGTTCGTCACATTGAAAGCTACATTTATGAAAGACTGGCGCAGGGGATCGGCAAACGCACGCTACAGAATGAAATGGCGGCGTTACGTGCCGTACTGCAACAGGCCGGACGTAAACAGATTGCGGAGCATGAGCGGCTGACCAATAAATCGCTAGGGCTTTCCGGCGCATCCCGCAACGGTACACGGCAGGCCATCATACCGGATCACTACCGCCATGTGCTGGAAACGGCCCGGGCGAAAGATCCGGGACTGGCGGCAGTACTGGAACTGGCGCGGCTGATGGGGCTACATTCTCAGGAAGCAGTGCAAAGCGTGCAATCACTGAAAACGTGGCAACAGGCCGTTGAGCGTGGCGATACGCGCCTAACCGTGATTTTCGGCACCAAAGGCGGACGGCCCCGCGAAACGGTAATTCTGGATACTGGCGCAGTCAGAAAAGCGCTGGATAACGCGTTAGCTGTCGCAGAAAGCCATAATAACCGGTTAATTAATAAGCCGGATCTGAAAAGCGCGATGGACTACTGGCACAATCAGGCGGCGCGAATGGGCTTAACTGGCGCATATTCCCCGCACTCGCTGCGTTATGCGTGGGCGCAGGATGCCATTCGTCACTATCTGGCGCAGGGATTCAGCAGGAAAGAAGCGTTGGCGATGGTGGCGATGGATCTGGGACATGGTGACGGGCGTGGACGGTATGTGGCGCAGGTGTATGGCGTGGGGGGATGAACAATCTTCTGTTCTGGTGCAATCGTGAAAAGCAAAAGGCGGAAGGGCAAAGGAATATTAAGGGTAACAGCGCCAGACCGGAAAGGGCCATAGGGTGTAGACGCTGGAACTGGCGCAGTTAAACGGATTCGGCACTGGTGCAAATAAAAAAGCAGATCCGCTGAGATCTGCTTTCCGGCTGACTTGCTGAATGGCTCAGGCCACCTGAACCTGCCTGTCATACCGATATGGCGCAACAAATTTCTGCCGACAGGCGTCGAGATAGTCCGACCACCACTGCATCATTTGTGTGCGCTCGTCAAGGTGCTCCGCCTTGTGGATATACGCAGCGCGCACGTTGTTACGCTCCTGATGGCTCATTTGCCGCTCCACGGCATCTTTTGACCAGCGCCCGGACTCGATCAGCGCACTACAGGCCATCGTGCGGAAACCGTGGCCGCAGACATCCACCTTCGTATCATAGCCCATCACTCGCAGCGCTTTATTGATGGTGTTTTCGCTCATTGGCTTGCGCGGGTCGTGGTCGCCGGGAAACAACAACTCGCTGTTACCGGACAGCAGTTTTAGCTGTTTCAGCACAGTTACTGCTTGCTTTGACAATGGCACCAGATGCGGCGTTTTCATCTTCGCGCCACGCTCTGAATAACGCACGCCCGGGATGGGGTCACGCTCGGCGGGGATAGTCCACATTGCTCCATTCAGATCGATCTCCGTCCAGCGGGCAAAGCGTAGTTCGCTGGAGCGGATAAAGATTAGCAAATTAAGTTGTACTGCCAGACGGGTTAACAGCCTGCCAGAATAGCCTTCCAGCCGTTCCTGTAACTCCGGTATTTTTTCCAGCGGCAGGGCGGGATAGTGGTTTTTCGATGGCGGCGCGATGGCTCCGGCAAGATCATTGGCCGGGTTGCTGGCGATCAGGCTCTCCTGCACTGCGTAGCGCATGATTGCTGTAGTACGCTGCTGAATTCGTGCAGCTGTCTCCAGATTACCTTTTCTCTCTGTCACCCGTAGCGGAATTAGCAGATCGGCGGTTTTCAGGTCGGCAACGGGGATCCTGCCAATCAGCGGGAATACATGGAGCTCCAGCGAGCGCAGGATCTTCGCCGCGTGATGCTCCGTCCATCGGATATTACCTGCCAGCCACTTGCGGGCAACCTCTTCAAACGTATTGCCGCTTTTCTTTGCCTGCTTCTCCTGCTGCTTTTTCACCCCCGGATCGTTCCGCACTGAGTATAGCGCGAGCTTCTTCACGCAGCTTACGCGCATTTGCCAGCGTTAACGGTCGGGTATGCGCCAAACGCCAGCTTCTTCTCTTTACCGCCAAAGCGGTACTTGAGTTGCCAGAGTTTAGATCCATTGGGCTTAATCAACAGGTATAGACCCTGTGCATCGCTGAGTTTATAGGGCTTATTAAGCGGTTTGGCATTACGGATGGCGGTATCGGTGAGTGGCATGGCGGGGGCTCCAGAGTTTATCGAACCAACAGGCCCCCAATTAAGCCCCCAAAAACTCTGGATGTCAAAAAGCCCGTTGATATTCGGTGATATCATCGGGCATCTTTAACTTACTGATTTTTATATGTCTTCGGACTTATTGAGAAATCCCAAGACAAAAATATGGTGCCCGGACTCGGAATCGAACCAAGGACACGGGGATTTTCAATCCCCTGCTCTACCGACTGAGCTATCCGGGCAACGGGGCGCATTAAACCGTAAAGGCTGTTTGGCGTCAACGGTTTTGTATTAATAAGCAGTGCGTTTGCACGAATAATGTGCTCTGTGTGGCAACCCTGGCTTGAACCCTCGGTCATTCGGTGCCATGATTGCGCGAAATTTCGTACATCCGCAACGGGGCGCTTATTGATGTTTACAGTCAATTTTCACCAACATCTCTCGATGGCGCTCGTTCACCTTTCAGCCGTATCCCGAAGCCTCTTGCCCACCATGCGGTGAGGGCAACGCACGCTCACTGCAGGACAACAGTAAAATCAGGTGATGCCTGGTTTTACTGATGTCTGGCGGTCGGAGTGGGAATTATCCTTCAGACCATCAAGACACATTCGCCGGGGAATGCTCCCTTTGCTGTGCCACATGGCACTCACTCATCCTTGAACTCTGGGATTTGTGCTTATGAAATCTTTGAAAATTGCCGCAAGCCTTGATGTGGTTGCCAACCTTGAAACCCATCGCGAAGTGGTCGCGCTTGATAGCACGGACTTCACCGACATCGCCGCCGTCGTTCTTTCCGTGGCAGATAGCCGCAGCGGTATCCTGGCGTTGCTTAAACGCACCGGGTTTTCTATTCCGGTATTTTTGGCGGCTGATGACTGGTCAGACGAGCAAGAAGGCATCACGGGGCTGATAACGGGTAAAGCGCAGGATTATCTGGAGCTGGAAACCGCAGCGAATCTTTACGAAGAACAGTTGCTGCCACCGTTTTTTGACACCCTGACAAAATATGTCGCGATGGAAAACAGCACGTTTGCCTGCCCTGGTCATCAACACGGTGAGTTTTTCAAAAAACATCCGGCAGGCCGCCAGTTCTATGATTTCTTCGGTGAGAATGTTTTTCGCGCCGACATGTGCAATGCGGACGTTAAACTCGGTGATTTGTTGATCCATGAAGGTTCAGCAAAGCATGCGCAAAAATTCGCAGCCAAAGTCTTTAACGCGGATAAAACCTACTTCGTATTAAATGGCACATCGGCGGCGAATAAAGTGGTGACCAATGCGTTGCTGACTCGCGGCGATTTGGTGCTGTTTGACCGTAACAACCATAAATCAAACCATCATGGCGCGTTGATTCAGGCGGGGGCGACGCCGGTGTATCTCGAAGCTGCTCGCAATCCGTTTGGCTTTATCGGCGGGATTGATGCGCATTGCTTCGATGAAAAGTATCTGCGCGAGTTGATTGCAGAAGTGGCCCCGGAACGTGCTGAGGAAAAACGCCCCTTCCGTCTGGCCATTATCCAGCTTGGTACCTACGACGGCACGGTTTATAACGCCCGTCAGGTGGTGGATAACATCGGCCATCTTTGCGATTACATTTTGTTTGATTCCGCTTGGGTCGGTTATGAGCAGTTTATTCCGATGATGGCCGACTGTTCGCCGTTGCTGCTGGATCTTAATGAAAACGATCCGGGGATTTTTGTCACCCAATCGGTGCACAAGCAGCAGGCGGGGTTCTCGCAGACTTCTCAGATCCACAAAAAAGATAATCATATTCGCGGCCAGGCACGTTTCTGCCCACACAAGCGCCTGAACAATGCGTTTATGCTGCATGCGTCTACCAGCCCGTTCTACCCGCTGTTTGCCGCCCTTGATGTGAATGCGAAAATCCATGAAGGAGAGAGTGGCCGCCGTTTATGGGCCGAGTGCGTGGCGGAAGGGATCGAAGCGCGCAAAGCGATCATCGCCAACTGTAAGATGATCAAACCGTTTATTCCCCCTGTGATTGCGGGCAGGCCGTGGCAGGATCATCCGACAACGGCAATCGCGCAGGAGCGCCGTTTCTTTAGTTTTGAGCCGGGCGAAAAATGGCATGGTTTTGATGGCTATGCGCAGGATGAATACTTTGTGGATCCCTGCAAACTTCTGCTGACTACGCCGGGGATCGATCCGCAAACCGGTAAGTACACCGAATTTGGCGTGCCTGCGGCGATCCTCGCAAATTACCTGCGTGAAAACGGGATTGTTCCGGAGAAAGCGGATCTTAACTCGATTCTGTTCCTGCTCACGCCTGCTGAAAGCACCGATAAAATGGCGCATCTGGTCGCGATGCTGGCGCAATTTGAGCAGCATATTGAAGACGATACGCCGCTGGCAAACGTGCTGCCGACGATCTATCAGAAATATTCGCAACGTTACAAAGGCTACACGCTGCGTCAGCTTTGCCAGGAAATGCACGATCTTTACGTCAGTTTTGAAATTAAGGATCTGCAAAAAGCGATGTTCCGCAAATCCAGCTTGCCTGCGGTTGCGATGAACCCACAGGATGCCCACAGCGAGTTTATTCGCGGCAATGTGGAACTGGTGCGCCTGAGCGAATCAGAAGGGCGTATCGCGGCTGAAGGGGCGCTGCCGTATCCACCAGGCGTGCTGTGCGTGGTTCCCGGCGAAGTGTGGGGAAGTGCCGCGCTGCGTTATTTCCTTGCGCTGGAAGAGGGCGTGAATATGCTGCCGGGCTTCTCGCCAGAATTACAGGGTGTTTATAGCGAAACGGATGCGGATGGGATTAAGCGGCTTTACGGTTACATGGTTAAAGCGTGATAAAAAATTCCCCGTATCATTCTGATACGGGGAATAGAGGCTATCAGGCCACCGGCTGAGCAGAGGCTGGTGTTCTGACGTGTTTATATTTGAAGAGTGCAACGAAGGCGAAGGCCAGCACCAGTGAGTAACCCGCGAAAATTAGCCATACGGTCTGCCAGTCGGTGATACCTGCCGTGGTGTAGTGCTCAACCACCTTACCGCTAACAATCCCGCCCAGAATGCAACCAAAGCCGTTAGTCATCATCAGGAACATGCCCTGTGCGCTGGCGCGGATTTCTGGTTTCACCTCTTTTTCAACAAACACTGAACCAGAAATATTGAAGAAGTCGAAGGCGCAGCCGTAGACGATCATCGACAGAACCAGTAACACGGTGCCCATTGGCGTTGGGTCGCCAAAGGCAAACAGGCCGAAACGCAGCATCCACGCCACGATACTGATAAGCATCACGTTCTTGATGCCGTAGCGGATTAGGAAGAATGGAATCGTCAGGATAAATACCGTTTCAGAGATCTGCGAAATGGACATCAGTACCGAAGCATGTTCAACAATAAAGCTGCTTGCGAACATCGGATCTTTATCGAAGCTGTGCAGGAAGGTGTTGCCAAACATATTGGTGATTTGCAGCTCGGCACCTAACAGCATGGAGAAGATAAAGAAAATCGCCATACGCTTATTTTTGAACAGTGCAAAGGCATCCAGCCCTAACATCGAACTCCAGCTTTGATTTTTCTGAGTATTGGCAACCGGAATCGGGGCCAGGGTCAACGTGAACAACGCTAATACCAACGACAGCGTTGCGCCGATATAAAGTTGCATGTGGCTTAATTCGAAACCTGAGAAGCTCACTCCCCACATGGCGAAGATAAAACCAATGGTTCCCCAGATACGAATTGGTGGGAAATCGCTAACAATATCCATCCCTGCTGACTGCAAGCGATAGTAAGAGATGGTATTTACCAGCCCAAGGGTTGGCATGTAGGCCAGTGAGTTGAGGAGAATCACGATGAACATCGCGCTTGGTGTCGTCACCTGGGCTGCGAAATATAAAGTGATAGCACCGACCAGATGACAAGCCGCATATAACCAACGCGCACTAATCCATTTGTCCGCAATGATGCCCAGTAGCGTGGGCATAAATACCGCAGCAATACCTAATGAACTGTACACCGCGCCAATGGCTGCGCCATCAAACTTGAGGGTGACGAACATATAGGAGCCGAGTGTGGTTAACCAACTTCCCCATAGGCAGAACTGCAGAAACGACAGTATTTTCAGCTGCAGCTTTAGGTTCATGGAAATTTCCTCGCAGGAATTAATATCGAATGTTAGTTTTTTAACATATCTGCTTGGATATGTTGTTATCGTAACATTAGCAGTGCTGCAGGCTAAATTTTGTTACATTCAACAAATAAATGAAAACATCTTCAAATTGCATTCGAAAATAGTGATGGGTCTTGCATTTTTTGCGTGCCGGGCGAGAAAAGCGGAAGGGATGTTGTATCTCCAGAGCTGCCCGGAGATACAACAAACAGATGATTAGCGGCGACGATAACTCTTCTGCGCAGTATTCACTTTGTAGAGATAGTGGCGCGATTCCGCAGAAGGGTGACGAGTGGTCAGCGTTTGGTACACATCCCCTGGCGTCATACTGTTAATAATGCTGTAGGCGCGGTTCTTATCGTTGTTGAACACGCGTAGCACGCTGCCCGCCCCGCCGTTATAGGCCGTGATCACCGCATAGCGACGTGAGGTTGGGTTATCAATACCGCTCAGATAACTGTCTTGCAAGATGGCCAGATAAGCGGTACCGGTATCGATATTACTTTCTGGATCAAACAGATAGCTGCGGCTTGGTTTGCCCCATTTTCCTTGCGATTTAAAGACATCGACGCCTGCACTGTGCTGCACAACCTGCATCAGGCCGAGCGCGTCGGCATGGCTGACGGCGTAAGGGTTGAAGCTCGATTCTGTCTGCATAATTGCCAGAATCAATGATTCATCAACACCGTATTTCTTCGAGGCTTTACGTACCATGCCGATATATTTATGCGCACGCTTATCAAGGTGGTTTGGCACCAGGTTAATCGTCACGCTATAAACAATTTTAAGCCCGGTGCTGCGGCTTTTCAGGCGCGTTTGCAGCAGGTAATCAGCAAATTTTGCGGCGCGGCCCTGCCAGCGAATGGGCTGGCCGGTGTTATCCACCACCTGGCCATACAGGAACGGCTCTTTTGAAATCAGCACATCGTTGGCATCGGAATAAAGATCGATGGAGCCCGGATCGTCGCCCATCAAAAGCGTGGTGATGATCGCCTGACGTAAATGCGCTGCAGGATCGGTGCCGGCAATGGTTTCAATGGTTATCGTACCGTCGTCAAAGTTGATATGGCTACGGGTCAGATATTGGTCAGTATATTTTACGTAATCTTTAGGACCCGCAATTAATACCTCCTTCATACCCCAGATATTTTCGATGTTATGGGCAAATTGCCCCATCAAAATATCGAAACCATTGGTGTCCTTAACAAAAGCTTCGTTATAGGAATCATCTTTTTTGCTCGAACAAGAGATGAGCAATGGGACAACCAGAGCTAGCGCGAGAAATTTTTTCATCGTTCCGTGTATGCGTTGTGCTTGTTGTTATTTGCAAAAGGGCCGATGGCCCTTGTGTTTTTATTTTTCTGGCGGCGTGTAGCCTTCGATGTGGACTTCTTTACCTTCGAACAGGAAATTGACCATTTCAACTTCCAGTTCTTTGCGGTGTTCCGGGTTCATCATGCTCATTTTGCGTTCGTTGATCAGCATGGTTTGTTTGGTCTGCCACAACGCCCATGCTTCTTTCGAGATCTCGTTATAAATACGTTTGCCGAGTTCCCCTGGATAGAGTTGGAAATCCTGGCCTTCTGCGTCACGTTGCAGGTAAGTACAAAAAATAGTTCTGCTCATTATTAATCCTCTTCAACAGCTCGGGCGGGTTTTATTACCACCGGCTCGGCGTGTAATTGTTGTAACAAACGCTCTACAGGGGCGGCCAGTCCTACGGATGGTGGCTGCGCTAAGTTATACCAGAGAGCGGTTCCTTCATCCATGCACCCGCTAAACGAAAGCACCGGCAGCCAAATGGGAACAATATCCAGATGGAAATGGCTGAATGTATGGCGGAAGGCGGTTAATTGCGTCAGATTATCGGTTGGAATCTGACGTTCTGCCAACCAGTCACGCAGTTCGGTTTCGGTTGAGAACTGTGGGAAACAGTATAAACCGCCCCAAAGACCAACGGCGGGGCGCTGGGCAAGCTGGACACTTTGCTGGTGCTGCATCATCAGGAAATAGCCGGTGCGCTCTGGTAATGTCACTTTCGGTTTTTTACCCGGATAGCTGGCCCAGCTATTGTTGGCATAAGCCAGGCAAATATTATTGACCGGGCAAAGCTCACATTTCGGTTTCGAACGCGTACACACCATCGCGCCCAAATCCATGATTGCCTGGTTGAATTGGCTCACACCCTGTGCGGGTGTGACTTGTTCGGCTATATCCCACAGTTTCTTCTCAACGTCTTTTTTCCCCGGCCAGCCGGAAACAGCGTAGCAGCGGGCCAGCACGCGTTTTACGTTGCCATCCAGAATAGGGAAGTGTTTGCCAAGAGAGAGCGAGAGAACTGCGCCAGCCGTTGAGCGGCCAATGCCGGGGAGTGCGGCGACTTCTTCAAACGTTACCGGGAATACGCCACCGTGCTGATTAGCAACTATCTGTGCCGCTTTATGCAGGTTACGAGCGCGGGCGTAATAACCCAGGCCGGTCCAAAGATGAAGGACTTCATCAAGCGGTGCGTTAGCGAGATCGGTGACCGTCGGGAAGCGCGACATAAAGCGCTCAAAATAAGGAATCACGGTCGCAACCTGCGTTTGTTGCAACATCACCTCAGACAGCCATACTTTATAAGGCGTTTTTTCGATTTGCCACGGCAGGGTTTTGCGCCCGTATTTTTGGTACCAGTCCAGAACCTGGCTTGCGAATTGCGGCGCTTGTATCATTGTTGCCAGGCCATCCGATAAATGTGTGATTTAGGGCGCTGATTCCAGCACAGACGACTCCGTGCTGTAAACCGGAACTTTCTGGTGCTTGCTTCTCATCATTAACTTTGGATAATGCCCGTTTCCCGAACACTAACTCAAAGCCTGAACACCATGAAAAATGACGTCATCTCACCGGAATTTAATGAAGAAGGCCGCGCAATGCGCCGGATTCGTAGTTTTGTGCGCCGCCAGGGCCGCCTGACTAAAGGGCAAGAGCACGCACTGGAAAACTATTGGCCGGTGATGGGCGTTGAATATGAAGCCGCGCCTGTTGATTTTGCCGCTCTGTTTGGCCGCGAAGCACCGGTCACGCTGGAAATTGGTTTCGGCATGGGGACGTCGCTTGTCGCGATGGCGAAGGCAAATCCACAGCAAAACTTTTTAGGCATTGAAGTTCACTCGCCAGGCGTAGGCGCATGCCTTGCGACCGCTCATGAAGAGGGCGTTGAGAACCTGCGTGTGATGTGTCACGACGCGGTAGAAGTGCTGCAAATAATGATTCCTGACAATTCTTTATCCATGGTTCAGCTCTTTTTCCCAGACCCGTGGCACAAAGCACGTCATAATAAACGCCGTATCGTTCAGGTACCTTTTGCAGAGCTTGTAAAAAGCAAACTGAAACTGGGTGGTGTGTTCCATATGGCAACCGACTGGGAACCTTATGCAGAACACATGCTCGAAGTGATGAGCTCTATTGATGGTTATAAGAACCAGTCAGAGAGTAACGACTACGTACCACGCCCGGATTCACGTCCGGTGACCAAATTTGAACAACGTGGCCATCGTCTTGGTCACGGCGTATGGGACTTAATGTTCGAGAGGGTAAAGTAATGGCAATTAATCGTAGCCGTCGTTTGCGTAAGAAAATGCATATCGACGAATTCCAGGAGTTGGGGTTCTCAGTTGCATGGCGTTTCCCGGAAGGCACCTCAGAAGAACAAATCGATAAAATCGTTGATGCGTTTATTGTTGAAGCTATCGACGCTAACGGTCTGGCCTTTGATGGCGGCGGTCACCTTTCCTGGGAAGGCTTAATCTGCATGCAGGAAATCGGCAAATGCACCGAAGAGCATCAGGCTCTGGTGCGTAAATGGCTTGAAGATCACAAGGCTGAAGACATTCGCACCAGCGATTTGTTTGACGTTTGGTGGGACTGATATTTGCAGCATAATTAGGTCGGTGAAAACCGGCCTTTTTTTTAGGAGTAACTATGATTCGTAAGGCTATGATGGGAGTACTGCTGCTTACCGCGATGCAAGCGCAGGCCGACTATAAATGCAGCGTCACGCCTCGCGATGACGTGGTGATCAGCCCGCAAACCGTTCAGGTGGTGGGTGAAAATGGCAATCTGGTTATTGCCCCAGATGGCAGCCTGCAATTCAACGGCAAGCCACACACTTTAAACGCTACGCAGCGCCAATTGGCGGTGAACTATCAGAAAGCGTTGCGTACCGATCTCCCATGGATTGACACTGGCGCGCGTAATCGCGTTGAAAAAGGCCGCATTGCGCTTGATAAAATAATCGCCAAAGAAGTGGGCGAGAGCAGCAATATGCGTGGCCGCCTGACCAAGCTGGATGCGCAGCTTAAAGATCAGATGAACCGTATCATTGAACATCGTCAGGACGGTTTAACCTTCCATTATAAAGCGATCGATCAAGTGCGCGCCGACGGGCAGAACCTGGTGAATCAGGCGATGGGCGGTATTTTGCAGGACAGCATCAATGAAATGGGTGCGAAAGCGGTTCTGAAAGGTGGCGGAAATCCGCTGCAAGGCGTGCTGGGTAGCCTCGGTGGGCTACAAACCGCAATTCAGAATGAGTGGAAAAATCAGGAACAGGATTTCGAGCAGTTTGGTCGCGACGTTTGCAGTAAAGTCGTGACGCTGGAAGGGCAGCGAAAGGGGCTGGCTGAAACGCTAAAGTAATTTTTTAGCCTTTGTAGGGTGGATAAGCGTCGCGTCATCCACCAATTTGTCGGGTGACGCTGCGCTTACCCGACCTACAAAAGCCTTGTCATCAATCTAATGGCGAGAGAAATACCCGCCATTATTTTTAACGCATAAACGCGGGTTGTTTTTGCTCGTAAGCTGAAATTGAGCCTTCGTGTTGCAGCGTCAGGCCGATGCTATCCAGCCCCTCTAACATGCAGTGGCGGCGGAAGGTATCGATATTAAACGCATAGCTTTTCTCGCCCGCAATCACGGTTTGCGCTTCCAGGTCGACAACGAATTTAATCCCCGGATTTGCCGCTACCAGTTTAAACAGCTCATCCACTTCTTCTTCGCTTAACGTCACCGGCAACAGTTGGTTGTTAAACGAGTTTCCGTAGAAAATATCTGCAAAACTTGGCGCGATAACCACTTTGAAACCGTAATCGGTTAATGCCCAGGGCGCATGTTCACGCGAAGAACCGCAGCCAAAGTTTTCACGCGCCAGCAAAATAGAAGCGCCTTTGAACTCCGGGAAGTTCAGCACAAATTCCGGGTTTGGCTGCTGACCCGCATCATCCAGAAAACGCCAGTCGTTAAACAAATGCGCACCAAAACCGGTACGCGTGACCTTCTGCAAAAACTGCTTGGGAATGATTGCATCGGTATCAACGTTTGCGGCATCCAGCGGAACGACCAGGCCGGTGTGTTGGATAAATTTCTCTGCCATGGTGTTTTCCCTTATTTCAACGTGCGGATGTCAGCAAAATGACCGGAAACAGCGGCAGCGGCTGCCATTGCCGGACTAACCAAGTGGGTGCGGCCACCGCGGCCCTGACGGCCTTCGAAGTTACGGTTGCTGGTGGAGGCACAGCGCTCACCCGGTTCCAGGCGGTCGTTATTCATCGCAAGGCACATAGAACAGCCAGGCAAGCGCCATTCGAAGCCCGCTTCGATGAAAATCTTATCCAGGCCTTCAGCTTCTGCCTGCGCTTTGACCGGACCAGAGCCTGGAACGACTAACGCCTGCACGCCTGGCGCGACTTTACGACCTTTGGCAATTTCTGCCGCCGCGCGTAAATCTTCAATACGCGAGTTGGTACATGACCCGATGAACACTTTATCGATAGCGACCTCGGTTAACGGAATGCCTGGTTTCAGGCCCATATACGCCAGTGCTTTTTCGGCGGATGCCCGCTCTACCGGGTCGGCGAAGGATTCTGGATTCGGGATATTTTCGGTAACGGAAATCACCTGGCCTGGATTTGTGCCCCAGGTCACCTGCGGGGCGATCTCTGCTGCATCCAGCGTTACAACGGTATCGAATTTAGCGCCTTCATCGGTGGTGAAGGTTTTCCAGTAGGCAACCGCATCGTCCCAGTCAGCGGCTTTCGGCGCGTGCAGACGGCCTTTCACGTAGTTGAACGTGGTTTCGTCCGGCGCCACAATGCCTGCTTTAGCGCCCATTTCGATTGCCATGTTGCACAGCGTCATACGGCCTTCCATCGAGAGTGCCTGAATCGCGCTCCCGCAGAATTCCACAACATGGCCCGTACCGCCCGCGCTACCGGTTTTGCCGATAATTGCCAGCACGATATCTTTTGCCGTGATGCCCGCAGCAGCGTTGCCGGTCACTTCAATTTTCATGGTTTTGGCGCGGCCCTGTTTCAGGGTTTGCGTCGCCAGTACATGCTCCACTTCGGAGGTGCCGATACCAAATGCCAGAGCGCCAAACGCGCCGTGCGTTGCGGTGTGGGAATCGCCACAAACGATGGTCATGCCAGGCAAAGTAATGCCTTGCTCCGGCCCCATGACGTGAACGATGCCCTGGTATGGGTGGTTTAAATCGTACAGTTCAACGCCGAATTCTTTGCAGTTTTTCATCAACTCCTGCATCTGAATACGGGCCATTTCGCCTGAGGCGTTGATGTCTTTAGTCTGAGTAGAAACGTTGTGGTCCATAGTGGCAAAGGTTTTGCCTGGCTGGCGTACCGGACGATTGTGCGCACGCAAACCGTCAAACGCCTGCGGGGAGGTGACTTCATGAACCAAATGACGATCGATATACAGCAGCGGCGTTTCATCCACGGCTTCGTACACGACGTGGGCATCGTACAATTTCTGATATAACGTTTTCGCCATGATTATTTCCCCTCTGCCACAAAACGAGCGATGGTATCGCCCATTTCATTAGTGCCGATTGCGTTGCCATCACGCGCTAAATCACCGGTACGGAAACCTTCTTCCAGCGCAATATTGATGGCGTTTTCGATGGCCTGAGCGGCCTCTTCAGCATCCAGGCTATAGCGCAGCAGCAAAGCCAGAGACAGGATCTGCGCAATAGGGTTGGCGATGTTTTTGCCTGCGATATCCGGCGCGGAGCCGCCAGCAGGTTCATACAGGCCAAAACCTTGTTCGTTCAGGCTGGCGGAAGGCAGCATTCCCATCGAACCGGTGATCATTGCGCATTCGTCAGACAGAATGTCGCCGAACAGGTTAGAGCACAGCAGCACGTCGAACTGAGAAGGATCTTTAATCAGCTGCATGGTGGCGTTGTCGATGTACATGTGTGCCAGCTCAACATCCGGGTATTCTTTAGCGATTTCGTTGACAATTTCACGCCACATCACTGACGTTTGCAGCACGTTTGCTTTATCAATTGATGTCACTTTATTACGACGTTTACGCGCGGATTCAAAAGCAATGCGGGCAATACGTTCGATCTCGAAGCGGTAATAGACTTCGGTATCAAAGGCTTTTTCATGCATGCCAGAGCCTTCGCGGCCTTTCGGTTGACCGAAGTAAATCCCGCCGGTTAATTCGCGAACGCACAGGATGTCGAAACCATTAGCGGCAATGTCTGCACGCAGCGGACAAAACTCTTCCAGACCTTGATACAGGCGAGCAGGGCGCAAGTTGCTGAACAGCTTAAAGTGTTTACGCAGCGGCAATAACGCGCCACGTTCAGGTTGCTGTGCCGGAGGCAGATGCTCCCATTTTGGGCCACCTACAGAACCGAACAGAATGGCATCAGCTTGCTCACAGCCTTCAACGGTAACCGGCGGCAGCGGGTTGCCGTGGCGGTCAATGGCAATGCCGCCCACGTCATATTGACTGGTGGTAATCCGCATATCGAAGCGCGTACGAACTGCATCCAGCACTTTCAGCGCCTGAGCCATAACTTCTGGGCCAATGCCGTCACCCGGCAATACTGCTATATGATGAGTTTTTGACATGTCACACGGTTTCCTGATTATTTTCTTTATTATGAGCTTTGCGTTGCAATTCTTTCTCGACGATACCGGCGCGCCAGATGTTGTTCAGCACGTTAATCATCGCTTTAGCTGAAGATTCAACGATGTCGGTCGCCAGACCTACGCCATGGAAGCGGCGGCCTTTGTGAGTGACAACAATATCCACCTGACCCAGCGCATCTTTACCCTGACCTTTCGCAGACAGTTGATATTTCACCAGTTCGACATCGTAATGGGTGATGCGGTTAATTGCCTGGTAGACGGCATCGACAGGGCCGTTACCGGTCGCGGCTTCAGAGTGTGTCTCTTCGCCGCACTGTAACTGAACGGAAGCGGTGGAAATTACGCTTGAGCCAGACTGCACGTTGAAGTATTCCATGCGGAAATGTTCTGGTTCTTCCTGCTGCTTACCGATGAAGGCCAGCGCTTCCAAATCGTAATCAAAGACCTGACCTTTTTTGTCGGCCAGTTTCAGGAAGGCGTCGTACAAAGAGTCCAGATTGTAATCGGCTTCTTTATAGCCCATCTCTTCCATACGATGTTTCACTGCCGCGCGGCCGGAGCGAGAAGTCAGGTTCAATTGCACCTGATTCAAGCCGATGGTTTCCGGGGTCATGATTTCGTAGTTTTCGCGATTTTTCAGCACGCCGTCCTGGTGGATACCGGAGGAGTGGGCAAAAGCATTGGAGCCGACCACGGCTTTATTCGCTGGAATTGGCATGTTGCACAGTTGGCTGACAATCTGGCTGGTGCGATAGATTTCATGGTGATTGATATTGGTATGGACGCCCAACATTTGGCTGCGCACTTTAATCGCCATGATGACTTCTTCCAGTGCGGTATTCCCGGCGCGTTCACCGATACCGTTAAGCGTGCCTTCAACCTGCCGTGCGCCAGCCTGAATTGCCGCGATGGAGTTGCCGGTCGCCATGCCCAAATCGTCGTGGCAGTGAACGGAGATAATCGCTTTATCAATATTTGGCACGCGGTTGTACAGGGTCTGGATAATGCCGCCGAACTGAACCGGCGTGGTGTAGCCCACGGTGTCAGGAATATTGATAGTCGTAGCACCTGCACCAATCGCGGCTTCAACAATACGGCACAGGTTGTCGATTGGGGTGCGGCCGGCATCTTCGCAGGAGAATTCTACGTCGTCAGTGTAGTTACGGGCACGTTTAACGGAATTGACTGCGCGAGCCAGGACATCATCAAAGGTGCTGCGTAATTTGGTTTCGATGTGCATGGTCGACGTGGCCAGGAACACATGAATACGGAATGCTTCGGCAATTTTTAATGCTTCAGCAGCAACATCGATATCTTTATCAACACAACGGGCGAGGCCACATACACGGCTATTTTTGATATTACGAGCGATGGTTTGTACAGATTCAAAGTCGCCTGGAGAGGAAACCGGGAAACCCACTTCCATCACGTCAACACCCATACGCTCCAGTGCCATCGCGATTTGCAGCTTCTCTTTTACACTCAGACTCGCCTGTAATGCCTGTTCACCGTCACGCAGAGTGGTATCGAAAATAATGACTTGTTGGCTCATGTTGTGGTCCTTTCCTGTCTTAGGGGCCGTTGCTACGAGCATAAAAAAACCCGCGCAGTGGCGCGGGTTTTTTCTGTCTGGTGGCTTGAATCAACGCTTGATGTCGCCCACCAGTCTACCGCGCAATGAAGATGCGATTAGTAGTAGACCTAGTAGGCGATGGGTGCGAATCATGTTTCAAGCCTCAGTGAATTTCGTTATGCATTTATTGGTACTTGATCTGTCTTGCTGTGTCAACACTCGTTTCTCTTATGCACGAGTTTGGGGCGACGAAGGTGATACTGCTCGTTAGCTAATTGTGCTGGTATACGAAGTTTTCATAATATATCCAGAAGGTATGAAAAAGGATTATTTACCATTGTGATAAAAATAGAAATCATCAGAAACAATTAAAAATAATATGTTTATTATGTGTTTCATTCATGGTGATTATGCTTTGGGGTGAATAATCATCAACTTGCCTGTATTTTAGGAATTTATCATCTTTCTTTATGAGTGAATTATTAGTAGGGCGATTGTTTCCGGCGGTGAGATGTAATTTATGCTTAATATATAATTCACTGGGTGAATCATTGTGTGTTAAGTCATTTTGTGATTTGATTAGCTCGATCCAGAAATCAACTGACGCAGAATAAAATCATATAGATTTTTATAGTTTTACCCGGCATGTCAGTAGCTGAAGTCGTGTTGGTACGTTAGGGGACGTTAATTTATAAAATATCTATTTAGATATTTTAAAGAACGTTTTGATTACATTGATCAGCATGTTCTGCTTAGCAAATGATAATAGGGGAAGATCGCAGCCTTAATCTGCGAAGAAGGAATTTCAATCTTAGTGGAGTTAATCATGTCTGATAATTATGTAGAACAACCGACGGCTCACGATGGGTTCAAACCTCAACTCCGTTCAGTTGATTTAAATTTATTAACGGTATTTGATGCCGTTATGCAAGTGCAGAATATTACTCGTGCGGCTCAGTCTTTGGGAATGTCTCAACCTGCTGTGAGTAATGCTGTAGCCCGGTTAAAAATCATGTTCAATGATGAACTGTTCGTTCGCTATGGTCGAGGCATACAGCCTACAGCCCGCGCGTTCCAGCTGTTTGGATCGATTCGTCAGGCATTGCAATTGGTTCAGAATGAACTGCCAGGGGCAGGCTTTGAGCCGGGTAGCAGCGAAAGAGTATTTAACATCTGTGTCAGTAGCCCGTTAGACAATATGTTAACTTCTGTCATCTTCAATAATATGAAGCGCTTTGCTCCGGGGATTCAATTACTTTTTAAATCTGCTTTAAATAAAGATATTGAACATCAGTTACGTTATCAGGAAACCGAGTTCGTTATTAGCTATACGGAATTTCGTCGTCCTGAGTTTACTTGTGTTTCATTGTTTGAAGATGAAATGGTATTGGTGGCTAATAAAAAACATCCACGCTTAATCAAACCGTTAACAGAAGAGGATGTGTATAACGAAAAGCATGCGGTTGTGTCTTTGGATCGTTTTGCTTCATTTAGCGCACCCTGGTATCAAACGGCAGAAAAGCTGGCTTCTATTGCTTATCAAGGAATGGCGATGACCAGCGTTTTAAATGTCGTATCACAAACGCAATTGGTGGCCATTGCACCACGCTGGTTAGCCGAAGAGTTTGCTGATTCACTTCAGTTACAAACATTCCCGTTGCCGATGAAAGATAATACAGCAACGTGCTATTTATCCTGGCACGAAGCGGCTGGGCGCGATAAAGGCCATCAGTGGATGGAAAAGCTCCTGACGACGGTATGCAGTAAATAGTTTTATAAAGCTAACAGGTTTCAGCCGGATGGTGAAAACTATCCGGTTATTCTTCATTTCTTCTTTTTTTTGGTTTTTTTTGCTGAAAACGATTTTATACTTTTGCTCCGCAGTACCCATTAAATTCCGCACTAATTAGATTTAACCTGCAAAGTCCGTTTCTATAACATTTTCAATCATCATTTTTGCTTATGATCAGAGCTTAACTCCGCCGCAATTGAATTTTGCAGTATTGGCCCGTAAATCGGCTTTCCGCGCCCGCAGATTGGCAATTGCCTGCCTGATTTTCAACGGTTATGTTAGATGGACTCTCAAAATTAAAAAAACATATGCAGGGCGCAACAACCTGCCTCAACGACTCAGCAGAAATGATTTCTGCGGTCGGTCAAACACGTAAGCCTGGAGGCAAACCATGGAGATGTTGTCAGGAGCCGAGATGGTCGTTCGATCGCTTATCGATCAGGGCGTTAAACATATATTCGGCTATCCCGGAGGCGCAGTACTCGATATTTACGATGCGCTTCATACTATTGGCGGCATTGATCATGTGCTTGTGCGCCATGAACAAGCGGCAGTGCATATGGCTGATGGCCTGGCTCGCGCAACGGGTGAGGTCGGCGTAGTGTTGGTCACATCCGGGCCCGGTGCGACAAACGCGATCACCGGTATTGCGACGGCTTATATGGATTCCATCCCAATGGTGGTGCTATCCGGTCAGGTTGCAACGTCATTAATTGGCTATGATGCATTCCAGGAATGCGACATGGTCGGGATCTCTCGTCCGGTTGTGAAACACAGCTTCTTAGTCAAACAGGCAGAAGATATTCCTGCCGTTATTAAAAAAGCCTTCTGGCTTGCGGCAAGCGGCCGCCCGGGACCGGTAGTGGTTGATTTGCCGAAAGACATTATGAGCCCGGCAAACAAGTTCCCTTATCAGTACCCTGAATCTGTCAGCATGCGCTCTTACAACCCGACCACTCAGGGCCATAAAGGGCAGATAAAACGAGCTCTGCAAACATTATTGGCGGCAAAAAAGCCGGTGATGTATGTCGGCGGCGGGGCGATTACCTCTGCCTGCCATGAGGAATTGCGCGAATTAGCGCAGAAACTGAATATTCCCGTCGTCTCTTCCTTAATGGGGCTGGGTGCTTTTCCGGGCACACATCGTCAGGCATTAGGTATGTTGGGGATGCACGGAACGTATGAAGCCAATATGGTGATGCATAACTCCGATGTTATTTTCGGCGTCGGCGTGCGCTTTGATGACCGCACCACCAACAATCTGGCGAAGTACTGCCCGAATGCGACCGTACTGCATATTGATATCGACCCGACATCCATCTCCAAAACCGTGGGTGCAGACATTCCCATTGTTGGTGACGCGCGGCAGGTTTTACAGCAAATGCTGGAACTGTTAGCGCAAGAAGATACTCCGCAGTCTTGCGATGATATTCGCGACTGGTGGCAACAAATCGATCAGTGGCGCGCGCGCCAGTGCCTGGAGTTTGATCGCACCAGCAATAAAATTAAGCCGCAGGCGGTTATCGAAACCATTTACCGCCTGACTAAGGGAGAGGCTTACGTCACTTCTGATGTCGGCCAGCACCAAATGTTTGCCGCTCTTTATTACACCTTTGATAAGCCACGCCGTTGGATTAACTCAGGCGGCCTCGGCACCATGGGCTTTGGCCTGCCAGCAGCACTTGGCGTGAAGCTGGCGCTGCCGGAAGAAACCGTAATTTGCGTTACAGGCGATGGCAGTATTCAGATGAATATTCAGGAGCTGTCTACTGCGCTGCAATACGGCTTGCCGGTGTTGGTGCTGAATCTCAATAACCGTTATCTGGGCATGGTGAAGCAGTGGCAGGATATGATTTATTCTGGCCGCCATTCCCAATCATATATGGAATCCTTACCTGATTTTGTGCGTGTAGCTGAAGCTTACGGGCACGTGGGGATTAGTATTAATTCACCGCAAGAGTTGGAAAGCAAACTGACCGAAGCGCTGGAAGCGGTGCGTAATCAGCGTCTGG
This sequence comes from Buttiauxella gaviniae, assembly GCF_040786275.1. Classification (NCBI taxonomy): domain Bacteria; kingdom Pseudomonadati; phylum Pseudomonadota; class Gammaproteobacteria; order Enterobacterales; family Enterobacteriaceae; genus Buttiauxella; species Buttiauxella gaviniae. The sequence goes on from NZ_JBFMVT010000002.1 coordinate 2,659,150, forward strand.
TATTCGTAGATGTTAATGTCGATGGCACTGAGCATGTGTACCCAATGCAGATCCGTGGCGGCGGTATGGATGAGATGTGGTTAAGCAAAACGGAGAGAACCTAATTATGCGCCGGATATTATCTGTATTACTCGAAAATGAGTCCGGGGCGCTGTCCCGCGTTATTGGTTTGTTCGCTCAACGCGGCTACAACATTGAAAGCCTGACTGTCGCACCCACTGACGACCCTACGCTGTCTCGTATGACGATCCAAACGGTCGGCGATGAGAAGGTGCTTGAGCAAATTGAAAAGCAACTTCACAAACTGGTGGACGTTTTGCGGGTCAGCGAGCTTGGGCAGGGCGCGTACGTTGAACGTGAAATCATGCTGGTGAAAGTGCAGGCAAGCGGTTATGGGCGTGAAGAAGTGAAGCGCAATGCGGAAATCTTCCGCGGGCAAATCATTGATGTCACGCCAACGCTCTATACGGTTCAACTGGCGGGCACCAGCGATAAGCTGGATGCTTTCCTGAATACCATTCGTGAAGTGGCAAAAATTGTTGAAGTGGCACGCTCAGGTATTGTAGGCGTTTCACGTGGCGATAAAATCATGCGCTAGCCCGTTAAGGGCGACCGAAAAGTAACCCGGTGACCGATGCCGGGTTTTTTTTTTGCAATTTACGCAACAACTGCCAGCAAAAGCGGTTGCCCGAGTTATTATTCTGCGCTTAGATGATAAAAATGAAACCATGACCAGGGTATGGTTATGGCAATCCTAAATAAGGGGCTACTGTGAAATTGGATGAAATCGCGCGCCTGGCTGGAGTTTCGCGCACCACGGCGAGCTACGTCATCAACGGGAAAGCAAAGCAATATCGCGTCAGCGATAAAACCGTTGATAAAGTTATGGCGGTTGTACGCGAGCATAACTATCACCCGAATGCGGTGGCCGCGGGATTACGTGCCGGGCGTACGCGTTCTATCGGATTAGTTATTCCAGACCTTGAGAACACCAGTTATACCCGTATTGCCAACTACCTTGAGCGTCAGGCTCGCCAGCGCGGATACCAATTGCTGATTGCCTGTTCTGAAGATCAGCCAGATAACGAAATGCGCTGCATCGAACATCTGTTACAGCGCCAGGTCGATGCCATCATTGTCTCAACGTCATTGCCCCCGGAACACCCTTTCTATCAGCGTTGGGCTAACGATCCATTCCCTATTATCGCCCTAGACCGTGCGTTAGATCGTGAAAACTTTATCAGCGTTGTTGGGGCAGACCAGGAAGACGCGGAAATGCTGGCCAGCGAGCTTCGCACTTTCCCGGCAGAAACCATTCTCTATCTTGGCGCACTGCCGGAGCTTTCCGTCAGCTATTTGCGTGAACAAGGTTTCCGCACCGCCTGGAAAGACGATCCTCGTGAAGTGCACTTCTTATATGCCAACAGCTACGAGCGGGAAGCCGCAGCACAGTTGTTTGAGAAGTGGCTGGAAACGCACCCGATGCCGCAGGCTTTGTTCACCACCTCATTTGCTCTGTTACAAGGTGTTATGGATGTGACTTTGCGCCGCGAAGGCCAACTGCCGTCTGAGCTGGCGATCGCCACATTTGGGGATAACGAACTGTTGGATTTCCTGCAATGTCCAGTATTGGCTGTTGCCCAGCGCCATCGTGACGTTGCGGAGCGCGTGCTGGAACTGGTGCTTGCCAGTCTCGATGAACCTCGCAAACCTAAGGCGGGTTTAACGCGTATTCGCCGGAATCTCTACCGTCGCGGCAGTTTAAGTCGCCACTAACAAGAGATGGCAGTTTCGGCTGCCATTCTTAAATAAGATTATTCCAGTTTTATTTCACAATGTTATTCAGGTAATTATTTTTCATTAAAAGTAGACGATCAATTAATTCCCGAATGGATATTGCTCTCCCTCTGAATTATTTTGTTACATAGCAATCTATAAAAATGCCGGATAATTAAACAATAGCGAACTGATACTCATCAAACTTACCGCCAGCCCGCGTTTCGCCTGCATCTGCCGCTGTTATCCTTCCGAGAAATACCTTAAAATGCCGACCGCGTCGCAAACTGAACACTTCATATTTTACCGGTCAGGTTTTCAGTCGATTTAACGATATTTATGCTTATTGATCTTTTTTCTTTCAAATATTCATAACGTTAATTTTGCATCGCAGATGTAGCGCCTTTTCACGCCAGTCATTAATCAATCGCTTAGGAGATGAAAATTATTTCCATCCGCGTTGTAGCTTGCTTGACAAGGTTTTCCTCCGCTCCGTAAACTCCTTTGGGTGGGATTTTGTGGGTGAAAGTGGTGGAAAGGGGAATTTAAGGGTGAGGCTGGTATGTTCCGTGGAGCAACATTAGTCAATCTCGACAGCAAAGGGCGGCTTGCCGTACCTACCCGTTACCGGGATGCGCTAGTCGAAACCTCTGAAGGTCAGATGGTTTGTACCATCGACATCCACCACCCATGCCTGCTGCTTTATACCCTCCCCGAGTGGGAAATTATTGAACAAAAGCTAGCTCGTCTGTCGAGCATGAATCCTGCAGAACGTCGCGTCCAGCGACTGTTATTGGGGCATGCCAGTGAATGTCAGATGGATAGCGCCGGGCGATTGTTGCTGGCTCCTGTTTTACGCCAACACGCCGGGCTAACCAAAGAAGTGATGCTGGTTGGGCAGTTCAATAAGTTTGAACTGTGGGATGAAACGACCTGGCATCAACAGGTCAAGGAAGACATCGACGCTGAGCAGGCCACGACGACAACGTTGTCGGATAGGCTGCAGGACTTGTCACTATAAATAATGATGGAAAATTTTAAACATACTTCGGTGCTACTTGATGAGGCCGTAAACGGTCTCAACATTCGTCAGGATGGCATCTACATTGATGGCACGTTTGGGCGTGGTGGTCATTCTCGATTGATTCTTTCCCAACTGGGACCAGAAGGACGCCTGCTGGCGATTGACCGCGATCCGCAGGCCATCGCCGCTGCACAAGCCATTGATGACCCGCGCTTCTCCATCATTCATGGACCTTTCTCTGAATTAGCTGAATACGCTCGCGAACGTAATTTGCTGGGCAAAATTGACGGCATTCTTTTGGATCTTGGCGTTTCCTCCCCTCAGCTTGATGATGCCGAACGCGGTTTCTCATTTATGCGCGACGGCCCGTTGGATATGCGTATGGATCCCACTCGCGGGCAATCTGCCGCAGAGTGGCTGCTTAGCGCTGAAGAAGCTGACATCGCGTGGGTGATTAAAACCTTCGGCGAAGAAAAGTTCGGCAAACGTATTGCGCGCGCCATTATCGAGCGTAACCGCGAACAGCCAATGACCCGTACCAAAGAACTGGCGACGGTTGTTGCGGCGGCAATGCCGGTAAAAGACAAATTCAAACACCCGGCAACGCGTACCTTCCAGGCGATCCGTATCTGGATCAACAGCGAACTCGAAGAAATTGAACAAGCTCTTAAAGGTTCAATTGAAACCCTGTCACCGGGTGGCCGTTTGTCGATTATCAGTTTCCACTCACTGGAAGACCGAATTGTTAAACGCTTTATGCGTGAGAACACCCGTGGGCCGCAGGTTCCGGCGGGCATTCCAATGACTGAAGCCCAGTTGAATAAGCTCGGCGGGCGGTACTTAAAATCCATTGGCAAAATGATGCCGGGCGACGAAGAAGTGGCGGAAAACCCGCGAGCGCGCAGTTCGGTGCTGCGCATCGCTGAAAGGACGAATGCATGATCAATAAAGTGGCAGAAACCCTTAGCAAAATGACGGGCCAACTCAGCAGTGGCGAACGTCATGCACTCCCGGCGGTAATCGGTGGTGATTTGTTACGTCATGGGAAACTGCCGCTGATCTTGTTCATATCCATTATCTTCACCGCCATTTCTGTTGTGACAACTGCGCACCACACCCGTCTGCTTACCGCACAGCGTGAGCAAATGGTGGTTGAGCGTGACGCACTGGATATTGAATGGCGCAACCTGATTCTGGAAGAAAACGCACTCGGCGACCATAGCCGAGTGGAGCGGGTCGCGACGGAAAAGCTGCAATTGCAGCATGTCGACCCATCGCAGGAAAACATCGTAGTTCAGCAATAAGGAATCGCGTGACAGATGAGAGCAGCGGCAAAAACGCTTAAACCGAAACGCCAGGAAGAACAGGCCAACTTTGTAAGTTGGCGTTTTGCGTTGCTTTGCGGTTGCATTTTGCTGGCGCTGGTATTCCTTTTGGGGCGCGTTGCCTGGTTGCAAATCATCGCGCCGGACATGTTAGTTCGTCAGGGTGATATGCGCTCTTTACGTGTGCAGGAGGTTTCAACTTCCCGCGGCATGATTAGCGATAGAGCAGGGCGTCCGCTGGCGGTTAGTGTGCCGGTGAATGCGATTTGGGCTGACCCTAAAGAGCTTCACGATGCAGGCGGTATCACGCTTGATAACCGCTGGAAAGCGCTGGCCGATGCGCTGAAAATTCCACTCGATCAACTGGCTTCCCGCGTTAACAGCAACCCGAAAGGTCGCTTTATCTATCTGGCTCGCCAGGTCAACCCTGATATTGGCGACTACATCAAAAAACTCAAACTTCCTGGGATTCACTTACGCCAGGAGTCACGTCGTTACTATCCGTCTGGCGAAGTAACCGCTCACCTTATTGGTTTCACTAACGTGGATAGCCAGGGTATTGAGGGCGTTGAAAAGAGCTTCGACAAATGGCTTACCGGCCAGCCAGGTGAGCGTATCGTGCGTAAAGACCGCTTCGGGCGCGTCATTGAAGATATCTCTTCAACCGACAGTCAGGCGGCGCATAACCTGGCGCTGAGTATTGATGAACGTTTGCAGGCGCTGGTTTATCGCGAGCTAAACAACGCCGTCGCCTTCAACAAAGCCGAATCGGGCAGTGCGGTGCTGGTGGATGTGAGCACCGGCGAAGTCTTAGCGATGGCAAATAGCCCATCCTACAACCCAAATAATCTGAACGGCACGGCAAAAGATGTGATGCGTAACCGTACCATCACGGACGTTTTCGAGCCGGGTTCGACTGTTAAACCGATGGTTGTTATGACCGCGCTGCAACGTGGCGTGGTACGTGAAAATACCGTTCTGAATACCGTGCCGTACCGCATTAATGGTCATGAGATCAAAGATGTGGCGCGCTACAGCGAATTGACCCTTACCGGGGTGCTACAGAAGTCGAGTAACGTCGGGGTTTCTAAACTGGCGTTAGCGATGCCCTCCTCAGCGTTAGTAGATACTTACTCACGTTTTGGATTGGGAAAAGCGACCAACTTGGGGCTGGTCGGAGAACGCAGTGGCTTATATCCGCAAAAACAACGGTGGTCTGACATAGAGAGGGCCACCTTCTCTTTCGGCTACGGGCTAATGGTAACCCCGTTACAGTTAGCGCGAGTCTACGCAACAATTGGCAGCTACGGCGTCTATCGCCCGCTGTCGATAACGAAGGTTGATCCGCCGGTTCCAGGTGAGCGTATTTTCCCTGAGCAGTTGGTTCGTACCGTCGTTCATATGATGGAAAGTGTGGCATTGCCTGGTGGTGGTGGCGTTAAAGCAGCCATCAAAGGCTACCGTATTGCAATCAAGACTGGTACGGCTAAAAAAGTCGGGCCGGACGGAAAATACGTTAACAAATACATTGCTTACACCGCAGGCGTTGCACCTGCCAGTAATCCTCGATTTGCACTGGTTGTGGTCATTAACGACCCACAAGCAGGGAAATATTACGGTGGTGCCGTCTCTGCACCTGTGTTCGGAGCCATCATGGGCGGCGTTCTGCGCACCATGAATATCGAACCAGATGCGCTGGCGACAGGTGAAAAAAGTGAATTTGTAATCAATCAAAATGAGGGATCAGGTGGCAGATCGTAATTTGCGCGACCTTCTCGCTCCGTGGGTGCCAAACGTACCCGCGCGGGCTCTGCGAGAAATGACACTCGATAGTCGCGTGGCGGCATCGGGTGACCTTTTTGTAGCTATAGTCGGTCATCAGGCGGACGGGCGTCGATATATCCCGCAGGCAATAGCGCAAGGCGTAGCCGCTGTCGTTGCTGAAGCTGAAGGCGAAGCAGCAGATGGCGAAATCCGTGAAATGCACGGCGTGCCAGTTATTTATCTTAGCCAACTGCATCAACGTCTTTCTGCACTGGCAGGGCGTTTTTATCATGAACCCTCCAGTGCATTACGCCTGGTTGGCGTGACCGGCACTAACGGTAAAACGACTACCGCTCAATTGTTGGCGCAATGGAGCCAATTATTAGGTGAAACCAGTGCCGTAATGGGCACGGTAGGGAACGGTCTGCTCGGAAACGTCAAACCAACTGAAAACACCACCGGTTCTGCCGTCGACGTACAGCAAGTGCTTGCTAACCTCGCTGAGCAGGGCGCGAGCTTTGCTGCGATGGAAGTCTCTTCGCATGGTCTGGTTCAGCATCGCGTTTCTGCTCTGAAATTTGCAGCCAGCGTGTTTACCAACCTCAGCCGCGATCACCTTGATTATCACGGTGATATGGCGGGCTACGAGGCCGCGAAATGGTTGCTATTCTCCGAACATGATTACGGCCATGCCATCATCAATGCTGATGATGAGGTGGGGCGTAACTGGTTAGCGCGTTTACCTGACGCCGTTGCCGTAACGATGGAAGATAATTTACAGCCTGGTTGTCGTGGCCGTTGGTTGAAAGCAACCAGCGTGCATTATCACGATGGCGGGGCAACCGTTCGCTTCAGCTCTTCCTGGGGCGATGGTGAAATAGAAAGCCGCCTGATGGGCGCCTTTAACGTCAGCAACTTGCTGCTCGCGTTAGCGACCTTGTTGGTGCTGGATTATCCGCTTGAAGAGCTGCTGAAAACTGCACCAAGCCTGCAACCAGTTTGCGGTCGCATGGAAGTTTTCACAGCGCTGGGCAAACCGACGGTGGTGGTGGATTATGCCCACACGCCTGATGCTCTGGAAAAAGCGTTGCAAGCTGCTCGTCTACATTGCAGCGGCAAACTGTGGTGCGTCTTTGGCTGCGGCGGCGACCGTGATAAAGGCAAGCGCCCAATCATGGGCGGCATCGCAGAACAATACGCAGATGTGGTCGTCGTCACTGATGACAACCCACGTACCGAAGAGCCGAAAGCCATTGTGGCCGATATTTTGGTTGGCATGCTGGATGCTGGCCGCGCCTATGTGGTATCTGGCCGGGCCGAAGCCGTGACCAACGCGATTATGCAGGCGAAAGAGAATGATGTCGTTCTGGTGGCGGGTAAAGGCCACGAGGATTATCAAATTGTTGGTGTGCGCCGTCTGGATTACTCCGACCGCGTAACCGCCGCACGTCTGTTAGGAGTTGTGGCATGATTCGCGTCTCGTTAAGCCAGCTTGCCACTATCCTGCAAGGCGAACTGCACGGTGCGGATGCCGATATTATTGATGTCACCACCGATACTCGCAAACTTACGCCAGGCTGCCTGTTCGTTGCATTGAAAGGTGAGCGTTTCGACGCTCACGATTTTGCACAAGATGCGGTGAACGGTGGGGCAGGGGCGTTATTGGTAAACCGTAAGCTGGACGTTAATGTCCCGCAATTGGTCGTGGCAGATACGCACCAGGCATTCGGTGAGCTCGCAGCCTGGGTTCGCCAGCAAGTGCCAACGCGCATTGTCGCGCTCACCGGCTCTTCCGGCAAAACCTCCGTAAAAGAGATGACGGCGGCGATTTTGCGTGAGTGCGGTAACACCTTATACACCGCTGGAAATCTCAATAACGACATTGGCGTGCCGATGACGTTGCTGCGTCTGACGCCAGAATATGAATATGCGGTCATCGAGCTTGGTGCGAACCATCAAGGCGAAATCGCCTGGACGGTTAATCTGACTCGTCCAGAAGCTGCGCTGGTGAATAACCTGGCGGCAGCACACCTTGAAGGCTTCGGCTCTCTTGCGGGGGTGGCGAAAGCAAAAGGTGAGATTTTCGCGGGGCTGCCTGCTAACGGTATCGCGATTATGAATGCCGACAATAATGACTGGCTAAACTGGCAGGACGTTATTGGCAACCGCAAAACCTGGCGCTTCTCCCCGAATGCAACCGGGAGTGATTTTACAGCGACCAACGTGCATATCACCGTGCATGGCACCGAGTTCACCATCAAAACGCCAGTCGGCGACATTGATGTGACTTTGCCACTGCCTGGCCGCCATAACATTGCTAATGCGCTGGCGGCAACGTCGCTTGCAATGGCCGTGGGTGCTTCCCTGGAAGCAGTGAAAGCAGGTCTTGCCGATCTTAAAGCTGTGCCTGGCCGTCTGTTCCCGATTCAACTTTCCGAAAATCAACTTCTGCTGGATGACAGCTACAACGCAAATGTGGGGTCGATGACCGCCGCAGCGCAGGTGCTGTCTGAAATGCCTGGTTTCCGTGTGATGGTGGTTGGGGATATGGCTGAGTTGGGGGCGGAGTCTGTTGAATGCCATCGCCAGGTTGGTGAGGCAGCAAAAGCGTCTGGCATTGATTGCGTATTAAGCGTAGGCACGCTGAGCGAAACAATCAGTCAGGCCTCTGAAGTGGGCGAACATTTTACCGATAAGCCTTCTTTGATCGTGCGCCTGAAGGCGCTGCTCGCTGAGCATTCAATGATTACTATTTTAGTGAAGGGTTCACGTAGTGCCGCCATGGAACAGGTAGTACGCGCATTACAGGAGAATGGAACATGTTAGTTTGGCTGGCCGAGCACTTGGTCAAATATTATTCCGGCTTTAACGTCTTTTCTTATCTGACGTTTCGCGCCATCGTCAGCCTGCTGACAGCTCTGTTCATTTCCCTGTGGATGGGGCCGCGGATGATTGCTCGTTTGCAGCAACTCTCTTTCGGCCAGGTTGTGCGTAACGATGGTCCGGAATCTCACTTTAGCAAACGCGGAACCCCAACGATGGGCGGGATTATGATCCTGACGTCTATCGTCATTTCTGTGTTGATGTGGGCTTATCCCTCTAACCCTTATGTCTGGTGCGTTTTGTTCGTGCTGGTCGGTTATGGGGCGATTGGTTTTGTTGATGATTATCGTAAAGTCGTTCGCAAAGACACTAAGGGCCTGATTGCTCGCTGGAAATATTTCTGGATGTCCGTCATCGCGTTGGCGGTTGCCTTCACGATGTACAGCGCAGGGAAAGGAACACCAGCTACCGAGCTGGTTGTGCCGTTCTTTAAAGACGTAATGCCTCAGCTTGGCTTGTTCTACGTACTGCTGGCGTACTTTGTTATCGTCGGTACCGGCAACGCAGTAAACCTGACGGATGGCCTCGACGGCCTGGCGATTATGCCAACCGTGCTGGTGGCGTCTGGTTTTGCGCTGGTGGCCTGGGCTACAGGTAACATTAAATTTGCGGAATACCTGCATATTCCTTATCTGCGTCACGCCGGGGAACTGGTGATCGTCTGTACGGCGATTGTTGGCGCAGGGCTGGGGTTCTTGTGGTTCAACACCTATCCAGCACAAGTCTTTATGGGCGATGTGGGCTCTTTGGCTTTGGGCGGCGCGCTTGGCACGATCGCCGTGCTGCTGCGTCAGGAATTCCTGCTAGTGATTATGGGCGGTGTGTTTGTGGTTGAAACCCTGTCTGTCATTTTGCAAGTTGGCTCCTTCAAACTGCGCGGACAGCGTATTTTCCGTATGGCCCCAATTCATCACCATTATGAATTGAAAGGTTGGCCGGAGCCGCGAGTCATCGTGCGCTTCTGGATTATTTCGCTGATGCTGGTCCTGATTGGCCTGGCAACCCTGAAGGTGCGCTAACTATGACCGATTACCAGGGTAAAAAAGTCGTTATTATCGGATTAGGCCTTACCGGCCTGTCCTGCGTGGATTTCTTTATAGCGCGCGGTGTCACTCCGCGTGTTATGGACACCCGCATTTCGCCACCGGGTCTGGATAAACTGCCAGAAGCGGTGGAGCGACATACTGGCTCACTCAATGAAGACTGGTTGTTAGAGGCTGACTTGATTATTGCCAGCCCTGGTATCGCCGTCGCCCATCCCGCACTGAATCGTGCGGCAGAGGCTGGCGTTGAAATTATTGGCGATATCGAACTCTTTTGTCGCGAAGCGCAAGCGCCAATCGTGGCGATTACCGGCTCGAATGGTAAAAGTACCGTAACCACGCTAGTGGGTGAAATGGCGAAAGCGGCCGGTGTGAATGTGGGCGTGGGTGGAAACATCGGCTTGCCTGCCTTGATGCTGCTTGAGCAAAACTGCGAGCTTTACGTGCTTGAGTTATCCAGCTTCCAACTGGAAACCACGTTTAGCCTTAAAGCCGCGGCGGCGACTATTCTCAACGTCACTGAAGACCATATGGATCGTTATCCGTTTGGTCTGCAGCAGTATCGCGCGGCTAAACTTCGCGTCTATGAAAACGCGGCGATGTGTGTAGTGAATGCCGATGATGCGCTGACCATGCCGGTGCGTGGAGCGGACGAGCGTTGCATCAGCTTTGGCGTGGATGTAGGCGACTACCACCTTAATCGCCAACAGGGTGAAACCTGGCTGCGCGTGAAGGGCGAGAAAGTGCTGAACACCAAAGAGATGAAGGTGGTGGGGCGTCATAACTACACCAATGCGCTTGCGGCACTCGCTTTAGCCGATGCCGTGAAACTTCCTCGCTCCAGCAGCCTGAAAGCACTCACAACCTTTACTGGCCTTGCGCATCGCTTCCAGCTTGCTCTGGAACGCAATGGCGTACGCTGGATTAATGATTCTAAAGCCACGAACGTTGGCAGCACCGAAGCGGCGCTAAATGGCTTGCAGGTTGATGGTACCTTGCATCTATTGCTGGGCGGCGACGGAAAATCTGCTGATTTCTCAGCGCTCGCACAATATCTGCAAGGGGATGCGATTCGTCTTTATTGCTTTGGCCGTGATGGCGCTGAACTTGCAGCGTTGCGCCCCGAAATTGCCGAGCAAACGGAAACCATGGCTGAGGCGATGACGTTAATCGCGGCTCGCGTTCAACCGGGCGACATGGTTCTGCTTTCACCAGCCTGCGCAAGTCTGGATCAGTTTAAAAACTTCGAACAGCGTGGCGATCAATTCACATTACTCGCGAAGGAGCTTGGCTGATGCGCTTATCTCTCCCTCGCCTGCGTATGCCTCGAATCCCTGGATTTGCCATCCTGAGCTGGTTGGCATCGGCGTTAAAAGGCTGGGTGATGGGCTCCCGGGAAGCGGATTCCAATAACATCGTCATGTACGACCGCACCATGTTATGGCTAACCTTTGGCCTGGCTGCGGTAGGCTTTATTATGGTGACATCCGCATCAATGCCCGTTGGGCAGCGCCTTGCTAATGACCCATTCCTGTTTGCGAAACGTGACGGGCTATACATCGTTCTGGCGTTCGCATTAGCCATGGTGACATTACGTCTGCCAATGGAGTTCTGGCAGCGCCACAGTACCGCTATGCTCTTGCTCTCTATTGTGATGCTGCTAGTCGTGTTGGTGGTGGGGAGTTCGGTTAACGGTGCGTCGCGTTGGATTGCTTTTGGTCCATTGCGTATTCAGCCTGCTGAGTTCACCAAGCTGTCGCTGTTCTGTTATCTCGCCAACTACCTGGTTCGTAAGGTTGATGAGGTGCGTAATAACCTGCGTGGCTTCCTCAAACCGATGGGCGTGATTCTGGTGCTGGCCGTGTTATTGCTGGCCCAGCCTGACCTCGGTACGGTTGTTGTGCTGTTTGTGACCACGCTTGCGATGCTGTTCCTTGCGGGCGCTAAACTCTGGCAGTTCCTCGCAATTATCGGCATGGGGATTTCGGCGGTTATTCTGCTTATCCTCGCCGAACCGTATCGTATTCGCCGCGTAACGTCTTTCTGGAATCCGTGGGATGACCCGTTCGGCAGCGGCTACCAGCTGACACAATCTCTGATGGCATTTGGCCGCGGTGAATTGTGGGGGCAGGGTTTAGGTAACTCGGTTCAAAAGCTCGAATATTTACCGGAAGCCCATACCGACTTCATCTTCTCAATTATCGGAGAAGAGCTCGGATATATCGGTGTGGTGCTGGCATTATTGATGGTATTCTTCGTGGCTTTTCGTGCTATGTCCATCGGTAAACGTGCATTAGAAATGGACCAGCGTTTTGCAGGCTTTTTGGGCTGCTCAATCGGAGTCTGGTTTAGTTTCCAGGCGCTGGTGAACGTGGGTGCAGCAGCGGGGATGTTACCGACCAAAGGTCTGACATTACCGCTGATCAGTTACGGTGGTTCAAGCCTGTTGATTATGTCCACAGCAATCATGTTATTGCTGCGTATTGATTATGAAACACGTCTGGCTAAAGCCCAGGCGTTTACGAAGGGTGCGAAATGAGTAATCAAACCCGGCGGTTAATGGTGATGGCAGGTGGGACCGGCGGGCATGTGTTTCCGGGTCTGGCAGTAGCGCATCACTTAATGGCTCAGGGCTGGCAAGTACGCTGGCTGGGAACCGCCGACCGTATGGAAGCAGACTTAGTTCCTAAGCATGGGATTGAAATCGATTTTATTCGTATTTCAGGCTTACGTGGAAAAGGCCTGAAAGCAATGCTCATGGCACCGGTGCGTATTTTCAATGCCTGGCGTCAGGCGCGGGCCATCATGAAAGCTTATCGCCCGGATGTCGTTCTGGGCATGGGCGGTTATGTTTCAGGCCCTGGCGGTCTGGCGGCCTGGTCACTGGGTATTCCCGTGGTGTTGCATGAGCAGAATGGTATTGCCGGTCTGACCAATAAATGGCTGTCAAAGATTGCCAAAAAAGTTATGCAGGCATTTCCTGGGGCATTCCCCAATGCTGATGTAGTGGGCAATCCGGTGCGAACTGATGTGCTGGCTCTACCGCTGCCGCAGGAGCGTTTTGCAGGGCGTGAAGGCCCGGTGCGGATTTTAGTGGTGGGTGGCTCTCAAGGCGCACGCGTGCTGAACCAGACGATGCCACAAGTGGCTGGTCGCCTGGGCGATAGCGTCACTATTTGGCACCAGTGTGGTAAAGGTGCCGAGGCGGTTGTGCGTCAGGCCTATGCCGAAGCCGCTCAGCCTCAGCATAAAGTGACCGAATTTATTGATGATATGGCTGCCGCGTATGCGTGGGCTGATGTCGTGGTTTGTCGCTCCGGTGCATTAACCGTCAGTGAAGTCGCGGCCGCAGGATTACCTGCACTGTTTGTTCCCTTCCAGCATAAAGACCGGCAGCAATACTGGAATGCGCTGCCTTTGGAAAAAGCTGGAGCGGCAAAAATACTGGAGCAACCACAATTTACTGTGGATGCCGTTACCCAAACTCTCGCCGGATGGGACCGCGCGACGTTACTGGCAATGGCCGAGCGTGCGCGTGCTGTATCCATTCCTGATGCCACAGAGCGGGTAGCAAATGAAGTGAGCGCCGCAGCACTGGCGTAATCATTGTGGGTGGCTGTGTTGCCCATGCATATTTGAAGTAATGGCGTTTGACGCCGCAGGTTAGAGAATGAATACACAACAACTGGCGAAACTGCGTTCTATCGTGCCCGAGATGCGTCGCGTCCGGCACATTCACTTTGTTGGCATCGGCGGCGCCGGTATGGGCGGTATTGCCGAAGTTTTAGCTAACGAAGGTTACCAGATCAGTGGGTCTGATCTGGCTCCGAACCCGGTCACGCAACAGTTGTCGGCGCTGGGCGCCACGATTTATTTCAACCATCGTCCGGAAAACGTACTTGATGCAAGCGTCGTCGTGGTTTCTACCGCGATCTCTATGGATAACCCGGAAATTGTTGCCGCTCACGAAGCGCGTATTCCGGTTATTCGCCGTGCGGAAATGCTTGCTGAGCTGATGCGTTTCCGTCATGGCATCGCGATTGCCGGGACGCATGGCAAAACAACGACCACGGCGATGGTTTCCAGCATTTATGCCGAAGCGGGTCTTGATCCGACTTTTGTTAACGGCGGTCTGGTTAAAGCCGCAGGCACGCATGCGCGTTTGGGGCACAGCCGTTACCTGATTGCTGAAGCTGATGAGAGTGACGCGTCATTCCTACACCTCCAGCCGATGGTGTCCGTGGTGACAAATATCGAAGCTGACCATATGGATACCTACCAGGGCGACTTCGAAAATTTAAAGCAGACGTTCATTAACTTCCTGCACAACTTACCGTTTTATGGCCTGGCCGTAATGTGTGTGGACGATCCGGTTATCCGTGAGTTGCTGCCGCGCGTAGGTCGCAAAATTACTACTTATGGCTTTAGCGAAGACGCAGATGTGCGCGTCGAAAACTATCAGCAGAAAGGTCCGCAAGGGCATTTCACCATTGTTCGTCAGGACAAACCTGCTTTGCATGTCACGCTGAATGCACCGGGTCGCCACAATGCGTTAAACGCAGCGGCAGCGGTATCTGTTGCGACAGAAGAAGGCATTGATGACGCTGATATTTTGCGTGCGCTGGAAAGCTTCCAGGGAACAGGGCGTCGCTTTGATTTCCTGGGCGAGTACTCACTCGCGCCGGTAAATGGAAAAGAAGGCAGCGCCATGCTGGTGGATGACTACGGTCACCATCCGACTGAGGTTGATGCCACTATTAAAGCTGCGCGTGCAGGTTGGCCAGATAAAAATTTGGTCATGATTTTCCAGCCGCACCGTTTCACGCGAACTCGTGATTTATATGATGATTTCGCTAATGTATTGTCGCAGGTCGATTCATTGTTGATGCTGGACGTATATTCTGCTGGCGAAGCGGCGATTCCAGGGGCTGATAGCCGCTCACTGTGCCGTACCATTCGCGGTCGTGGAAAGGTTGACCCTATTCTGGTCCCTGATGCGAGCCAAATTGCGGATATTTTAGCGCCAGTGTTGACGGGAAATGACCTCATCCTGGTGCAGGGCGCAGGGAATGTAGGCAAAGTTGCCAGAACCCTGGCTGAATTTAAGTTGCAGTCCAACACTAAGGAAGGAGACCACCATGGCTGATAAAATTGCGGTCCTGCTGGGCGGAACTTCTGCTGAACGTGAGGTGTCACTGCAATCTGGTGCTGCGGTGATCGCAGGCCTCAGGGAAGCGGGCATTGATGCGCATGAAGTCGACCCGAAAAATACGCCAGTGACTGAACTGAAAGCTCAGGGTTTTGACAAAGTATTTATTGCCCTACACGGTCGCGGTGGTGAAGACGGGACTCTGCAAGGTTTGCTGGATTTCCTGAAATTGCCTTACACCGGCAGTGGCGTGATGGCATCGGCTATCTCCATGGATAAGTTGCGCACTAAATTGCTGTGGCAGGGAGCCGGTTTACCTGTCGCACCATGGGTGGCGTTAACGCGCCGTGACGTTGAGGCGGGTATCTCCGCAACCACGGTGGAACGCATCGCAAGCTTAGGTTTGCCGGTTATCGTTAAGCCAAGCCGTGAAGGCTCAAGCGTTGGTATGTCGAAGGTTGATAACGTTGCAGCGCTGCCTGCCGCGCTTGAACTGGCCTTCGAACATGACGAAGAAGTACTGATCGAGAAATGGTTAAGTGGTCCTGAGTACACTGTTGCGATGCTAGGTAAAGAAATATTACCGTCAATTCGCATACAACCCGCCGGAATTTTCTATGATTATGAGGCGAAGTATCTCTCTGATGAAACAGAGTATTTCTGTCCGAGCGGTTTAGTTGAGCAGCGCGAGCAGGAATTGCAGGCGTTAGTGCTTAAGGCCTGGCAAATATTAGGCTGCAGTGGTTGGGGACGCGTTGACGTCATGTTGGATAGCGACGGGCAGTTTTATCTACTGGAAGTTAATACTTCCCCAGGTATGACCAGCCACAGCCTGGTGCCAATGGCGGCTCGTCAGGCCGGGATGACATTTTCTCAACTGGTAGTGCGTATTCTGGAGTTGGCAGACTGATATGTCGCAAGCAGCTCTGAATACGCGTAATCGCCAGGAAGAAGAAGAAACCAGTTCTCGTCGCAGTAACGGTGGGCGACTGGCCGGGATAATTTTCCTGAGCGCGGTGCTGTTTACGGTATTTATCGGCGGCTGGATTGTGGTCGGTTGGATGGAAGATGCACAGCGTCTGCCGCTATCTAAGTTAGTGGTGACAGGTGAACGTCATTACACCCGTAACGATGATATTCGCCAGTCAATTCTGGCACTTGGGCCACCAGGCACCTTTATGACCCAAGATGTGAATATCATCCAGCAGCAAATTGAACGTCTGCCCTGGATTAAACAGGCGAGTGTCAGAAAGCAGTGGCCTGACGAATTGAAGATTCATCTGGTTGAATATGTACCCATCGCGCGCTGGAATGATCAGCATATGATTGATGCGCAAGGAAATTCGTTTAGCGTTCCAGCAGAGCGTGCTGCAAAGCAGACTTTACCTATGTTATCTGGGCCAGAAGGCAGTGAAGGTGAAGTATTGCAGGGCTATCGCGCAATGGGCGATGTGCTGGCAAAGGATAAATTTACGTTGAAAGAAGCGGCTATGACCGCTCGTCGTTCCTGGCAATTAACGTTGAATAACGGCATTAAGCTTAACTTGGGTCGGGGCGATACGATGAAACGCTTGAGTCGCTTTGTAGAACTGTACCCCGTTCTGCAACAGCAAGAACAGGCCGACAATAAAATGATTAGCTATGTCGACCTGCGTTATGACTCAGGCGCGGCAGTGGGGTGGAAACCTGCTCCCGTAGAGGAACCTAATCCTAATCAGCAACAGAATCAGGCACAGGCAGAATAACAATGATCAAGGCGACGGACAGAAAACTGGTAGTAGGACTGGAGATCGGTACCGCAAAGGTTGCCGCTTTAGTAGGGGAAGTTCTGCCTGACGGTATGGTCAATATTATTGGCGTGGGCAGTTGCCCATCGCGTGGTATGGACAAAGGTGGCGTAAACGATCTCGAGTCAGTCGTGAAATGCGTTCAGCGCGCGATTGACCAGGCCGAATTGATGGCTGATTGCCAGATCTCTTCGGTCTACCTTGCGCTGTCAGGTAAGCATATTAGCTGTCAAAACGAGATTGGCATGGTGCCAATTTCTGAAGAAGAAGTGACGCAGGAAGACGTCGAGAACGTTGTTCATACCGCGAAATCAGTACGCGTACGTGACGAACATCGTGTTTTGCACGTTATCCCGCAAGAATATGCAATTGACTACCAGGAAGGCATCAAAAATCCTGTAGGTTTATCGGGTGTGCGCATGCAGGCTAAGGTGCACTTGATTACTTGCCACAACGATATGGCTAAAAACATCGTCAAAGCAGTTGAACGATGTGGCCTCAAAGTTGACCAACTGATCTTTGCAGGGCTTGCGGCAAGCTACGCAGTGTTGACCGAAGATGAGCGTGAATTAGGGGTCTGCGTGGTTGATGTTGGTGGTGGTACTATGGATATCGCGGTTTACACTGGCGGCGCGCTGCGCCACACCAAAGTTATCCCTTATGCAGGGAACGTGGTGACCAGTGATATCGCCTATGCCTTCGGCACACCGCCAAGTGACGCAGAAGCTATTAAAGTGCGTCACGGTTGTGCGTTGGGTTCGATTGTTGGTAAAGACGAAAACGTTGAGGTGCCAAGCGTAGGTGGACGTCCGCCACGCAGCCTGCAGCGCCAGACACTCGCTGAAGTTATCGAGCCGCGTTATACCGAACTGTTGAACCTGGTAAACGAAGAGATTTTGCAGTTACAAGAGCAACTTCGCCAGCAGGGTGTGAAGCACCACCTTGCGGCGGGGATTGTACTAACGGGCGGGGCGGCGCAAATCGAAGGGCTGGCAGCCTGTGCGCAACGCGTGTTCCATACGCAAGTGCGTATCGGGCAACCGTTAAATATTACTGGCCTGACTGATTATGCCCAGGAGTCTTATTACTCCACCGCAGTCGGGCTGCTGCACTACGGGAAGGAAACGCATCTCAGTGGTGAAGCAGAAGTGGAAAAACGAACCTCTGTCGGCTCATGGATTAAGCGATTCAATAGCTGGCTGAGAAAAGAGTTTTAATTTTTATAAGAGACCAGACAAAATTAGCGGTCTCAGGCGACAGGCACAAAACGGAGAGAAACTATGTTTGAACCTATGGAACTGACCAACGACGCGGTGATTAAAGTCATCGGCGTCGGTGGCGGCGGCGGTAATGCCGTTGAACACATGGTGCGCGAGCGCATCGAAGGCGTTGAATTCTTTGCAGTGAATACCGACGCTCAGGCGTTGCGTAAAACTGCTGTAGGCCAGACTATCCAGATTGGTAATGGTATTACCAAAGGTCTGGGTGCTGGGGCTAACCCTGAAGTGGGGCGTACCGCTGCGGAAGAAGACCGCGATGCGTTACGTGCGGCCCTTGAAGGCGCAGACATGGTATTTATCGCCGCGGGTATGGGTGGCGGTACAGGTACAGGTGCAGCACCCGTCGTTGCAGAAGTTGCAAAAGATCTGGGTATTCTGACCGTCGCTGTTGTGACTAAGCCTTTCAACTTCGAAGGCAAGAAGCGCATGGCATTTGCGGAGCAGGGTATTGCCGAACTGTCTAAGCATGTTGACTCGCTGATCACTATCCCTAACGACAAACTGTTGAAAGTGCTGGGCCGTGGTATTTCTTTGTTGGACGCTTTTGGCGCGGCAAACGATGTACTGAAAGGCGCAGTACAGGGTATCGCAGAGCTGATTACCCGTCCGGGTCTGATGAACGTCGACTTCGCTGACGTACGCACCGTAATGTCCGAAATGGGTTATGCCATGATGGGCTCTGGTGTGGCAAGTGGTGAAGACCGTGCAGAAGAAGCAGCAGAAATGGCGATCTCCAGCCCACTGTTGGAAGATATCGATCTGTCTGGCGCACGTGGCGTTCTGGTTAACATCACCGCTGGCTTTGATCTCCGTCTGGATGAGTTCGAAACCGTCGGTAACACCATTCGTGCGTTCGCATCTGATAACGCTACTGTCGTTATCGGTACTTCTCTGGATCCAGAGATGAACGACGAACTGCGTGTGACCGTTGTTGCAACCGGTATTGGCATGGACAAACGTCCAGAAATTACCCTGGTGACCAACAAGCAAACTCAGCAGCCAGTTATGGATCGTTACCAGCAGCACGGCATGGCTCCGCTTCAGCAAGAGCAAAAACCGGCCGCTAAAGTTGTGAATGACAATACGCCACAAACAACGAAAGAGCCTGATTATCTGGATATTCCAGCATTTTTGCGTAAGCAAGCTGATTAAGAATAAACCGGAAGTTGGGGATATTCGCTCTTTGTGCTAAACTGGTCCACCGATTGTGATATACACTTCGGTTGGATAGGTAATTTGGCGAGATTATACGATGATCAAACAAAGGACACTTAAACGTATCGTTCAGGCGACTGGCGTCGGTTTACATACCGGCAAGAAAGTCACACTGACGCTACGCCCTGCGCCGGCAAATACCGGGGTCATCTATCGTCGCACCGACTTGAATCCTCCGGTAGATTTTCCGGCAGATGCCAAATCTGTGCGTGATACCATGCTCTGTACTTGCCTGGTGAACGAGCACGATGTGCGGATTTCTACCGTTGAGCATTTAAACGCCGCCCTTGCGGGATTAGGTATTGATAACATTATTGTTGAAGTCAATGCCCCTGAAATCCCAATCATGGACGGTAGCGCAGCGCCGTTCGTCTACCTGCTGCTTGATGCCGGCATTGACGAATTAAACTGTGCGAAGAAATTTGTGCGCGTCAAAGAAACAGTTCGCGTCGAAGACGGCGATAAATGGGCTGAATTTAAGCCGTACAATGGTTTCTCGTTGGATTTCACCATCGACTTTAACCATCCGGCGATCGATTCTAGCACCCAACGCTACAGCATGAACTTCTCTGCTGACGCGTTTATGCGCCAGATTAGTCGTGCTCGTACCTTCGGTTTTATGCGTGATATCGAATATCTGCAGTCCCGTGGTTTGTGCCTGGGCGGCAGCTTCGATTGTGCCATCGTTGTTGACGATTATCGCGTACTGAACGAAGACGGTCTGCGTTTTGAAGATGAATTCGTTCGTCACAAAATGCTCGACGCGATTGGCGACTTGTTCATGTGCGGCCATAACATTATCGGCGCGTTTACCGCCTATAAATCAGGTCATGCACTGAATAACAAATTGCTTCAAGCGGTTCTGGCGAAGCAGGAAGCCTGGGAATGGGCAACCTTCCAGGACGACGCAGAACTTCCGCTCGCGTTCAAAGCACCGAAAATGGTTCTGGCGTAACACCAGAACTATTTATTGCGACTGGTTTCATTGGTACTCTCTCCGGCCAATGACGCCAGTCGTTCTATTATTGCCTTTAATTTTTCTGGGCTCCGTGCAGCCACCATTCTTAATGCTTCAGCGCTTTGCTGGCTCAACACTCTGTTGACCCCTTCACTTTTACTTTTCCCTGTTTGAATGCTGCTTTCTTGTACTGAATCTTGGCCAATTGCTGCCAGTGAAGGATTAATCCTGATGTCGATTGATGTCAATGATGGTAATATTTGTGCTCGCAATGCACTCAGTAGCGTGGCTTGTTCATAGCGTAAACGCATCAGCCAGCTCGCATTTGCAGTTTCAAGTACGAGAATGCCTTGTCGGAAATTTGCTACCCGGCACCAGGGATGCAGTTGAGCGGATAATATTCCTTTCACTGCCCTGTTAAGCCTCAGTAGTGCAGTTGCGCGCTGTTGCACGTTTTGCAGCACGCTTTCGGCTCCAGCATCATCGAACAAATGATCTAAAGATTGTGGGCGACTATCACGCATACATAATGCTCCGGCGGATAAAGTGATTGGTATTCTAAATCGTTGGCGACAGTTTGGCAGACGTTATTTCTGGCCGCATCTCCTGTTGGGGATGGTTGCGGCGAGTTTTGGCATGCCTGCGCTCAGCCAAAATACCGACTCAACCGCCCCTGCGGAAACCTCCGCCAGCAGTCACGATTATCTCAATAAGGTCAGCTTCAATAGTCTGGCATTATTGCAGGAAAGTAACCGCCGACCATCATTTAGTGTCGATTACTGGCATCAGCATGCAATTCGTACAGTAATTCGTCACCTCTCTTTTGCCATGGCTCCTCAAACGTTGCCAGCTGCACAAGAGAGCTTGCCACTCCAGGCCCATAAACTCGCTTTACTGGATACGCTTACCGCGCTTCTTACCCAGGAAAGTAAACCCCCTGTTATCGTGCGCCATATCGCGCTCTGGCAATCTCCAGCCGTCGAGGCTTTTAGCCCTGCTATCTGGGTTAGCCAGGTTCACGGTATCCGCGCCGGTCCGCAACGCCTCAGCTAAAACCATTTCCTTTAATTATAACGTTATTATTAGCTCTGCCCTTACGGTAGGCGTTTGAGAATTTATTATGCTAATCAAATTATTAACTAAAGTTTTCGGTAGCCGTAACGACCGCACCCTGCGTCGTATGCGTAAAGTTGTAAGCCTTATCAACAGCATGGAGCCGGAAATTGAAAAACTTTCCGATGATGAATTAAAAGCAAAAACTGACGAGTTCCGTGCGCGTCTTGCTAAAGGCGAAGTGTTGGAAAACCTGATTCCAGAAGCGTTCGCCGTGGTTCGCGAAGCGAGTAAGCGTGTATTTGGTATGCGCCATTTCGACGTACAGCTGCTCGGCGGTATGGTCCTGAACGACCGTTGTATTGCAGAGATGCGTACCGGTGAAGGGAAAACGCTGACTGCAACTTTGCCTGCGTATTTGAACGCCTTGAGCGGCCGCGGTGTTCACGTTGTTACCGTGAACGACTACCTGGCCCAGCGTGATGCGGAAAACAACCGTCCGTTATTCGAATACCTGGGTTTAAGCGTAGGTATCAACTTGCCTAACATGCCAGCGCCTGCGAAACGTGAAGCTTACGCGGCTGACATCACCTACGGCACCAACAATGAATACGGCTTTGACTACCTGCGTGACAACATGGCATTTAGCCCGGAAGAACGCGTGCAGCGTAAACTTCACTACGCGTTGGTGGATGAGGTTGACTCAATTCTTATCGATGAAGCGCGTACGCCGCTTATCATCTCCGGCCCGGCTGAAGACAGCTCTGAGCTGTACAAAAAAGTAAACAAAATCATCCCAAGCCTGATTCGTCAGGAAAAAGAAGATTCTGACACCTTCCAAGGCGAAGGCCACTTCTCCGTTGATGAGAAATCTCGTCAGGTAAACATTACCGAGCGCGGTCTGGTACTGGTTGAAGAACTTCTGGTCCGTGAAGGTATCATGGAAGAAGGCGAGTCTCTGTACTCTCCAACCAACATTATGCTGATGCACCATGTGACGGCTGCGCTGCGCGCGCATGTGCTGTTCACCCGTGACGTTGACTACATCGTGAAAGATGGCGAAGTTATCATTGTGGATGAACACACCGGCCGTACCATGCAAGGTCGCCGCTGGTCTGATGGCCTGCACCAGGCTGTTGAAGCCAAAGAAGGCGTCGACATTCAAAACGAAAACCAAACTCTGGCATCCATCACCTTCCAGAACTACTTCCGCCTGTACGAAAAACTGGCCGGTATGACGGGTACTGCGGATACCGAGGCGTTTGAATTCAGCTCAATCTATAAGCTCGATACCATCGTTGTGCCGACTAACCGTCCAATGATTCGTAAAGACATGCCTGATTTGGTCTACATGACCGAACTGGACAAGATCGGCGCGATTATTGAAGACATTAAAGAGCGTACAACCAATGGCCAGCCGGTGCTGGTGGGGACCATTTCCATCGAGAAATCCGAAGTGGTTTCTGCGGAATTGACCAAAGCGGGTATCAAGCACAACGTTCTGAACGCCAAGTTCCACGCTAACGAAGCAGGGATTGTTGCGCAGGCGGGCTATCCTGCTGCTGTAACCATTGCAACAAACATGGCGGGTCGTGGTACGGATATCGTATTGGGCGGTAGCTGGCAGGCTGAAGTAGCCGAGCTTGAAGACCCAACCCCTGAGCAAATTGCGCAGATTAAAGCTGACTGGCAAGTTCGCCATGACGCGGTTCTGGCGTCTGGCGGCCTGCACATTATCGGTACCGAGCGTCACGAATCTCGCCGTATCGATAACCAGCTACGCGGTCGTTCTGGTCGTCAGGGTGATGCGGGTTCATCTCGTTTCTACCTCTCTATGGAAGACTCCCTGATGCGTATTTTCGCATCGGATCGCGTTTCAGGCATGATGCGTAAGCTGGGTATGAAACCTGGGGAGGCCATTGAGCACCCATGGGTGACCAAAGCCATTGCTAACGCGCAGCGTAAAGTTGAAAGCCGTAACTTTGATATTCGTAAACAGCTTCTTGAATATGATGATGTGGCGAACGACCAACGTCGTGCGATCTACAGCCAGCGTAATGAACTGCTGGATGTGAGCGACGTTAGCGAAACCATCAACAGCATCCGCGAAGATGTCTTTAAAGTGACTATCGACGCGCACATTCCACCGCAGTCGCTGGAAGAAATGTGGGATGTAGAAGGCCTGGAAGAACGTCTGAAAAATGACTTCGACCTTGAGCTGCCAATTAAAGAGTGGCTGGATAAAGAACCTGAACTGCACGAAGAAACACTGCGTGAGCGCATTCTGCAAAACGCGGTTGAAGTGTATAAGCGTAAGGAAGAAGTGGTTGGCGTTGAAATGATGCGTCATTTCGAAAAAGGCGTCATGCTGCAGACTCTGGATTCACTCTGGAAAGAGCACCTGGCAGCGATGGATTATCTGCGTCAGGGTATCCACTTACGTGGTTACGCGCAGAAAGATCCTAAGCAAGAATATAAGCGCGAATCTTTCGCGATGTTTGCCTCTATGCTTGAAGCTCTGAAATATGAAGTGATCAGCACGCTCAGCAAAGTGCAGGTTCGTATGCCTGAAGAAGTCGAAGCCATGGAACAGCAGCGTCGTGAAGAGGCCGAGCGCCTGGCACAAATGCAACAGCTAAGCCACCAGGATGACGATACTTTAGCGGCGGAAGCACTGGCTGCAGAAACGGGTGAGCGCAAAGTGGGTCGTAACGATCCGTGCCCATGCGGTTCTGGCAAAAAATACAAACAGTGTCATGGCCGTTTGAGCTAAGAACATCATTATCGATAAAGGCGCAGCTTGCTGCGCCTTTTTTCTGTGGAGTACCTGCACAAAAATGAAACAGTTAGAGATCGCCGTTGGCATTATTCGCAATCAGCAGGGTGAGATTTTTATCACTCAACGGGCGGCAGATGCCCATATGGCAAATAAACTTGAATTTCCCGGTGGGAAAATTGAAGTTGGCGAAACGCCGGAGCAAGCATTAGTTCGTGAACTGCAAGAAGAGACGGGCATTACCCCAACTACGTTTTCGTTATTTCATCAGTTAGCTTATGAGTTCCCGGACAGGCACGTGACGCTGTGGTTCTTTATGGTAGAAAAATGGGAAGGCGAACCGTGGGGTAAAGAGGGGCAGCCGGGTCAATGGGTTGCACAAAATTCGCTGGTGGCTGCAGATTTTCCACCAGCAAATGAACCCGTTATCAGCAAATTACAGCAGCGTTAACGCAGATCTTCTTCACTCCAGTCGTCGCTTTCAGATAAATCGCCGCTGCTAGGAATACGTTTTTCCTCGGCGGCCCATTCACCTAAATCAATCAACTGGCAACGCTTGCTGCAAAATGGGCGGTAGGGACTGGTTTCATTCCAGATAACAACTTTACCGCAGCCGGGGCAGTTTACTTTGGTTGGTTCAGACACGTTAACTCCTTAGCAGCACGCCAGTTCAAAATCGAGACGCTCTGGAATGATTCCATTTTCGCTATCAAGCGGCAGGAAGCGAATCGCAAAACGGCTTTTATGGCCAGAAACCTGCGGATACAGCTGAGAGGAAAGATCTAACTGCAAACGCAGTAAATCGGCATCATCGCCGTTATCCTGATAAAAACCGTTGAGACTGGTTTGCTTACGGAACGGCGCAGAATTACGAATGATCTCCAGTAGCAGATCCAATGCCTGTTTCAGAGGCTGCAACGTCGCAAGCCAGGTATTAATTTGCGCGTCACGCTGTGCTTGTGGGGAATATAGCCAGATATGCAGCGTCGGCAAATCAAAGCTACAACATCCTCCAGGAATACTCAGACGCTGGCGAACCAATGCGATCAGGCGATCTTCTCGCAGCGCTTGCCCCAGTCGTGGAGCGGCCATTAAGACACTGCCGCGCTCTTTAAGCTGGCTGCGTAGAGAATCAATCAACTGCATATCTACGCCCGGAACTTCAGACCAGTTCAATAATTTACGCTGCTGGCGTTCCAGTTCTTTTAGAATATCAGTGCGAATCTCGCCGCGTTCAAAGACATCAAGCAGGTCACCCACATTGCGGAAAAAATGAAGGGCTTTGGAGGTTTCATCTACCGGTAACGAACTTTCGAGTTGTTGAATTAAAAACTCGATACGCAACCAGGTACGCATTTTTTCATTCAGTGGGTGCTCAAAGAGGATCTGGGTACTCATTATTCAATTTCCTGCTGTGCGGCCTGGGACGCCAGATCCAGATACTGGCGGTGCAGGCGGTCAACATGTGCAGCCACCTGTTCGGCGCCACCATCATTATTAATTACATCGTCGGCTGCGCTCAAACGCGCCTCGCGTGTCGCCTGTGCGGCAAGGATTTGTTGCACATGTTCGCGACTGACTTTATCTCGCGCAATAGTACGTGCGATTTGCACCTCTGGCGAGACATCAACGACCAACACGCGATCGGCCTTTTGTTGCAGGTTATTCTCAATTAACAATGGAACAACCCACAAAACGTAAGGGGAAAGAGCTTGATTAATTTCGGTTTGGGTTCGCTGATGAATCAATGGGTGTAACAGCGCATTGAGCCATTGCTTCTCCGCAGGGGAAGAAAAAATTTTTTCGCGCAGAACCCGGCGATTAAGCGTGCCGTCCTGAAGAAGTATTTCATTACCAAAATGTTCTGTAATAGTGCTCAGTGCGGGCTGACCTGGCTCAACAACCTGACGAGCAATGACGTCAGCGTCTACAACGGTAATACCTAATCGGGAAAAGCTATCGGCGACAGTACTTTTGCCACTGCCAATACCACCCGTTAATGCCACCGTATAAACCATAAAAGCCAGACCTTAAATCGACGTTTCTTCAAGGAGATAGAAAACTTATTTGTACCTGACACACGTCTGGAAAGGGCCATGGAACGGGGAAAAAACGCACCCGCCTGGCGATTTCCTGTTACTCAGGTAAATTTTAACGATTGTAGCGCAAAAAAGAGTAATTTCGCAGTCTTGCGGCGGCATTAATAGTGCGTATGATAGCGTCACTGGAATTGGTGCCTAAATCGCCAATTGCGTTTTCGCGTCCTTCGCCATTCGACCCAGGAATCTGCACATGCGTATTGAAGAAGATTTGAAGTTAGGTTTTAAAGACGTTCTTATTCGCCCAAAACGTTCCACTCTGAAAAGCCGCTCTGATGTAGAGCTTGAGCGCCAGTTCACTTTCAAACACTCCGGTATTGCATGGTCAGGTGTTCCGATCATTGCTGCTAACATGGACACCGTTGGTACATTCGGCATGGCTCAGGCGTTGGCCTCGTTTGATATCCTCACCGCCGTTCATAAGCACTACTCTGTTGAAGAGTGGAGCCACTTCGTTAAGTCTGTTTCCGATGACATCCTGAAATTCGTTATGGTTTCGACAGGAACATCAGATGCTGATTTCCAGAAAACCAAACAGATTCTTTCTCTTAATCCGGCACTGAAATTTATCTGTATCGATGTGGCTAATGGCTACTCTGAACACTTCACTCAGTTTGTGTCTAAAGCGCGTGAAGCCTGGCCGGATAAAGTTATCTGCGCAGGCAACGTCGTTACCGGTGAAATGTGTGAAGAGCTAATTCTTTCTGGTGCAGACATCGTTAAAGTCGGTATCGGCCCTGGTTCAGTATGCACCACGCGTGTGAAAACTGGCGTTGGCTATCCGCAGTTGTCTGCTGTTATTGAATGTGCTGATGCTGCACACGGTCTCGGTGGCCAGATTGTTAGCGATGGCGGATGTACTATGCCAGGCGATGTTGCTAAAGCCTTCGGCGGCGGCGCAGATTTCGTGATGCTGGGCGGTATGCTTGCTGGGCACGATGAAAGCGGCGGCACCATCGTTGAAGAAAATGGCGAGAAATTCATGCTGTTCTACGGCATGAGCTCTGAATCAGCCATGACCCGACACGTCGGCGGGGTTGCACAATATCGCGCAGCCGAAGGCAAAACCGTTAAGCTGCCATTGCGCGGCCCCGTAGAAAACACCACCCGTGACATTCTGGGCGGATTGCGTTCTGCGTGTACCTATGTTGGTGCTTCTCGCCTGAAAGAGTTGACCAAGCGCACCACGTTCATTCGTGTGAATGAACAGGAAAACCGCGTTTTCAATAGCCTCTAATTTATAGACGCATACGGCGTGGCATTCGTCACGCCGCTTTATCCCGCGCTCATCGCATCTCCAAGCTGGAAAATAGGCAGATACATCGCTATGACCAGCGTCCCAATTATCCCCCCTACGACTAACATCATTATCGGCTCCAGCGCTGCGGCAAGGTTATCTGCCAGCTCCTCCGTATTGTTATGATGCCAGGTTGATAGTTTCTCCAGCATCAGATCCAAAGCGCCTGACTCTTCTCCAATCCGCACCAGTTGGCAACACAACGGCGTGAAGCGCCCGCTTTTAGAAAGCGTCTGCCAAAACGGTATTCCTTGTGTCACATCGACGCTGATTTGCGAAATCACTTTCTTCCACAGCAATTGTGTAAGCGTTGCTTCGACCGCCTCAAGCCCTTGCAATAAAGGGATCCCCGCCTGCTGAGAAAGTGACAACGTGGTATAGATTTGACTGAGAATTTGCCCTCGCCACAGCGGAGCAATCAGAGGAATGCGTAGCAGCAGATTCTGCTCGTACTCCTGCCAGTGAGGTTTTTTTTGCCGGAGAAAATAGCCGCAGGCGCAGGCGAGAAGAATAGCCAGAAAGTAGACAGGTCCTTGTGATGTGACCCAGTTTGAAACGGCCATTATAGCCACGGTAATCGTAGGTAATGGCGCGTTAAAAGAGCGATAAATATTGGCAAATTCTGGCAGCACAAACCCCATCATCCCAATCGTCACAAGTAGGGCTACGACCATAATAAATAGCGGGTAACGTAGCGCTTTTACGACCTTTTTTCGTAACCGGTAGAGTTTTTCTTGTTGTTCTGCGAGCCTTTTACAGCACTCATCCAGCTTTCCTGTTAACTCACCGATATGAATCAGAGCAATAAACAGCGCAGGAAAAATCTTTGGCCATTTTTTTAAAGCACTGGAGAAAGGCGTGCCGTTAGAAACCTGTTTTTCGATCTCTTTTAGCAGGGCGCGCCATTCATCAAACGGATGTTGCTGTGCAATAAGCAACAGCCCGTCTGATAATGAAATTCCCGCCTGAAGTAGCGTGGCGAGCTGGCGGAATACATCTATTTTTTGCTGAATATGCCAGCAGCCCCGACGCGTATGGGAGGTTTTTCGCAGATTCAAAAGTTGTAGATCGGCATGGAATAATTGCTCGCTGGCAGAGGGTGCATCGTCTGCCAGCAACATTCCTTGCTGTATTTGCCCACGTGCATCAATAGCTTTCCAGTGCCAGAGTAAAAACTTAGCCATGCGGTACCCCAAGCACTCGATACAGCTCTTCCTGTGTCGTGAGTCCTTGTTCAACGGCCCGGCAGCCGCTTTCAAATAACGTCACCATTCCATTTTGACGCGCCAGGGCTTCAATTTCGTGAGCGGGTAGGCCTTGGGTAATGGCTGATTGCAACGCTGGCCCAATTAGCAAAATTTCAAATAAGGCGCTTCGCCCATAGAAACCACCGTAACAGCGTTCGCAGCCGACGGCCTGCCAGCGGGGAAGTGCGTTAGCCCACATTGTTTTGGGAAGGATAATGTCATCCGCGAGTTGCTGTTTGCAGTGTGGGCAGAGCTTACGAACCAGACGTTGAGCAACGACCATGTTTAAGGCCGATGCTAACATCCACCGTTCTACGCCCATTTGTTCTAATCGGACGACGGTTTCGGCCGTTGAGTTCGTATGCAATGTTGAAAGCACGAGATGCCCGGTTTGCGCAGCTTTGATGGCGATTTCTGCTGTATCGCCGTCGCGAATTTCACCGACCATGATGATGTCCGGATCCTGGCGCAGTAACGCACGAAGCACATTCTGAAAACTCAGCCCGGCTTTGGTATTTATTTGCGTTTGATTAAGCCCATGCATGGGAATTTCAATGGGATCTTCGACACTACAAAGATTGCTGGAAACCTGGTTGAGAATCTTGAGTGCGCTATAAAGCGTGATAGTTTTTCCGCTACCGGTAGGGCCTGTGACCAGAATCATGCCTTGTGGATTCGTCAGAGCGCTTTGGAAGTGGGCGCAATCGTCTGCTGACATCCCTAATTCTGATAGCTCAAATGTTTGTGCCGTCTGGGTCATCAAGCGTAGGACGACCTTTTCTCCGTGATACACCGGTAAAGTTGAGATGCGAAATGAGCAGGTCTGCTTTTCGACTTCAATTTCTATTTGCCCGTCCTGCGGCAGGCGGCGCTCAGCAATATCCAAATTCCCCAATACTTTCAGGCGGGCGGTTAACGGAGCAGCCAGAGGAGCGGGCAGCAGGGGTTGAAGTTGCAGCACGCCATCAACGCGAAAACGAATCTGGTAGCCTTGCTCTACGGGTTCGAAGTGAATGTCTGACGCACGCAGTTGGATCGCTTTGCGAAGGGTTTCTTGCAGGAGTTGAACCACCGGCGCGAGGTGCAGATCTTGCGGTTCATCTTTACCTGTAGATCCCTGAGAGTGCCGTGCTTTTTCCAACTGTTCGGCTGGCCAGTATTCAACATTGACGGTTTTATCAGAGAGAAAACGCAATGCTTCAAAGAATTGTGCGGGTGGATTTGGCGCGATGGCAATGTGCAGGACGGGCTCTTCAGATAGCAATATCGCCTGATACTGGTTGCACAGTGCGAGGATCTGCTGATTGACCATGGCTTAGTTTCCCGTCTGGCTATTTTCAAAACGGAAGACTTCTTCGCAGGATTGTTTAAGCGAACTATTAGCTGAGGCGGCGCACGTCCGAGACCAGCCTTCAACGCCTTCGGCATCACTCCACTGCGGGGACAGAGAGACGGTGAGCCCATTGAGACTTTCTTGCCCAGTGAGCGTAACAACACCTTGTTCGATGCTCATTCCGCTGACGTAGCGAGTCGTTTTGGGGGAAGGAATACCATTGCTTCCCGCATCGCATGCGCTAATGCCTCCGCGTTCAATGGCACAAAGTTCAATGGCTGTACGGTAAGGGATAAAGGTTTGTAGCATGTCGGTAAGTGCCGCTTTACGCAGATAATTTTGATAAGCCGGAATACCAATCGCGCTAAGAATTGCAATAATGCCGATGACCACCATCAGCTCAATAAGTGTGAATCCTTGTTGTTTGTTCATATGCCGCTCCTGATTAAGATGGCGGCACTTTGCGCCGGAAAAATTTCTCAGGCGAGAGTGAATGAATACATCAGGAAGGAGCCTTCCAGGATATTTTGGCGGTTTGCAGGAGTCGACGGAAAAAGTGCGAGCGGTAACGTAAAGCGAAGAAAAGGGCAGATGAGTTTTGCCTCATCTGCCGGGCAGGAATTAGCGGAAGCGCATGGAGAGATCGAGGGCGCGAATGTGTTTTGTCAGCGCGCCAACGGAAATAAAGTCAACGCCGGTTTCGGCAAATTCACGCAGGGTTTCTTTCGTGACGTTACCTGAAACTTCTAGCTGTGCTTTACCGTTGGTGGTGGCTACGGCCTGACGCATATCTTCGACGTTAAAATTATCGAGCATGATTATGTCTGCGCCAGCGTGTAGCGCCTGTTCCAACTCATCAAGTGATTCCACTTCAACTTCAACCGGCACATCCGGATGAAACCAAAAGGCTTTTTCTACCGCCTGGCGAATTGAGCCGGAAGAAATGATGTGGTTTTCTTTAATCAGGAAAGCGTCTGAAAGACCTAAACGGTGGTTACTGCCGCCGCCGCACAAAACTGCATATTTCAGTGCCGTACGCAGACCCGGCAGCGTTTTACGCGTGTCCAGCAGTTGCGTTCTGGTCCCTGTGAGCAGATCAACATAAGTACGCACTTCGCTGGCAACGCCTGATAGCGTTTGCACGAAGTTAAGCGCTGTGCGTTCGCCAGTGAGCAGCACTCGTGAAGGGCCCTGGAGTTCAAACAACGGTTGGTCAGCGACGACGGTTTGACCGTCTTCTACATGCCAGGTGACGTTAACGTCCCCACCCAGTTGGATAAAGACCTCTTCAACCCAACGTTTTCCGCAGAACACGCCATCTTCGCGAGTGATTACAACGGCATGCGAACGATGCCCTTCAGGCAGTAACTGCGCGGTAATATCGTTATTAGGATCGACATCGCCACCGAGATCTTCGCGTAAAGCCTGAGAAACTGACTGGGGAATATCAAGGTTGATGCGTTCGAGAAGTTCGTCACGTCGGCGGTCTGGGTTATAACGGCGAGGTGGCATGATAAAACTCCGAAATGGCTTAGTTAATGTCGAAACATGCTACATTGATGCGACGTTAAGTACCACTCTAAGGAGACCGCAGATGCAGCTTAAAAACGGCTGGCTGGTGGGTGTTAAGCATGTTCCTTCCCCCCATTTTGATTGCCGACCGGAGGATGAAACCCCTTCGCTGCTGGTGGTGCATAACATCAGTCTGCCACCGGGTGAGTTCGGTGGCCCATGGATTGATGCGCTATTTACCGGAGCGCTTGATGCACAGGCGCATCCCTATTTTGCAGACATTGCCCATTTGCGCGTTTCGGCACATTGCCTGGTTCGCCGTGATGGTGAAATCGTTCAGTATGTTCCTTTTGATAAACGCGCCTGGCATGCCGGCGTTTCGTTGTATCAGGGGCGTGAACGTTGCAACGATTTTTCGATCGGCATCGAGTTGGAGGGCACCGATACGCTGCCGTACACAGATGCGCAATATCAACAACTTGCTGCCATTACAGACGTTCTGATTCAGGTTTATCCAGCCATTGCCGAGCATATGACGGGGCACTGTGATATTGCACCGGAGCGTAAAACGGACCCTGGCCCTGCTTTTGACTGGTCGCGTTTTCGCCACTCGGTTGAGGTTACGTCAAATAAGGAGATGAAATGACGCTGTTTACTTTGCTGTTGGTGATGATTTGGGAACGCCTCTTCAAACTGGGCGAGCACTGGCAGTTAGATCACCGCCTTGAAGCACTCTTTCGGCGGGTAAAAAGCTTCTCGTTGTTGCGCACAATTTTGATGACCGCCGTGTGTATGCTGGTGGTTTTTCTCTGTATCCGCGCGCTGCAAGGCCTGTTCTTTAATGTGCCCTTGTTAGTGTTCTGGATTGCGCTGGGTGTATTGTGTATCGGCGCGGGGCAGGTTCGTTTGCATTACCACGCTTATCTGCAAGCGGCGAGCCATGATGATAGCCATGCCCGCGATGCGATGGCGAATGAGCTGACGCTGATCCACGGTGTGCCACCTGATTGCGACGAACGGGAATATCTCAAAGAGCTGCAAAATGCGCTGCTGTGGATTAACTTCCGTTTTTATATGGCACCGCTTTTTTGGTTTATCGTCGGCGGCGTTTGGGGGCCGGTAACCCTGGCAGGTTATGCTTTCTTGCGAGCCTGGCAGAGCTGGCTTGCCCGCCATCACACGCCTCAGCAGCGTTTGCATTCAGGTATTGATGTCATTTTACATGTGCTGGATTGGGTGCCGGTTCGTCTGGTTGGCGTAGCGTATGCGTTACTGGGACACGGTGAAAGGGCGCTTCCTGCGTGGTTTGCGTCGTTGGCCGACCGCCACACTTCTCAGTACCAGGTGTTGACTCAACTGGCGCAGTACTCCCTGGCGCGCGAGCCGCATCTCGATAAAATCAAAACGCCAAAAGCTGCCGTGTCGATGGCGAAGAAAACGTCCCTGGTTATCATCGTTGTGGTGGCGTTGCTAACAATTTACGGGACGTTGGTTTAAGTCATATTGTTGGCCGGAAGTTACCCGGCCAACAAGCTCTTATAGATCAACAGTAAAATGTGAATAAACGCCCTTTCCTGGTTGGGCTACAGCCTGCCGGGATGCCGCAAAAATCCCTAGTTTTGCTCCTACCCACTTGCCTTTTCCTGCGGCAAAGCTGGGGGAAACGTGCTGCCAGTCAATATTGTTTTCACCATAGCTGAAATGACAAATCCCACCGTCCGCTACGTTGACTTTGAGCCAGAGCGGTTTGTTTGACGGCCAGTCGGCGATATCGCGTTGCTGTTGATGTAATACGCCGGTGTCACTCATCCAGGCGGCAAGCAGAATAATTTTGAGTTTCCCTTCGCGCTGTTCAAGTGCAAGTGCCGCATACCGTTCACCGTAAATAATCAGGCCGCTAAGTTCACCTGCGTGCTGGAATTCTGCATGCAGTTCAGTGGTTGCGCTGAAGTTGCGCGCCGGGAATTTTTGCAACAGCAGATTCGGCTGAGCATACAGTGCCTGTTCGCCCTGGTATTCCGGCATTATCTGGCAGGCCAGCGCCAGCGCATTTTTGGCGGGTTGTAGCCAGCTTTCCTGCGGATGTGCCTGCCACTGCCATTGCAAACCGGGTTTTCCGTTCGCGAAATCATCGCTGGTCTGCGGGGTTTCACAGCCTTGTGGATATTGAGCAATCGACGGTAGCGGATGCTCTATTACAGGCTGCCCTGGCCCATTCGAAAGCTGTTTTTCACCGATCAGCGGCCAGTCATCTTGTTGCCAGTTCATAGGTTGGAGATGCACGATCCGCCCGTACAAATCGGCATCCTGAAAATGTATAAACCAGCACTCATCGTTTTCCAGCTCAACAAATCCGCCCTGATGCGGGCCGTTAATGTGAGTTTGCCCCTGCTGTAATACCACTCTTGCTTCCCACGGCCCGCTTAGCTGACGAGCGCGTAATACAGACTGCCAACCCGTTTCGACACCCCCAGCCGGGGCGAAGATATAATACCAGCCGTTGCGTTTATAAAACTTTGGCCCTTCAAGTGTGGGTTGATCCAGCGCACCGTCGTAGATAATTTTCCCTTCACCCAGTAGCGAGCGGCCATCAGGCGACATTTCAATGAGTTGCAGCTGATGTTTTCTACCACTGCGGCTGTGAGCAAAGGCGTGAACCAGCCATGCGCGCCCGTCGTCGTCCCACAACGGGCAAGGATCAATCCAGCCTTTTGCGGCTTTAACACAGTGCGGTGCACTCCATTTACCGCGTGGGTCGGCGGTGAATGACATAAAAATGCCTTCATCCGGCGTGCTGAAAAAGACCCAGAATTTACCGTCGTGGTAGCGAATAGAGGGAGCCCATACTCCCTTTCCCGGCTGCATCGTGTCGTAGGTCTTATCTTTAAAAGCAGAAAAGACGTGATTGATAATTTTCCAGTTAACTAAATCACGGGAGTGCAACACCGGTAGCGCAGGGAAATGGTTAAAGCTGGATGACACCATATAAAAATCACCTCCCACGCGAATAATATCCGGATCAGAATAATCTGCGTGCAGAATGGGATTTTTATAATAGCCTGGCTGCGCCTCGTGATTAGCCATGATGCTTAGCCTCTGTAGTGATTAATGGATTTATTAATGCAGGAGATTCGCCTGCAATATTTTTTTCTTCAACTTGCTGACGTTGAGCCAGGTCGTGCTGGATTTTATTCATCATTTTGTCATCGAGCGTATAAAAATGGGTTAGCCAGTAGAGAATAAAATAGGAAATAGAAGGGCCGACGGTTAATAGTCCAATAATACCGTGAGTGGCGAGAGGCGTTTGTGTAGGGATACCGGCCTGATAACCAAACCAACCTAATGAGAATCCAACAAATGCACCCGCAACAGCCATACCCATTTTTAGAGCAAATAAGTTACCGGAAAAAGACAATCCGGTAATGCGTCGGCCAAATTTCCACTCGCCATAATCGGCGGCGTTGGCCATCATATTCCATTTGAAAGGTTGATACATTTGATGGAAGAAGCCGACGAGGAAATAGAGTGGGAATACCACAACAAGCCATGTTGGAGGAATAAAGAACATCACCACGCCAATTACGACCAGCACCAGGTTAATATTTTTAAACAGGGAGACTGCACGATAGCGCTGTGCCAAATAACCCGCGACGATACTGCCTATGATGGTGCCGACTACGCTTGTAGAAACAAAGGCAGATTTCATAGCGGTACCCGCTGCGCTTTCGATGCCTCCGAGCATCAGATAAGTGGCATAGTACAATGTTGCCGCACTTCGCATTACCCCAGCCATACTGGAAAAGAAGGTGATTATTGCCACAATGCGCCACTGATCGTTCGCCAATAAAATGCGCAAGTCGCTCATCATACTGTGGTTGGTTTCGACTGCCGGTCGAATGCGTTCTGAGGTACTAAAGAAGCAGAAAAATAGCATGATGACGGCGAGCGTTCCCATAATCGCCATCGTTGCCTGAAAGCCAAATTGTTTATTATCTTTCCCAAGCCAGTCGACCAAAAATAATGTTGCGACTGAAACAACCAGCCCGGCGATAGATGAAATGGTAAATCGATACGATTGTGCAGATAAACGGTCTTTTTCATCACTGGTAATGACGCCGCCAAGCGCACAATAAGGGATATTAATAAAGGTGTAGCAGAGCATTAATAATGTGTAGCTAATATAGGCGTAAAGTAATTTACCGGATTCGCCAAAATCAGGAGTGGTAAACGTTAATACCGCTAAGACCGCGTAAGGAATGGCAAACCAAATTAACCACGGGCGAAAATGCCCCCAGCGTGTGCGAATCCGGTCGGCGATAAGCCCGGTAAGCGGATCGGTAACCGCATCGAGAATTCGTGTTACCAGAAACATTATTCCGACTGCGGCGGCGGAAAGACCGTAAATATCAGTATAAAAATAAGTTAAGAACATGGTAACGGAAGAATAAACGATGCCACATGCGGCATCGCCCATGCCGAAACCAATTTTCTCAGCAATGGATAATTTCCTTGATGTACTCACTTTTATCTCCAGACATTGAGTGTGTATTTTTTACTCTATTGGCTGGTTATTTATTATGCCATTGTGATATTTGTTCTGGTCGTTATGTTTTTTACCGAATGAGAAAGTTGTCACATAACAGGAATAAATTGGTCTGACAGAATGTCGCGGGGTTTGAGGACTTATTACACCAGAACGTCAGCGCTCCCTTCGTGATGAAGGAAGCGCAACACTATGTTTTAAATACTGATATTTTAAATTGTGTCTTTCGCCGGCACGCCAAACACTGGCATACCGTTTACATCCCATTCGATTGTTTTAAGGCGCGTATGGCGATTGGGGTCATACAGCGGGTCACCTTCGATTTCAGTATAGTTTCGAGCGTGATACACCAGAATATCTTGTCCGTCCTGGGTTTTGGTAAAGCTGTTATGACCCGGCCCGAACTGCTTGTTCTCATAGCTGGTAGTGAAAATGGGCCGTGGAGATTTGTGCCAGTTCTCGGCCTTAGTCGGATCGGCATTCACATCTATCCATAACAACCCAATGCAGTAATTTTCATCGGTGGCGCTGGCTGAATAGCTGATAAATAGCTTATCCCCATGCATGATGACCGCAGGCCCTTCATTGACCAAAAAGCCTCTACATTCCCAGTCCAGTTCGGGTTTGCTTAACATTACCGGGTTACCTTTTATCGCCCAGGGCGTTTCCAGTTCGGTGAGGTAGATATTCGAATTACCGGCAATGTTCGGGTCTTTTTGCGCCCACAAATACCACTGTTTTCCTTGATGTTTAAAGGTAGTGGCATCCAGGCAAAAACTATCAAACTGCGTTTTTACCTGGCCTTTTTCGACCCATTTACCGGAGAGCGGATCTGCGTCGGCACATTCGAGGGCAAACATCCGGTGCTGGAACATATTTAGCTGATCCAGCTCCTGGGTGTGCGTGGCCGCGAAGTAGATGTACCATTTACCGTCAATATGATGCAGTTCCGGCGCCCAGATAAGTTCGCTCATCGGGCCATGAGCAGGCTTGCGCCATACCACGACAGGCTCAGCATTTGGCAGCTCGTTCAGCTTCGCCGCGCGGCGGATCTCCAGCCGGTCATACTCTGGCACCGAGGCAATAAAGTAGTAGCCATCATCATGCTGCAAAATAAACGGATCGGCTCGCTGCTCGATAAATGGATTAGGCCATTGCTCCTGATTCATAACGCTTTCCTTACAGTTTGGCTTCAACAGCTTTGCTGTCGTGATATTCATTCAGTTCGCGGTAGTTGATACGGCGCTTTTCCAGGTCGAGTTGAATGCGCTGCATTAATTCACGGTCAACTTTCAGCAGGCGCACAACACCGGCAGTAATCAGGTATCCGACGCCAGGAATAACGGTAAACAGCATCACGATACCGTTAATTGAATCTGCGCTTTGTTGTTTAGCTCCGGCATCGTAACCGTACCAGGAAAGCAGGAAACCAACCATGGCACCAGCAATCGCCAGCCCTAATTTCAGGAAGAATAGGTTGCCGGAGAAGCTGATACCGGTGATGCGCTTGCCGGTTTTCCACTCGCCATAATCGTCTACGTCTGCCATTAGTGACCAGTGCAGCGGCGAGGGGATCTGGTGCAGGATGTTAAGCAGGAAGTACATCACCACAATCAGCATGGTGGCATGTGGGTCGAGGAAATAGAAACCGCAGGAGAAAATCGCCAGCGCGATGTTGGTCCAGAAAAAGACTTTCAGTTTGCATATACGATCGGTCAGCACTTTTGCGAGCATACTGCCGCCCATCATGCCCACCACGCCGAGGCTAATAAACAGTGTGGCAAAGCTTGTGCTTTGGCCCATCACCCAGGTGACGTAATACATCGTCGCAGCCATGCGGATAAAACCGGGGCAGACGTTGCACAGTGTCAGAAGGAGGATGCGTACCCACTGGTCGTTTTTCCAGACATCTTTCAGATCGGCTTTTAGATCGTCGTTGCTTGGCACCGCAGGGCGAACGCGTTCTCTGACGGTGGAGAAGCAAAACAGGAACATGCACATGCCGAGCACGGCGAGGACGCCCATTGCCATTTGGTAGCCTTTCGCTTTGTCACCGCCGCCAAACCAGTCAACCATCGGCAGCAGGGAAAGTGAAAGAATCAGGGTGGCAATGCCGACCATCACGAAGCGATACGCCTGGCAGGCCACGCGCTCTTTCGGGTCATTTGTAATTACGCTTCCCAGGGAACAGTAGGGAATGTTGATCGCGGTATAAGTTAAAGAGAGCAGAAAGTAGGTGACGAAAGCATAGATAACTTTGCTGCTATAAGCCCAGTCAGGTGTGGTAAACATCAGGTAACTGAAGAAGGCAAATGGGGCTGCCATCCATAAAATCCATGGACGAAAACGCCCCCAACGGCTCTGCGTTCTGTCAGCAATCGCCCCCATAATGGGGTCGGTAATTGCGTCAATCACCCTGATAGAAAGCAGCATAACCCCCACCAGTGCGGGGGCGAGACCAAAAATGTCCGTATAAAAATAGTTAACAAACAACATAATAGCGCCGAAGATGATATTGCACCCGGCGTCGCCCATTCCGTAGCCAATCTTTTCTTTAATCGATAATTTGCTGCTTTCCATAGGAAATGCTCCAGACCAGAATATGGACAAGAGTATTGGGCTAATGGCGATTATTTGCGTGTCGGGAAACCGTCGCAGAGATGGACAATACTGTCATTGTTAAAAAACTGTGAAGCAGATAACTAATTCGCTGTTTGAATTTGTAGGGTGGATAAGCGCGAGCCCCATCCACCCTTGTCGCCGATAATGTCGGGGGCGCTACGCTTGCCCGACCTACGGGTTCGGTGTTGTAGGGTGGATAAGCGTGAGCGTCATCCACCATCGTTCCGAGCCTTAGTACATTAAGCTTTAACGCTTTTCAGGTTCTTCTGTTTGATGAAGTAACCGATGCCGAGAATAACCACCCAGACTGGAATCAACCATACGGAGATGGCCATGCCAGGTGTCATCAACATGATGACCAGCACCGCTGCCATAAACAGCAGGCAGAGGTAGTTACCCATCGGATAGAACAGAGCAGGGAAGCGAGTTTTCACCCCTTGCTGCTGTTTTGCGCGACGGAATTTCATGTGCGCAAGGCTAATCATTGCCCAGTTGATAACCAGGGCGGAAACCACCAGCGCCATCAGCAGGCCAAAGGCTTCTGCCGGGGCTAAGTAGTTAATCAGTACGCACAGCGCGGTGAAGACAGCGGAGACCAGAATGGTATTCACCGGCACGCCACGTTTATCGACTTTTTGCAGGGCTTTTGGAGCATTGCCTTGCTGAGCCAGACCAAACAGCATGCGGCTGTTGCAGTAAACACAGCTGTTATAAACAGACAGTGCAGCGGTCAGAACCACAACGTTAAGCGCGTTGGCAACAAAGGTGTCACCCAATTCGTGGAAGATCAGTACGAACGGGCTGGTATCAGCGGTCACGCGCGTCCACGGCATCAGAGACAACAGAACTGCCAGTGAGCCCACATAGAAAATCAGAATACGGTAGATAACCTGGTTTGTTGCTTTAGGGATGCTGACTTCTGGGTTATCTGCTTCCGCAGCCGTAATCCCAACCAGCTCCAGGCCGCCGAAGGAGAACATGATAATAGCCATCATCATGACTAAGCCGGTCCAGCCATGCGGCAGGAATCCGCCTTGTTCCCACAGGTTGCGTACCGTTGCTTGCGGGCCTGCATGATCGCTAAACAGCAACCAGGCACCGAACACAATCATGGCAACCACGGCAATAACTTTGATAATGGCGAACCAAAACTCCATTTCACCGAACACTTTTACGTTTGTCAGGTTAATGGCGTTGATGACCACAAAGAACACCGCAGCCGAGGCCCAGGTTGGGATCTCCGGGTACCAGAACTGAATGTATTTACCGACGGCGGTCAATTCTGCCATGGCCACCAGGACATACAGCACCCAGTAGTTCCAGCCAGAAGCGAAGCCTGCGAATCCACCCCAGTATTTGTAAGCGAAGTGGCTAAATGAACCTGCTACAGGCTCTTCCACAACCATCTCGCCTAGCTGGCGCATGATCAAAAATGCGATAAAGCCTGCAATCGCGTAACCAAGAATAATCCCCGGCCCGGCGGATTGGATAACAGACGCACTGCCCAGAAACAGACCTGTCCCAATTGCGCCACCCAGCGCGATGAGCTGGATATGGCGGTTTTTAAGGCCGCGTTTAAGCGTAGCGCCTTGTACTTGACCATCCATCGTTTAACCTCGTGATTATGGTTTTTTCAGGGCGTTGACTGCGCCTCTGTAAGTTTGTAATTCCGTAATGTGTAGTCTTTATTTTACGGTTTTGAATCCAGTATTTCGCGCAAGAGACTTCCGCAGCGCAAAGAATAGTGGTAAGCGCGATTGTTTGCACCTGCTTTCTATTCTTGTCGTGACGAGTTGAATAAAAAGAAACCAGTTGTCATCTCCGCCCCGTTATTAACGCCGTTTATTCTTTATCCAGAATAAGCGCTGCCGCTGAATTAATATTCATATTTTAAAGTGATGAATCGGTTCAAGTTGCTCAAAATTGCGAATTTGCTGACTTATATAAAGTTAAATCTACTTCTTTGGTGGTAACCATGAGGTTTGTAAGGGGTTGCATTTTTGAAACGTCATTCCTTTATTGTTGTTAAAATAACCCCAATTTAATGATTCTGATCAAAACCAGGATGGACAGAAGGTGAATACTTTGTTACTTTAGCGTCAACAATGTGAAATTGGTCATACCAATTGACTACATGAAGGCTAATGGCAGAGACAGGGAATAAATGGCCTACAGCAAAATCCGCCAACCAAAATTATCCGATGTGATTGAGCAGCAGTTGGAGTTTCTCATCCTTGAGGGAACCTTGCGTCCCGGCGAAAAACTTCCACCAGAGCGCGAATTGGCAAAACAGTTCGACGTTTCTCGTCCTTCTCTGCGCGAGGCCATACAGCGCCTTGAAGCGAAAGGTCTCCTGCTTCGTCGTCAGGGCGGCGGTACTTTTGTCCAGAACAGTCTTTGGCAAAGTTTAAGCGACCCGCTGGTCGAACTGCTGTCTGACCATCCTGAATCCCAGTTTGATCTGCTTGAAACTCGCCACGCACTTGAAGGTATCGCGGCGTATTACGCTGCATTGCGTGGTACGGACGAAGATCTCAAACGTATTGGCGACTGCCATTTAGCCATTCAACAAGCGCAAGAATCCGGTGACCTGGATGCGGAATCCGATGCTGTTATGCAGTATCAAATCGCCGTCACGGAAGCTGCCCACAACGTGGTGCTACTACACTTATTGCGCTGTATGTCACCGATGCTCGAACAAAACGTTCGTCAGAATTTTGAATTGCTCTATGCGCGCCGTGAAATGCTGGCGCAAGTGAGCAGCCATCGCGCCAGCATTTTTGCGGCGATTATGGCTCGTCAGCCGGAGCAGGCGCGCGAAGCGTCGCACCGTCACCTGGCATTTATCGAAGAAATATTGCTGGATCGCAGCCGCGAACAGAGCCGTCGAGAACGCTCTCTGCGGCGCTTACAGCAACGTAAGGAATGAGAGTCCGAAATTTCTGGCTCTTTTAAGCGCCACTATTTAGAGCGCGGCAACTAAACGCAGAACCTGTCTTATTGTGTTTTTCACGGAAAATACAATGCGACAGGTTCCAGATAATCAACGTATTAGACACAGATAAGGAATACCACCCATGTCAGAACGTTTCCCAAATGACGTGGATCCGATCGAAACTCGCGACTGGCAACAGGCGATCGAATCGGTCATCCGTGAAGAAGGTGTTGAGCGCGCACAGTATTTGATCGATCAATTACTGAGCGAAGCCCGTAAAGGTGGAGTAAAAGTTGCAGAAGGTTCTGCTGCTCGCCAGTACGTAAACTCCATCGCCGTTGAAGATGAACCGGAATACCCGGGGAATCTGGAGCTGGAACGCCGTATTCGTTCTGCTATCCGTTGGAACGCCATCATGACCGTCCTGCGTGCGTCTAAAAAAGACCTCGACCTGGGCGGCCATATGTCCTCTTTCCAGTCTTCTGCAACCGTGTATGACGTGTGTTTCAACCACTTCTTCCGCGCGCGCAATGCGAAAGATGGCGGCGATCTGGTGTACTTCCAGGGCCACATTTCTCCGGGCGTTTATGCTCGTGCTTTCCTTGAAGGCCGCCTGACTGAAGACCAGATGAACAATTTCCGTCAGGAAGTTCACGGTAATGGTCTGTCCTCTTATCCGCACCCGAAACTGATGCCAGAATTCTGGCAGTTCCCGACCGTATCTATGGGTCTGGGCCCAATCGGTGCAATCTATCAGGCTAAATTCCAAAAATACCTGGAACACCGTGGTCTGAAAGACACCTCCGCGCAGCGCGTTTATGCGTTCCTGGGCGACGGTGAAATGGACGAACCAGAATCCAAAGGTGCGATCACCATCGCAACCCGTGAGAAACTGGACAACCTGTGCTTCATCATCAACTGTAACCTGCAGCGTCTTGATGGCCCGGTAACCGGTAACGGCAAAATCATTAACGAACTGGAAGGTATCTTCGCGGGTGCTGGCTGGAACGTTGTCAAAGTGATTTGGGGCTCTCGTTGGGACGAACTGCTGCGTAAAGACACCAGCGGCAAACTGCTTCAGTTGATGGGCGAAACCGTTGACGGTGACTACCAGACCTTCAAATCCAAAAACGGGGCATACGTGCGTGAGCACTTCTTCGGCAAATATCCAGAAACCGCTGCGCTGGTTAAAGATATGTCCGACGACGATATTTGGGCTCTGAACCGTGGCGGCCACGATCCGAAGAAAATCTACGCTGCACTGCGCAACGCGCAAGAAACCAAAGGCAAAGCAACCGTAATCCTTGCGCATACCGTTAAAGGTTATGGCATGGGTGAAACTGCCGAAGGTAAAAACATCGCGCACCAGGTTAAGAAAATGAACATGGACGGCGTGCGTTATGTCCGCGACCGTTTCAATGTGCCGGTGACCGATGCTGAAATCGAAAAACTGCCATACATTAAGTTTGAAGAAGGCAGCGAAGAGTACAAATATCTGCATGGCCAGCGTGAAAAACTGAACGGCTACCTGCCGACTCGCCTGCCAAAATTCACCGAGAAGCTGGAACTGCCTACCCTGGCTGACTTCAACTCTCTGTTAGAAGAGCAGAACAAAGAAATCTCCACCACTATCGCTTTCGTTCGTGCTCTGAACGTGATGCTGAAGAACCCGTCTATTAAAGATCGTCTGGTTCCAATCATTGCCGATGAAGCGCGTACTTTCGGTATGGAAGGTCTGTTCCGTCAGATCGGTATTTACAGCCCGAACGGCCAGCAGTACACCCCGCAGGACCGTGAGCAGGTTGCATACTACAAAGAAGACGAGAAAGGTCAGATTCTGCAAGAAGGTATCAACGAGCTGGGCGCAGGTTCTTCCTGGCTGGCCGCTGCAACCTCTTACAGCACCAACGATCTGCCAATGATCCCGTTCTACATCTACTACTCCATGTTCGGTTTCCAGCGTATTGGCGACCTGTGCTGGGCTGCGGGTGACCAACAGGCGCGTGGCTTCCTGGTCGGCGGGACTTCTGGTCGTACTACGCTTAACGGCGAAGGTCTACAGCACGAAGATGGTCATAGCCATATTCAGTCTCTGACTATCCCGAACTGTATCTCTTACGATCCTTCTTATGCGTACGAAGTTGCTGTGATCATGCACGATGGTCTGGAGCGTATGTACGGTGAGAAACAAGAGAACATCTACTACTACATCACTACGCTGAACGAAAACTACCACATGCCAGCCATGCCGGAAGGCGCGGAAGAAGGTATCCGTAAAGGTATCTACAAACTGGAAACCATTGAAGGTAGCAAAGGTAAAGTTCAGCTGATGGGCTCCGGTTCTATCCTGCGTCACGTACGTGAAGCGGCTCAGATCCTGGCTAAAGACTACGGCGTTGGCTCTGACGTGTTCAGCGTAACGTCCTTCACCGAACTGGCTCGTGATGGTCAGGACTGTGAGCGTTGGAACATGCTGCACCCAACTGAAGAACCACGCGTACCGTACGTTGCTCAGGTAATGAGCGATGCACCAGCAGTGGCATCAACTGACTATATGAAACTGTTCGCTGAGCAGATCCGTAACTTCATCCCGGCAAGCGATTACCGCGTACTGGGTACTGATGGCTTCGGTCGTTCAGACAGCCGCGAAAATCTGCGTCACCACTTCGAAGTGGACGCATCTTATGT
This sequence comes from Buttiauxella gaviniae, assembly GCF_040786275.1. Classification (NCBI taxonomy): domain Bacteria; kingdom Pseudomonadati; phylum Pseudomonadota; class Gammaproteobacteria; order Enterobacterales; family Enterobacteriaceae; genus Buttiauxella; species Buttiauxella gaviniae. Next base: position 2,703,459 of record NZ_JBFMVT010000002.1, read on the forward strand.
GGTTGTTGCGGCACTTGGCGAACTGGCTAAACGTGGCGAAATCGATAAGAAAGTGGTAGCTGACGCTATCACCAAATTCAACATCGATGCAGATAAAGTCAACCCGCGTCTGGCATAAGAGGTAAAGAATAAAATGGCTATCGAAATCAAAGTACCAGACATTGGTGCAGACGAAGTTGAAGTCACCGAAATCATGGTGAAAGTGGGCGACAAAGTTGAAGCTGAACAGTCCATTATCTCTGTGGAAGGTGACAAGGCTTCAATGGAAGTGCCTTCTCCGCAAGCAGGCGTGGTCAAAGAGATCAAGGTTGCGGTGGGTGACAAAGTTGAAACCGGTAAACTGATTATGATTTTCGAATCCGCCGAAGGTGCAGCGCAAGCTGCACCAGCTCCGGCTGAAGAGAAGAAAGAAGCAGCGCCTGCAGCAGCCCCAGCGGCAGCGGCGGCGAAAGAAGTGAACGTGCCAGACATCGGTGGTGACGAAGTAGAAGTTACCGAGATCATGGTTAAAGTTGGCGACAAAGTAGAAGCAGAGCAATCTCTGATCACCGTTGAAGGTGACAAAGCTTCTATGGAAGTCCCGGCACCGTTCGCAGGCGTTGTAAAAGAGATCAAAATTAACACCGGCGACAAAGTGTCTACCGGCTCGCTGATTATGGTCTTTGAAGTCGCGGGTGCTGCACCGGCTGCTTCTGAAGCGAAAGCTGAAGCTGCTCCGGCTCAAGCCGCGCCAGCCGCTTCCGGCTCTAAAGAAGTGAACGTGCCAGACATCGGCGGTGATGAAGTTGAAGTGACTGAAGTGATGGTTAAAGTGGGCGATAAAGTGGCCGCTGAACAATCACTGATCACCGTAGAAGGCGACAAAGCCTCTATGGAAGTCCCGGCTCCGTTCGCGGGCGTGGTTAAAGAAATCAAAATCAATACTGGCGATAAAGTGTCTACCGGTTCCCTGATTATGGTCTTCGAAGTGGAAGGCGCAGCACCTGCGGCTCCAGCAGCTAAGCAAGAAGCTGCCGCCCCGGCCCCTGCGGCGAAAGCTGAAAAACCTGCTGCGGCACCTGCGAAAGCCGAAGGTAAATCTAAATTCGCTGAAAACGATGCTTACGTTCACGCAACCCCACTGATTCGCCGTCTGGCGCGTGAGTTCGGTGTGAACCTGGCAAAAGTGAAAGGGACGGGCCGCAAAGGTCGTATCCTGCGCGAAGACGTTCAGGCTTACGTGAAAGACGCGGTTAAACGCGCTGAAACTGCACCTGCTGCTGCAACCGGCGGCGGTCTACCAGGCATGCTGCCATGGCCGAAAGTCGACTTCAGCAAGTTTGGCGAAATCGAAGAAGTTGAACTGGGTCGTATCCAGAAAATCTCTGGTGCGAACCTGAGCCGTAACTGGGTGATGATCCCGCACGTTACGCACTTCGACAAAACCGACATCACCGATCTGGAAGCGTTCCGCAAGCAGCAGAACGACGAAGCTGCTAAGCGCAAGCTGGACGTGAAGTTCACACCGGTTGTGTTCATCATGAAAGCCGTTGCTGCCGCTCTTGAGCAAATGCCACGCTTCAACAGCTCTCTGTCCGAAGATGGTCAGAAGCTGACGCTGAAAAAATACATCAACATTGGTGTTGCGGTTGATACCCCGAACGGTCTGGTTGTTCCAGTGTTCAAAGATGTGAACAAGAAGAGCATCACTGAACTGTCTCGCGAACTGATGGCTATCTCTAAGAAAGCTCGCGATGGCAAGCTGACCGCAGGCGAAATGCAGGGCGGTTGCTTCACTATTTCAAGCCTTGGCGGTATCGGGACAACTCACTTCGCGCCAATCGTTAACGCGCCAGAAGTGGCTATCCTGGGTGTCTCTAAGTCTGCAATAGAGCCAGTCTGGAACGGTAAAGAGTTCACGCCGCGTCTGATGATGCCGATGTCTCTTTCCTTCGACCACCGTGTGATTGACGGTGCTGATGGTGCGCGCTTTATCACCATCATCAACAACATGCTGGCCGATATTCGCCGCCTGGTGATGTAAGCCAAAAAGCCGGCCTTTCGGTCGGCTTTTTTCTGGTAATCTCATGATGCTGTTTGAGATTCTCAGGTGCAAAAATACAAATCGTTTGCCGTTTGTTGTTTCAAATTTGTTAACAATTTTGTAAACTGCGGGCGGATAGAACGTCCCGGTGGATGATGGGCGTTAAGACATAAAAATGACGTCAGACCCGCCGGAAATAAATTAAGAGGTCATGATGAGTACTGAAATCAAAACTCAGGTCGTCGTACTTGGGGCAGGCCCGGCAGGTTACTCTGCTGCATTCCGTTGCGCTGATTTAGGTCTGGAAACCGTAATTGTTGAACGTTACAGCACCCTCGGTGGTGTTTGCCTCAACGTTGGCTGTATCCCTTCTAAAGCCCTGCTGCACGTTGCTAAAGTTATCGAAGAAGCGAAAGCTTTGGCCGAGCACGGTATTGTTTTCGGCGAGCCGAAAACTGACATCGACAAAATCCGTACCTGGAAAGAAAAGGTTATCAACCAGTTGACTGGTGGCCTGTCCGGTATGGCAAAAGGTCGTAAAGTTAAAGTGGTGAATGGCCTGGGTAAATTTACCGGCGCTAACACCCTGGTTGTTGAAGGTGAAAATGGTCCAACGACTATCACTTTTGATAACGCAATTATCGCAGCGGGCTCGCGTCCGATTCAGTTGCCATTCATTCCGCATGAAGATCCACGCGTATGGGATTCTACCGACGCACTGGAACTGAAATCCGTACCAAAACGCATGCTGGTTATGGGCGGCGGTATCATCGGTCTGGAAATGGGTACCGTGTACCATGCGCTGGGTTCAGAGATTGACGTGGTTGAGATGTTCGACCAGGTTATCCCTGCTGCCGACAAAGACGTGGTGAAAGTCTTCACCAAGCGTATCAGCAAGCAATTCAACCTGATGCTGGAAACTAAAGTGACTGCGGTTGAAGCCAAAGAAGATGGCATCTACGTCACAATGGAAGGCAAAAAAGCACCGGCAGAACCACAGCGTTACGACGCGGTTCTGGTAGCAATCGGCCGCGTACCTAACGGTAAGCTGCTGGATGCGGGCGCTGCTGGCGTTGAAGTTGACGACCGCGGTTTCATTCGTACCGATAAGCAAATGCGCACTAACGTGCCGCACATCTATGCTATCGGCGACATCGTTGGCCAGCCAATGCTTGCGCACAAAGGTGTTCACGAAGGTCACGTTGCGGCTGAAGTTATCGCGGGCATGAAGCATTACTTCGACCCGAAAGTGATTCCTTCTATCGCGTACACCGAACCAGAAGTTGCATGGGTAGGTCTGACCGAGAAAGAAGCGAAAGAAAAAGGCATCAGCTACGAAACCGCCACTTTCCCGTGGGCTGCTTCTGGCCGTGCTATCGCTTCCGATTGCGCAGACGGTATGACCAAACTGATTTTCGACAAAGAAACTCACCGTGTTATCGGCGGGGCAATTGTCGGGACTAACGGCGGCGAGCTGTTGGGCGAAATCGGTCTGGCTATCGAAATGGGTTGTGACGCTGAAGACATCGCGCTCACCATCCATGCGCACCCGACTCTGCACGAGTCTGTGGGCCTTGCTGCTGAGATCTTCGAAGGTAGCATCACCGACCTGCCAAACCCAAAAGCGAAGAAGAAGTAATCGCCTGATGGGTAAGAAAAAAGCGGCTTAGGCCGCTTTTTTTATGGCTTATTGCTGCTCTTCCTGCCAACTTTTGTCCGGGTTAAACTGCTTTATCTCAGGCACTTTTTCAGCCGTCTGCTCGCCTAAATCTTTCTGATAAACAATCCCCTGATTATTCACCATAAAGGTGGCGATCCCGGTCTGCCCGTATTCCACAGGCCAGGCGATTAACGCATAGCCATCCGCCATTTTCCCGTCAGCGATATAGTTTTTTTCGCCGCCCGGTGCCTCCGCACCCTGCGCCGTAAGAATACGGAAGTGATAGCCGTGATAACCCATTCCAGGCTGAACCGGGCTGAAACCTGGGCCGAGTGGGCTAGGGGCTTCACCAGGTGAGACCGGCCAGTACAAGCCGTCTTTTTTACCTTCACTGCTGACAAATTTCTGGGCATATTGTTTAGCCAACTGATAATAATCCTGCTGCGCCGCCACAAAAGCGTGGATCGCCTGAATCGCAGAAAGCTCGTTCAGACCGATAGTGCGCGTAAGTATCTCATCTGCGGCGCGTTGCATATCGAAATGCCAGCCCGCTTGTGTTTTCACCATCGGAATCGGCAGTTGCCAGTTTTCTTGCCCGACGTTCAGATGCGCAGTATCGCCTTTTTCTTCAATGTTATGGCTGACTTTCCAGTCACGAATAAATCGCGCGACGGCTTCCGGATCGGCCTTATCATCAGGAAGATACTGCTGCCAGTTATCGCCTAGCACCTCCGTGAGCGCGGTTTTATCCTGATTGATAACCGCGTTAGCAAATGAGGTGGCAGCCTGTTCTGGTGTAGTGAATTGCTGCTGGGCCTGCGCTAAGGCAGGCAACATCAACATGACAAGTGCACATAACTTCATACGATTTTTCATGATGCCTCCCCGTTAACGACGATGAAATTCACGATGTTCAGCCGCACGCTCTCTGGCAGGCGCTCGATTTTCGTGGCTAAACGAGGAACGATTAAGACTCTGCTGCCCTCGCTGGCTTTGTGCCTGCCAGGAAGGAGAGCGGCTGTCATTCCCACTTAGCGCATTAGATCGTGATGATGCTGCGCGTTGCAGACGCTGTTCCTGGCTGAGAGAGTTGTTACTGCTACGATGCTGCTGTGCAGTCTCCCGGTGCTGTTGTTGCTGTGCGGTTGGATGGTTGACCTGGTTTTTGACGTTGTCCCTACGCTGCTGCTGCTGAGGCGTTGTGGAGTGGTTGAACTGCTCTTTCGCCGCGTTTCGGCGAGCGTCAGTGCTTTGCGAATCATAACCACGATAATTATTACGCTGGGCAATTTGGTCCAGTTGTTGTGATGAAGCCTTACGCTGGATATCACGCGAAGCCAGTTGCGGCGCTGCTGCGTCAATTTTCCCTTTGCTCTGCTGCAACTGCGTGGCTGCCGCCTGACGCTGGGCATCACGGTTGGCTGGCGTATTTTGCGTAGCACTCAGCCCACCAGGGACATTGGTCTGGTGATAACGCTGAGCGACTGCACTGTTCTGATACGGAACGCCATCACGGAACGCCGGGTTATGCTGCCAGTTTAGATTGTTATTCTGGAGGTTTTGCCCAGAAATATGGTTGAAATTATTAACGTTATTAATATTGATGTTATTGCCGCCGCCTCCACGATAGCCGTCATCATGATGGTGGTAATCGTCATCGTGGTGGTGATCATCATCCCAGTCGATGTTACTGAACAGCGCATAAGTGGTGGCAACACCCAGGCTAAAACCGAAACCACGCACCAGGCTGTCGGTGAACTGCTGCCCTGGAGGGGGCGGGAGATACACTGGCGGGTAGGCGGTATTTGGCCAGGTACCGTATACCGTTGTGGGATTGTAGTTTGGGACATACACCACCTGGGGGTCGGCTGGCTCGATTTTAATGACTGTTGTTGCAGGTGCAGGCGCAACGGTTTTTGATGACGAGGAGCTGGTGCTGGCGGGCGCATTTACCGTAGTGTTCTGATTTACCGTTACGGGCGTTGTGGTTACGGTTTGCTGCGGCGTCGATTTCAGTGAGCCGGTTTGCTGCGCGAGCGTACGCAATTTCTGAACCGCATCCATTACCTCTTTCGGCTGCGCTAAAAACGCATCCCCCAGATTTTGCACCCATTCCGGATTTTCTCCCATTAACGCCATTAACTGTGGGAAGGCAACGAGGGATTTTACACTCGGATCCCACGGCTGGTTCGACACGGCTTTAATTGCCGCATCCCCTTGCAACGTCGGGTTATCCCGTGACCATTGTACCGCCTGAACGACATTGGCCGGATAAGTTGACGCCATTAACACCTGCGATAACAGTGAGTCAGGGTACAGCGCAACCGGGGCAACCCACTGGTCGAGCTGCGCGGTAGTAAAGGACGGAGCAACGGCTGAAGTAGGGACAGGTACTGCGGCTTGTGGAGTTGCCGGTGCTGGCTGAGCGGTTGGCGCGGGTTGCGATGCAGGTGTAGGTTCGGCGGTCTGGCTTTTCACAAACAGAATGCCAGACAGCGCTAAAATTCCGGCGCTACACACGAGGGTGAGAATATGAGGCTTGAATGGCAACTTCATTTAACTTCTCCTGGTATTCAGAAGTGGAGAGCTGTGCCGGGAGGCGGTGTTTGCGGCGAGTATAGAGAGCTGACAGTTTAATTTTTGACTTAAACGGTGATTCTTGCCGGAAATGTTATTCGGATAGGGGAAATTATGTGTGCAATGATTACAGGGCAGCGATGCAGAGCTTCGGCAATCTTAAAAGGCCACTCTTGCGAGCGGCCAGTAGCTTAATTGCCCAAATTCAGCACGAACAGAACCGTGATATCAGAAATATTCCAGCCACCATGATTCAGCGCTATTGCCGAACCGAACACAAGGATAAGCGTGTAGAGCAGACGCATTTCCATTGCGTAATTCCATAGCAACTACGGAGGTTCCTTCTCCACCGGGAAAGGCAGAACCAGGCAAGTGTTTTGGAGCTTGCCACGTAGCGTTAAGGAACTGCTTCCAGGTCCGGTGACTGGTTGCTACACCAGCGAAACAGACCGGTACCGAATCTAAAGTAAAGTTAACCGCCTGGAAATCAGTATTTAGATTTTGCAGCGCGTTACATCAGTTTTTCGATAGCAGTACGCAAAATCTACAGTTGCTATTGCACTCAAACTTTTTTGTGGGCAATATTTCTCTCGTTTGGGGCTTGCCACATACTTTTCCTCATCTTGTGCTACCATTTTGAGGAGACAAACTAACCGCCGGAAGGCGGTTTTTTTGTGCCTGAAAGTCATATCGAAACGTAATATTTTGCCCTTAACGATTCAGCAAGTATTTAATGTTGCTTTTTTGTAAACACATTCACCCTCCCTGAAAATCCTGCTATGCTGCCCGTCGCGGAACCGGGCATTGACCCTACAAACTGCTGTCTCACAGGAGCGTGAAGAGAATAGCCGGAACCGAAATGACAATGAGAGCGAGGAGAACCGTCGTGCTAGAAGAATACCGTAAGCACGTAGCCGAACGTGCTGCAGATGGGATTGTTCCAAAACCTTTAGAAGCATCCCAAATGGCCGCACTGGTCGAGCTGCTGAAAGCCCCACCAGCGGGTGAAGAAGAATTCCTTTTAGATCTTATTACCAATCGTGTTCCGCCAGGCGTTGATGAAGCCGCCTACGTTAAAGCCGGTTTCCTGGCAGCCCTTGCTAAAGGTGAAGTCACTTCCCCGTTAATCTCCCCTGAGAAAGCTGTAGAACTGCTGGGCACCATGCAGGGCGGTTACAACATTCATCCGCTGATTGACGCGCTGGATAGCCAGAAACTTGCACCGATTGCCGCGAAAGCGCTTTCCCATACGCTGCTGATGTTCGACAACTTCTATGATGTAGAAGAGAAAGCCAAAGCCGGGAATATCCACGCGCAGCAGGTTCTGAAATCCTGGGCCGACGCGGAGTGGTTCCTGTCGCGTCCGAAACTTGCCGAAAAAATCACCGTTACCGTTTTCAAAGTTACCGGTGAAACTAACACCGATGACCTGTCTCCGGCGCCTGACGCCTGGTCCCGCCCGGATATCCCTCTGCACGCGTTGGCGATGCTGAAAAACGCCCGCGAAGGTATCGAGCCGGATCAAGCTGGCAGCGTGGGTCCGATCAAACAGATCGAAGCTTTAAACAAGAAAGGTTTCCCGCTGGCCTACGTTGGCGATGTTGTGGGGACCGGTTCTTCACGCAAATCCGCCACCAACTCCGTGCTGTGGTTTATGGGTGACGACATCCCTAATGTGCCGAATAAGCGCGGCGGCGGTGTGGTTCTGGGCGGTAAAATTGCGCCAATCTTCTTTAACACTATGGAAGATGCCGGCGCGCTGCCAATCGAAGTGGACGTGAATAACCTGAATATGGGCGATGTGATCGACATCTATCCGTATAAAGGCGAAGTGCGTCACCACGAAACCAACGAATTAATCGCGAACTTTGAGCTGAAAACCGATGTGTTGCTGGATGAAGTTCGTGCGGGTGGTCGTATTCCGCTGATCATCGGTCGCGGTTTGACGACCAAAGCGCGTGAAGCGCTGAGTCTGCCGCACAGCGAGGTATTCGTTAAGGCGAAAGATGTGGCTGCCAGCACGCGTGGCTTCTCGCTTGCACAGAAAATGGTTGGCCGCGCCTGCGGCGTAGCAGGTATTCGCCCGAACCAGTACTGCGAACCGAAAATGACGTCTGTGGGTTCACAGGACACCACCGGTCCAATGACCCGTGATGAACTGAAAGACCTGGCCTGCCTGGGCTTCTCGGCTGATTTGGTGATGCAGTCCTTCTGCCACACAGCGGCGTATCCTAAGCCGGTCGATGTGACCACTCACCACACGCTGCCAGACTTCATTATGAACCGCGGCGGCGTGTCGCTGCGTCCTGGCGACGGTGTTATCCACTCCTGGCTGAACCGCATGCTGCTGCCTGATACCGTGGGCACCGGTGGCGATTCCCATACCCGTTTCCCAATCGGGATTTCCTTCCCGGCGGGTTCTGGTCTGGTGGCGTTTGCGGCGGCAACCGGCGTTATGCCGCTGGATATGCCTGAGTCGGTACTGGTGCGCTTCAAAGGTAAAATGCAGCCGGGTATCACCCTGCGCGACCTGGTTCACGCCATCCCGCTTTATGCGATCAAACAAGGTCTGCTGACCGTTGAGAAGAAGGGTAAGAAAAACATCTTCTCGGGTCGTATCCTGGAAATCGAAGGTCTACCAACGCTGAAAGTTGAGCAGGCGTTTGAACTGACCGATGCTTCTGCAGAGCGTTCTGCGGCGGGCTGTACCATCAAATTAGATCGTGAGCCGATCGAAGAGTATCTGAACTCCAACATCGTGCTGCTGAAGTGGATGATCGCAGAAGGTTATGGCGATCGTCGCACCCTTGAGCGCCGTATTCAGGGCATGGAAAAATGGCTGGCCGATCCGCAACTGATGGAAGCCGATGCCGATGCGGAATACGCTGAGATCATTGAAATCGATCTGAACGATATCAAAGAGCCAATTCTGTGCGCACCAAACGATCCGGACGATGCGCGTCTGCTGTCTGATGTGGCTGGCGAGAAAATCGATGAAGTGTTTATCGGTTCCTGCATGACCAACATCGGCCACTTCCGCGCGGCGGGTAAACTGCTCGATAGCCACAAAGGCCAACTGCCAACTCGCCTGTGGGTGGCTCCGCCAACGCGTATGGATGCCGCTCAGTTGACTGAGGAAGGTTACTACAGCGTGTTTGGTAAGAGCGGGGCGCGTATCGAAATCCCAGGCTGTTCACTGTGCATGGGTAACCAGGCGCGTGTGGCTGACGGCGCAACCGTGGTTTCAACGTCTACGCGTAACTTCCCGAACCGTTTAGGTACCGGGGCTAACGTCTTCCTGGCTTCCGCAGAGCTGGCCGCAGTGGCTTCCCTGCTGGGCAAACTGCCAACGCCTGACGAATACCAGACCTTTATGGCACAGGTCGATAAGACCGCGGTAGACACCTACCGTTACCTGAACTTCGACCAGCTTTCCCAGTACACCGAGAAAGCAGACGGCGTGATTTTCCAGACTGCCGTTTAAAATCCAGATACCCTCACTCTCTTTTCGCCCTCTCTCTGTGGGAGAGGGCCGGAGTGAGGGCTTCATACGACTCACACCCTCATATCCTTTTATTTCCCAATCCTTCTCTTTACCACGCTGTTTTTCGCGCACTTTGCTGCGATAATTACTCTATACGCTAAGGGGCACTGAGCTTCCCAAGGCAAGGTAGAGGAAAACACCATGGAATATGAATTTTTACGCGACGTCACAGGACTTGTGAAAGTGCGTATGTCGATGGGTCACGAAGTTGTGGGCCATTGGTTTAACGAAGAAGTAAAAGATAATCTTGCCCTGCTCGATGAAGTCGAAGAGGCAGCAAATTCAGTGAAGGGTAGCGAGCGCCAGTGGCAGCGTACCGGGCATGAATATACGCTGTGGCTCGACGGGGAAGAGGTGATGATCCGCGCTAATCAACTGGAAATTTCAGGTGATGAAATGGAAGAGGGGATGAACTACTACGACGAAGAGAGTTTATCTTTTTGCGGGGTTGAAGATTTTATGCAGGTCATTAACGCCTATCGCGAATTTGTTGCGCAGCACCGATAATCTTTTTCCAGTGCGTGTCCCAAAAGCCTGGTTGGGAACTTTTGGGACGTCGCCATAACACTCAAAAACGCTTACTTCACGTAGGCAAGTAAGCTGAGCGAGTCTCTTGCGAGGGACTTACATTTGTTCGCCGTCGGAATCCCAATCCCGCTTAGATCGCGGTAACTGTCTTCACCCAGCGCTTTCATATTAAAACTATCGTAATTGCTCAAATCCCACTGGTTTTGTTGGGCAAAAAAGACCAGGGCGCGACGAATTTGTCCGTTAGGCAGGTTTTGGTAGCCACAATCATTTTTCAGGAACACAAACACCGCAGTAAGATCGGCCATATCTTCTGCTTCGGATTCGCTAAGTGCCTGACTGCTGGTGGAAAAAGCCAGCAACAACCCCAGCAATAATGCCCTCACTCCCATCTTCATCACATCTACCACTTTTTATCAGATACGAAACGTTATCACAGTTAAATGAGACGCGACGAGATTTATTCATCGCTCTAAACCCTTTAGCATTTGAGTGCAGCCAACACCCCTGCCGCTTGAAGGATGATGGGTAAAACTTGACCTTCCCGTAAGGGGAGGGTTTATGCTCATTAGCACGCCTGCTAATGAAAGGAACTGAATATGCATCGCCGTGATTTTCTAAAATATTCTGCTGCTATTGGCGCATTTAGCGCGCTGCCGCTCTGGAGCCGAGCGGCATTGGCCGCCGATAGACCCACATTACCGATCCCCGGACTTCTCTCCCCAGATGCAAAGAATAGCATCCGTTTAACGGTGCAAGCGGGCAAAAGCACCTTCAATGGAAAAACTGCCACGACCTGGGGCTATAACGGCAACTTATTGGGGCCAGCTTTGCAACTGACACAGGGCGAAGCGGTGACCGTTGAGATTAATAATAGCCTGGCAGAAGAAACCACGGTGCACTGGCACGGTTTAGAAATTCCCGGTGATGTTGACGGTGGGCCGCAGGGGGTGATTGCCTCAGGCGGCAAGCGCACCGTGAAATTTACCCCGCAACAACAGGCGGCAACCTGCTGGTTCCACCCGCACCAGCACGGTAAAACCGGCCATCAGGTCGCGATGGGTCTTGCAGGCCTGGTATTAATTGAAGATAACGAAAGCCGTGCGCTGCGCCTGCCGAAACAGTGGGGCATCGATGATGTACCGCTGATTATCCAGGACAAGCGTTTTGGCGCTGACGGGCAAATTGATTACCAGTTGGATATGATGAGCGCCGCCGTAGGCTGGTTTGGCGACACCCTGTTGTGCAATGGGGTGACTTATCCGCAACATGCGAATCCGCGTGGCTGGTTGCGTCTGCGTCTGCTGAACGGTTGTAACGCCCGTTCGCTGAATATTGCCGCGAGCGATAACCGCCCGCTGTATGTCATCGCCAGCGACGGCGGTTTACTGGCAGAGCCGGTTAAAGTCACCGAACTACCGATGCTGATGGGCGAGCGCTTCGAAGTGCTGGTGGATACCCGCGATGGAAAAGCGTTTGATATCGTCACGCTGCCGGTGAAACAAATGGGAATGACGGTTGCGCCTTTCGACAAACCGCAGCCAGTGGCGCGCATCCAGCCGCTGAGGATTCAGGGCTCAGGCGAACTGCCGGATAAACTGGTTAACATCCCTGCGCTCCCTAATCTTGATGGAATGACCGAACGCTGGCTGCAACTGATGATGGATCCCATGCTGGATATGATGGGCATGCAGGCGCTGATGGAAAAATATGGCCCGCAGGCGATGGCGGGCATGAACATGGCCGGGCATGGCAATATGGGGAATATGGGGCACGGAAATATGAACCATGGCGGCATGAATCACGGCAAAATGGGGGCAGGTTTTGATTTCCTCCATGCCAACAAAATTAATGGCAAAGCGTTTGATATGAATACCCCGGCGTTTGCTGCTGAGAAAGGCAAATACGAGAAATGGACGATTTCTGGTGAAGGCGACATGATGCTGCATCCGTTCCATATTCACGGTACGCAGTTCCGTATTCTGAGTGAAAACGGCCAGCCGGTTGCGGCTCATCGCCAGGGCTGGAAAGATACGGTTCGAGTAGAAGGCGGGCGCAGTGAAGTGTTAGTGCGTTTTGATCATGCTGCTTCGAAGGATCAGGCGTATATGGCGCACTGCCATCTACTGGAACATGAAGATACCGGCATGATGCTTGGGTTTACGGTGGCGTAAAAAAGGCGGATGAACAGAAGTCTGTTCATCCGCCAGTTTCGTAGGTCGGATGGCGCTGCGCCATCCGACTGTTTTTTACTTCGCGCCGTCCGGCAAAGCATAAGCGACAATATAATCGCCCATCTTCGTACCGAATGAACCGTGACCCCCTGCGGAAATCACCACGTATTGCTTACCGTTTACTTCATACGTCATCGGCGTTGCTTGCCCACCGGCTGGCAGACGCGCTTCCCAAAGTTTGTCACCATTGCTCATGTTATAGGCGCGCAGATAGTTGTCTGCGGTTGCGCCAATAAACAGCACGTTACCCGCCGTAGAAATCGGACCGCCCAGCATCGGCATCCCCATTTTAAACGGCAGTGGAAGCGGTGAGCTGTCGCGCACGGTGCCGATACGTTTTTTCCATACCACTTCGTTGGTTTTCAAATCTACCGCAGAAATGTAGCCCCACGCCGGTTGCTTACACGGTAAGCCAAACGGAGAGAGGAACGGATTAAGTGTTACGCCATATGGCACGCCGTACTGCGGCTGAATGCCTGATTCAGACCCGGTACCTTTTGCATCTTTCGGCGGCTCCATCGGGTTGCCAGGGCCGCGCGGCATCAGCTTAGAAACAAACGGCAGCGCCATTGGGTTAGCAATCGCGACCTGGCGGTTTGGATCGACAGAAATCCCGCCCCACTCAAACATGCCCAGGTTACCCGGGAACACCAGCGTGCCTTGCTCAGACGGCGGTGTGAAGATGCCTTCATAACGCAGTTTGTGGAAGATAATGCGGCAGACCATCTGGTCGTAAAGGGTCGCACCCCACATATCCGCCCCGCTGAGATCTTTCTTCGGACGGAAGCTCAGGTCGGAGAACGGCTGAGTGGGAGTCACATAATCGCCTTTAGCAGCACCTTGCGGCACCGGTTTTTCCGGAGCCGGAACCACCAGTTTGCCGTCACGACGATCCAGCACAAAGATGTTGCCGGTTTTCGCTGGGGCATAGATGACCGGAATCACGTTACCGTTCTTATCGCTGATATCCGCAAGCGTGGGCTGGGAAGGCATGTCCATATCCCACAGGTCATGGTGAACCGTTTGATATGACCAGGCCAGTTTCCCGGTTGTGGCATTCAGCGCCACAATGCTGCTGGCGTAACGCTCTTGCTCCGGCGTACGGTTACCGCCCCAGATATCTGGCGTGGTGACGCCCATCGGCAGATACACCAAATCCAGCTTCGCATCATAGGCCGCAGGTGCCCATGAGTTAGGTGAGTTCACGGTAAAATGATGCTCGTCCCCTGGAATGGTATTCGGATCTTTCGCGCCCGGGTCGAAGGCCCACAGCAGTTTGCCGCTGTTCACATCAAAGCCACGGATCACGCCAGATGGCTCGCGCGTTGAGTAGTTGTCCGTTACGGCACCGGCAATCACAATCACTTTATCGGTGATAATTGGCGGCGAGGTAGGCTCGTACATACCCGGCGTAGTCACCGGCATATTGGTTTGCAGATTCAGAATGCCTTTGTTAGCGAAGCTTTCGCAAAGCTGGCCGTTATCGGCGTTAATGGCAAACAGGCGGCCATCATTCACCGGAAGAATGATTCGGCGTGGGCAGTCTGAAACTCCATCCGGAGTTGCGTTATCCGCTGTCGCTTCGTGGTAAGAAACGCCACGGCAGGTAACGTGCTGGAACGATGGGTTGGTATCCAGACGCGGATCGAATTTCCACTTCTGCTTACCGGTTGCCGCATCCAGCGCAAACAGTTGCTGGTGCGCGGTACACAGGTAAAGCGTGTCGCGAATTTTAATCGGCGTGACTTCGTTGGTGATTTCACCCGGATCGGTTGGGCGTTTTACATCACCAGTCTGGAAAGTCCACGCTTCTTTAAGCTGACCGACGTTTTTATCGTTGATCTGTTTTAAAGGAGAGTAGCGTTGCCCTTCTTGATTACGACCATACGCCGGCCAGTCGGCGTCAGGAATGGTGGAAGAGGAGGCCGCTGAAATTTCATTGCTGCTCAGCGTGCCATTGATTTCCTGCGGATCGTTAAATACCGCCCATGCCAGTGCAACCACGGTAATCGCAAGTACGGCACCCAGCGCTGGAGCCGCACCCGCAGACGGTAGAATCAGATGACGATAAACAAACGGCAGCAGAAGCCATACGCCGAAGAAGAACAGCACGTCTAAACGTGGCGTTAATGCCCAGAAATCGAAACCGACTTCCCACACGCTCCACGCCACGGTGCAAAGCAATAATGCGGCGTAGAGCCAAAGTGCCAGAGCTTTGCGTTGCCAAAGTAACCATGCGGTGATGAGCATCACCACGCCTGCAATTGGGTAGTACCATGACCCACCAATTGCCACTAACCATATCCCGCCAATAAATAAATACAGCCCCGTCAATACCGCAAAAAGGGCTGTTAAGGTCGCGATTACCCGCGAACCTGAGTTAGTTGTTTTCACAATTATCACGCTCTTAAAAGTTTGATAGCAATTCATTATAGTTATTAACAACTGTGATATTCATCACATAAATGGCTTTTTTACCAATTGGGCACGGGAATGGGTTTTGCTGTTATACTGCTGGCCTGAATATTTTGTGTTGGCTTAAAATTAACCAACATTAAATGATTTATTTTTAAATCATATGGTTATAACTATGAAACATACTGTTGAAGTGATGATCCCCGAAGCGGAGATCAAAGCCCGTATCGCTGAGTTGGGTCGTGAGATCACTGAACATTATCGTGATAGCGGTAGTGATATGGTGCTGGTTGGCCTGCTGCGTGGCTCATTTATGTTCATGGCGGATCTGTGCCGTGAAGTGCAAGTGCCTCACGAAGTCGATTTTATGACCGCTTCCAGCTACGGCAGCGGCATGTCCACCACCCGCGATGTGAAAATCCTCAAAGACCTCGATGAAGATATTCGCGGCAAAGACGTGCTGATCGTCGAAGATATTATCGATTCCGGTAATACCCTGAGCAAAGTGCGTGAAATTCTTAGCCTGCGCGAGCCTAAGTCGCTGGCTATCTGTACGCTGCTTGATAAACCTGAACGCCGTGAAGTGGACGTAAACGTTGAGTGGGTAGGTTTCGCCATTCCTGACGAGTTTGTGGTGGGTTATGGTATTGATTACGCTCAGCGTTATCGCCATCTGCCTTACGTCGGCAAAGTAGTGCTGTTGGACGAGTAATTTGTCGGGTGCCGTAAGCTTACGCGACCAATGAAAAAGGGCCATTAAGGCCCTTTTTGCTATCTGTCTTACTGGGAAGGTGTTCTATTCTTGTGGCTGCGATGGGAGTTCTGAAGGTTCGAAATCCCGCTGCGATAACGCTGCTCGAGTGATTCGCGGGTGGTGGCGGTCACTTCCAGGTCACGCAGGCGGCCATCGTGAATACCATAAGCCCAGCCGTGAATGGTGACTTTCTGGCCGCGTTTCCACGCTGATTGCATGATGGTGGAGTGGCCGAGGTTATAAACCTGCTCCATCACATTCAGCTCGCAAAGCGTATCAAGGCGTTGTTCCGGCGGGAGTTCTCCCAACAGGGAACTATGCTTGAACCAGATATCGCGGATGTGCAGCAGCCAGTTGTTGATAAGCCCTAAATCAGGATTCTCAACCGCCGCTTGTACACCACCGCATCCGTAGTGGCCGCAGATAATAATGTGTTCGACTTCAAGAACATCTACCGCGTACTGCACGACAGAAAGGCAATTCAAATCCGTATGAATGACCAGGTTTGCCACATTACGGTGAACAAACAACTCGCCAGGCTCAAGGCCGGTCAATCGTTCAGCGGGTACACGACTATCAGAACAGCCAATCCACAAGAAGCGAGGTTTTTGGGCTTGAGACAAACGTTCAAAAAAGCCCGGGTCTTCGTCCTCCATCAGTTTTGACCAGACCTGGTTATTGCTGATGAGGGTATCAATGTCTTTCATGGAGGTTAACAACCTGTAACAGAAGAAGTGCGTTGAGGTAATATAGGGGAACTGGATAAATTTTAAAACTGCTATCCCCGTCATACTTCAAGATGTTGAGGTATTGGCTGTCATTCGAATTACTCAGGTTTAACTTTTTGTACCGGACAAGGTAACTGCAAATAATGACCATTGCATTAGAACTGGAACAGTTAACGAAAACCTATCCCGGCGGTGTTCAGGCGCTGCGCGGCATAGATCTTCGTGTTGAGGCAGGGGATTTTTACGCCCTCTTAGGGCCTAACGGCGCGGGCAAATCCACCACAATCGGTATTATCAGTTCGCTGGTAAATAAAACGTCGGGTCGCGTGCGTGTGTTTGGCTATGACCTGCAAAAAGATATTGTGAATGCCAAACGCCAGCTTGGCCTGGTGCCGCAGGAATTTAATTTCAATCCGTTTGAAACGGTACAACAAATTGTTGTTCATCAGGCGGGCTATTACGGTGTGGAACGTGGCGAAGCCATCGCTCGTAGCGAAAAGTATTTAAAACAGCTCGATTTGTGGGAAAAACGCAACGAACGTGCACGCATGCTCTCCGGTGGCATGAAACGTCGTTTGATGATCGCCCGCGCTTTGATGCATGAGCCGAAACTGCTGATCCTTGATGAACCGACCGCAGGCGTCGACATCGAACTGCGCCGTTCGATGTGGGGCTTCCTAAAAGATCTGAACGACAAAGGCACCACTATTATTTTGACCACTCACTACCTGGAAGAAGCCGAAATGCTGTGCCGCAATATCGGGATTATTCAGAACGGCGAGTTAGTCGAAAATACTTCAATGAAATCATTACTTTCTAAGCTGAAGTCTGAAACTTTTATCCTCGATTTAGCGCCAAAAAGTCCGCTGCCAAAGCTCGATGGCTACCAGTATCGCCTGGTAGACACTTCAACGCTTGAAGTGGAAGTGCTACGCGAGCAGGGAATCAATAGCGTATTCAGTCAGTTAAGTTCACAAGGTGTTCAGGTAATCAGTATGCGTAACAAAGCTAACCGCCTTGAGGAGTTGTTTGTCACGCTGGTTAACGGTCCAAAAGGAGACCAGGCATGATGCATCTCTACTGGGTGGCGTTAAAAAGTATCTGGACCAAAGAAATTCACCGTTTCACGCGTATCTGGATTCAAACCCTGGTTCCGCCGGTCATCACCATGACCCTCTATTTTATTATTTTTGGCAACCTGATTGGCTCGCAAATCGGCTCAATGCATGGATTTACCTACATGCAATTTATCGTGCCGGGGCTGATCATGATGGCGGTGATCACCAACTCTTATGCCAACGTCGCCTCTTCATTCTTTAGTGCGAAATTCCAGCGCAACATTGAAGAGCTGCTGGTCGCGCCGGTTCCGACGCACATTATCATCGCGGGTTATGTTGGCGGTGGCGTGGCGCGTGGCCTGTGCGTTGGGGTGTTAGTGACGGCGGTTTCCCTGTTCTTTGTTCCCTTCCACGTTCACTCCTGGCTGTTTGTGGCGTTAACGCTCTTGCTGACGGCAATTCTGTTTTCGCTCGCGGGGCTACTGAATGCGGTGTTTGCCAAAACCTTTGACGACATCAGCCTGATTCCTACTTTCGTGCTGACGCCGCTGACCTATCTGGGTGGTGTGTTCTACTCCCTGACGCTACTCCCGCCGTTCTGGCAGGCGCTGTCCCACCTCAACCCGGTGGTATATATGATTAGTGGTTTCCGCTATGGCTTCCTGGGGATTAACGATGTGCCGCTACTGTTCACCGTCTGCGTGCTGGTGGGCTTTATCGCAGCCTTCTACATTCTGTGCTGGTATCTGATTCAACGTGGGCGCGGCCTGCGGAGTTAATGTGACGTACCTCCCCGAAAGGGGAGGTCAAACCGCAGTTTTCTTGCCCAGTTTTGATTAGCATCACGCCGCCAACTTTCTCCTCTGGCACACTTGCCGTCTGCGAAAAGGAGAACGCCATGTTAGGTTGGGTTATTGCCGGTCATGACTACTACGCTCAGGATATGCTGGATGCAATTGAGCGCCGTTTTGGGCCGCAACCGCAGTGCCGTGCGGTAAATTTCTGGAAAGGGCTGAGCACCAACATGCTGAGCCGAATGATGTGTGATGCGCTCTACAGTTGTGATTCCGGCGACGGGGTCATTTTTCTGACGGATACCAACGGGGCGGCGCCTTATCGTACCGCGGCGTTGATGAGCCACCAGCATTCCCATTGTGAAGTCATTTCTGGCGTCACGCTGCCGGTGTTGTTTGCGATGCGTGCGCACCGCGAAACGCTAACCAGTGAAGCGTTCCGCAATCTGATTGTTGAGCAGGGCGGCGATGAACTCACCAGCCTTTGGCATCAACAGCAAAAAAATCCCCCGTTTGTGCTACTCCACCAATATTAATTTGAAAGATTGGTATTGGGTGGGCTTTTGCTAGAATGAGCCCTTCTTCTCATCACTGAGATACTGAGAACTATCAAACTCTTTATGCTAAATCGCCTTATCTTTGCCGCATTAATGTTGCTCGTTGGCATCAGCGCCAATGCCAGCCTGCTCAGCAGCCATCACACTCCCGCGCAGTATATGCAAACCACAGAAGATGCCGATATTTGGGCACAGGTGGGGGATAAAGTCATCTCAGTCGGCACCATTCAGGAAGGGCAAATTCTGGCGGTGGTGCCTACTGCGGCTGACTATTACGAGTTTAACTTTGGCTTCGGCACAGGTTTTATTGATAAAGCCCATCTTGAACCGGTAGCAGGTAAGCAGCGCGTGGAAGACCGTCTGGGGGATCTGAACAAGCCGCTGAGTAACCAAAACCTGGTGACCTTCCGGGATGTTGCCGTGTATAACGCACCCGATAACGGCAGCGCGCCGTTTGGTACGCTGGCCGACAATATTCGTTATCCTATTCTTGCCAGCCTGAAAGACCGCTTAAACCAAACCTGGTATCAAATCCGTATTGGCAATCGCCTTGGGTATGTCAGCAGCCTGGATGCACAGCAGGATAATGGCATTCCGGTGCTAACCTATCACCACATTTTGCGTGATGAAGAGAACACCCGTTTCCGTCATACCTCAACCACGACATCGGTTGTGGCATTCAGCAACCAAATGACCTGGCTGCGTGATATGGGCTACACCACGCTAACCATGTACCAGCTCGAAGGCTATGTGCGTAATCGCATGAACCTGCCCGCGCGTTCGGTGGTGATCACCTTTGATGACGGCCTGAAATCGGTTTATCGCTATGCCTACCCGATTCTTAAAGAATATGGTTTTAAAGCCACCTCTTTTATTATTTCATCGCGCATAAAAGCCCACCCGCAAACCTGGAACCCGAAGTCTCTGCAATTTATGAGTATTTCAGAATTACAGGCAAGCCAGGATGTGTTTGATATTCAGTCACACACGCACTTTTTGCATCGGGTAGGCGCTAACCGCCAGCCGATACTTTTAAGCCGCAGCTACCGCAATATCCTGCTCGATTTTGAGCACTCAAGAAGGGCGTTGTCGCAGTTCAATCCACACGTTTTATATCTTTCTTATCCGTTTGGCGGATATAACGATAACGCGTTGAAAGCGGCGAACGATGCAGGGTTCCATATGGCGGTCACGACGGTGCGCGGGAAGGTGAAGCCGGGAGATAATCCGTATTTGCTTAAACGGCTCTATATTTTGCGTACGGATTCGCTGGAAACGATGTCGCG
The DNA here is from genome assembly GCF_040786275.1 of Buttiauxella gaviniae. Taxonomy (NCBI): domain Bacteria; kingdom Pseudomonadati; phylum Pseudomonadota; class Gammaproteobacteria; order Enterobacterales; family Enterobacteriaceae; genus Buttiauxella; species Buttiauxella gaviniae. Next base: position 2,723,617 of record NZ_JBFMVT010000002.1, read on the forward strand.
GCTTATTACCAATCAACCAAAATCGTGAAATAATAATTGCTAAAGAAAGCTCATACTTTACAAGTGCTCTAATAGATAATTTTATCAAGCCTGAAAATATCACATGCCGTATTTTCAGGCTTTTTAATGTCTGAAAGAAAACATACTATTTTGACCACAAAAAGGAACAAGGCTGTCACAAGCTGTACATTAAACAAACGATTGATTTTGTTTTTATCTACAATATATCTGTGTATATAACAAGTGCAGTAAAAAAATCCATTTTTATGAAATTAGATTCATAATATAATAGGGAGGATTAGTATTCTAAGAGCGGTGTTATGTGTTCTGGTACAGAAAATAGATATATCCTTGATGGTATTTATATTTTTAATCCTTCAAGTCTGACTATCCTTAATAACGAGACAAACGAACTCGTTAAGATACACAACACTTCAGCAAAGTGTCTTTTGCTTCTGATAGAAAAACACGCCACAATTGTTACGCAAAAACAATTACTCCAGTATGCATGGGAAGAAAAGTCCAATACGGTTACACATAATGCACTGTATCAATGCATTTTAAATCTACGTAAAAATTTTATGCAGTTAGGTTGTACTAAAAACATTATTACTACTGTTCCTCGAAAAGGTTTGATGATCGCTGAAGATATATCGATTCTTATTCAGGATGAACTCGATAAGAAAGTTACTACTCCGCTCAGCCAACCCCAGAAAAAGAAGCGTCTCTCTATGATGCTAATGTTCGTTTGTATAGTATTAACTATACTCAGTATCTGTTTGGCCTTGGTTTATAAAAATAAAACCACCGATTTTCGTGAGCTATATACCCAAGTGAAATTGGATGAGAAGTCATGCAAATATTTTATCAATCGTGACAATGGTTTTGAGAAAAAAGAGATTGAGATGTTATTGCAGCATAATACTTTATGTAAAGATAATAAGTTTTTATTTGTTACCGCATATAGTGAAATGAAAAGTAAATCTGTTCTTATTTGCGATAATATCCCTGGTGAGAGCCGGAAAACAAAATGCATCTCTCTTTATTTACCGTGAGATGAAAATGAAGATTTTTACATCTATTAATTACAGAGTTTTACTTACTATTTTAGTGGTAATCATTTGCATTATTACTGTTGGTGTTTACAAATATAATGTTAAAGAGCGAGAGGTGAATTTTATGGATAACTTCACCTGTAAATCGAAACTAAAAATTGAACGAGATGCGCTGAAATTTACAGGGATTATTGATATCAATGTAGTGCGTGGGAAGGGAAGTCTCAGAATTGATGGTGTTTCTGATAGCAGTGATGGGCAACATTATACTATACAACGTACAGTATTATTCTATGCAGGTAAGGAAAACAGCAACCCTACATGGAAAAGTAAAGAAGTGATCACCACGCATCTTGATAATATACCCGATGAGATCACATTCCATTTGCTACCAACATTCTATATAGAGCCTGCAACAGTGACTAATATTGACCTTGAAACACTTAATGACGGTACGCTACTCATTACTAAGTCACATATCCCTTACCTTTATTGCTCCGGTTTTTAATAAGTCATTGTTTCGCAAGTGTTAATATTATGGAGTATTGGTTCACAATGCGCCCTGAGATAAGTTCATATAAAACAAATGGTTAAAGTTAATCTTCTTCTTATGTGGCCTTGATGTTTAACATTTGCCAGGTTCAAGTATTAACTAAGAGCAAAATTGTTTTAAAGGGAGAATCTCCCCGCTAGTTTATGCCTCCAGAGAGTGAGTGACATACGGAAATGTATGAACAGCTCAATCAATTCTGAATATTTTAAATTCATTGTTGTTTATCAAGGATGGCTATAAACATGGACAAGGTTACTATTTACTCTGATAATGTGTTTTTTCTTTCTGGAATCAAAAATATATTACATAAGCTATCTGTAAATTTCCCTTCATATTTTTCAGATAATGTGATTATTACTGACTCAATGGAATATTTGAATCAACTTAATAGTGAAGTTCTCAAGTCAACGACTATTGTGTTATTTGTGAAAAATCTTCAGCATTTATCAATTATAAATCATTTTAGTTTTCAACAGCGCTTTGCCATGCTTACTTTGGAAGATTCTGTAGAAGCCACTGAAGCTGCGCTTAAAAATATCTTCTGTACAATCCAGAGAAGGGGCCATGCAACCTTTATTTCATCATTTACAGCTAATCAAGTTTGGCTGACTGAAAGAGAGCTGGATGTATTAATGCTGAGTTGTACTGCGGGCGGAGTTGATAACATTGCCAATATAATCAATGTGTCTCCTAAATCCGTACTAAATTATAGAGCTGCGGCGCTTAAAAAAATGGGTGTGAATTTTAGTGTCTCACTAGTGAGCTTTATACGATCTATTAATAAATGGCACAAAACCTCTGTTACCGCCTGCCTGAACAATCAACTATAGAAGATGACCGGTTGCTGTCGATAATTCAATGATGCAGGGCATTCTGCTTTAATAACCTTTTTTTCAAGGTAATGTTGATAGGTGGTTACCACCTCAATAAAATCGAAGAAAAAATGTATTTTATTGTCAATATTATAATTTGATTTTAATCTTAACTTGTTAAGTGCACCCTTACGGTAATTTTGCGCTGTTTTATAAGTGACATTATATTTAACAGATACATATTGATCGCACATTCCTCTAAATACGTCGGATATAATTGAGAACTCTTTAGGTGTAAGCCATTCATCCGGAGGTGAGTTTATATGTGCGAGGCAATGCCTCATCTTCGAGATGGAAAAACAGGCATCGACCAGGACGGCTTTGACATAGTCCATACTTGATTTGTTATTGATACAGTATACTTTAAATGGCGAATTCACATACCTTATTAGATTTTCATGCCCCGGACTGTCTATAAATACAATCATTCCACATATTGGGTGGTTATACTGATAGCCTGAGGATAATAAAGTCGTTCCATCACTAATGATCAATGTTGCCGCACATTTTTTCGCCTGAAAATAAACGCACTCTTTCAATAAGCTTTTAATCGCCAGTATAAATAATTCGTTATCGCTGATAATACGGATATCACACATAAAGCACCTGACTAAATGAATATATCCATTATCTCTTTGGTAACCTAAATTAACAACCAATTGCATTGGATTACATTTATTTTACGGACAAGGCACAATCTGTATTAACTAAACCTCCGCTCTCTCTAGACACTGATTTTTTATTTATAATTGCCGGGAAAAATCTTATTTAAATTCAGTATTGTGCTTGATGTGTTTTCCGCCGCGTTTACATTTTAACTATGTCATATAATTGATAAAACATTATTTAGACTTCTGGTTTAAATAAAAGGGACGACCTGGTTCAGAGATCGCCCCTTTAAATAATGCGTATTTCGAACACTGATTTTTAAAACTAATGCAAATCTATATGGCTATTTTTAAAATTAGCCATTGAGTACACAAATTGCATCAGGGCGTACCCCTTCTGAAGTAAGCATTTGTCTCTCAAACTGGTCGTTACTTAAAACTGTATTGCTGTTGGGGGAGTTAACATTCAAAAAGAAAAAATCATTGCTTGTACCATCGCTCTTAACCATCCTTACATATTTTGATGTTGTATATATATTTCTCAGCAATACTGTAAAACCAGTCGTATTTGAGTAGTTGTGTAAGGGCCCATGTGCTGAATCAAATCCAGTAGCAATCGGGGCTAATAGCCCATCCCACCCGTTGTTCACACATGTTTCTAACAACGTAGCTCCTACTGCAGCGGGCGCCGTCCCAACAAATCGCGCAACATAATGGCTAATATTTTTTTGGGCTACCCCCAACGCCTGCAATTGTGCCGATGGCGTTACGGAGACAGTAAAGTTGCCGCGCCCTCTGCTAGAAACAAGTTGGTATACACCAGCGGTAGTACTTGTCCATCCTGTTGAATTTGCTGAGGTCATCACCCAATTGTTCCACTGGCTGGCCAGCAGTGTCTGTCCATCGGAATCCACAAATCGAATTGTTGCGCCCATTGTGTGGATAGGTGGCACACTTGATACAGGAAGTAATGAACCTCCTGTCTCACCCGGCAAGTAATGTGTTGGCATCGGTACGTCAAATTCTGTATCCGTTGTTGCGAGAATTGCAAGGCCTGAGTCTGCTTCGACTTCTGATACTCCCGGCACCGTGGAGCGGATTTGCGTACTGACCGTTCCGTCTGCACCGGTTGTTTTTGCACCCGTCACCACTTCGTTTAACCCTGCCGGCAGGTTAAAGGTGACCGAAACACCCTGTACGGGTTCATCGTTCAGGTCAGTAACTGTTGCTCTGATCTCATTTCTGCCAAAGTCATTTGCCAGGCGTTCATTCGTGGTGACGTCAAGAATAATCGCCCCCCCGAATTCAATATTAAGGGTACGGCTGGTTCCGTTAATTTCGGCCGTTACGGTACTTATTCCCTCTGTTGTACTGGTCAGCAATACCGTCACTTCGCCACTCGCATCCGTTAGCCCCACTGTTCCTACAGTCGCGCCGTTGTCCGCTGTCAGCGTAATCTGCCCGTTTTCCAGTGCATTCCCGTTCGCATCCGTGACTTTCACCTTCACGCTGTTGGTGGCCGTGCCGTTCGGATAAGCACCATTATCCACCACTGTCAGGTTGCCTGCCGCAATCGTGGCCGTCGACGCATCTGCAGTGAAGTTAATATCCACCGTCTGGCTGCCACCACCAGTGGAAGCGCCCACTGTCACACCGCCTGCCTGGGTGCTGTCAACATCCACGGTTGCATTGCCGTTGCTGTCCGTCACCACCGTCTGGGTTTCTGTGCTGCCGTCCGGGAAGGTAATGGTGATGTCCACCGTCTGACCCGGTACCGGGTTACCGTTCGCATCCTGCACCGGGAAGACCACGTTGATGGTGTCGGTTCCGTTCGCCACCGCACCGTCACCGGTCACGGTGCCCGCTCCTGGTGTACCAGTTCCTGCCGTGAAGTTAACATCCACGGTCTGGCTGGCACCACCAGTGGAAGCGCCCACTGTCACACCGCCTGCCTGGGTGCTGTCAACATCTATGGTTGCATTGCCGTCGTCGTCCGTCACCACCGTCTGGGTTTCTGTGCTGCCGTCCGGGAAGGTAATGGTGATGTCCACCGTCTGACCCGGTACCGGGTTACCGTTAGCATCCTGCACCGGGAAGACCACGTTGATGATGTCGGTTCCGTTCGCCACCGCACCGTCACCGGTCACGGTGCCCGCTCCTGGTGTACCAGTTCCTGCCGTGAAGTTAACATCCACCGTCTGGCTGGCACCGTTGATGCTCGCAGTGACCGTGCTGATTCCTGCTTTGGTGCTGCTCAGCGTCACGACCACTTCACCGTTAATGTCGGTGTGCCCGGAATCAGCAATATTTGCACTGTTATTCGCAGTAAAGTTTACCCTTACATTGGTTAGTCGGTTACCGCTAGAATCGGTCACAATGGCACGTACGCTGTTGGTTGCCACACCGTTTGCCAGGGCTCCGTCAGTCACCACCGTCAGATTTCCTGCCGCAATGGTGGCCGTCGATGCATCTGCCGTAAAGTTAACATCCACCGTCTGGCTGGCACCATTGATGCCCGCGCTGACCGTGCTGCTGCCTGCTGTTTTACTGGTCAGCGTTACGGTTACTTCACCGTTTGCATCAGTCAGCGAAATGTTACCCACCACGGCACCGTTATCTGCCGATACTGCCACCTGCTGATTTTGCAGCGGGTTGCCGTGCGCATCCGTGACTTTCACCTTCACGCTGTTGGTGGCTGTGCCGTCTGCCAGCGCATTATCAGTCACTATCGTCAGATTTCCTGCCGCAATGGTGGCCGTCGACGCATCTGCCGTGAAGTTAACATCCACGGTCTGGCTGCCACCACCAGTGGAAGCGCCCACTGTCACACCGCCTGCCTGGGTGCTGTCAACATCTATGGTTGCATTGCCGTCGTCGTCCGTCACCACCGTCTGGGTTTCTGTGCTGCCGTCCGGGAAGGTAATGGTGATGTCCACCGTCTGACCCGGTACCGGGTTACCGTTCGCATCCTGCACCGGGAAGACCACGTTGATGATGTCGGTTCCGTTCGCCACCGCGCCGTCACCTGTCACGGTGCCCGCTCCTGGAGTACCAGTTCCCTTCCTGAAGTTAACATCCACCGTCTGGCTGGCACCATTGATGCCCGCGGTGACCGTGCTGCTGCCTGCTGTTTTACTGGTCAGCGTCACCGTTACTTCACCGTTCACATCGGTCAGCGAAACGTTACCCACCACGGCACCGTTATCTGCCGATACTGCCACCTGCTGATTTTGCAGCGGGTTGCCGTGCGCATCCGTGACTTTCACCTTCACGCTGTTGGTGGCTGTGCCGTCTGCCAGCGCATTATCAGTCACTATCGTCAGATTTCCTGCCGCAATGGTGGCCGTCGACGCATCTGCCGTGAAGTCAACCGTCACGGTCTGGCTGGCGCCACCAGTGGAAGCGCCCACTGTCACACCGCCTGCCTGGGTGCTGTCAACATCCACGGTTGCATTGCCGTTGCTGTCCGTCACCACCGTCTGGGTTTCTGTGCTACCGTCCGGGAAGGTAATGGTGATGTCCACCGTCTGACCCGGCACCGGGTTACCGTTCGCATCCTGCACCGGGAAGACCACGGTGATGGTGTCGGTTCCGTTCGCCACCGCGCCGTTACCGGTCACGGTACCCGCTCCTGGTGTACCTTGACTGACGCTGTCAGGGGTCACCAGGCTCACGAGCGCGGTTTTCAACATGGTGTCATTAAAGTGAGTAATGACACTCAGCTCAACGGGCTGTGTACCCGCGGTCAGCAACGCTTCATAGACACCCGGGGAGATTTCCTTATAAGCGGAAATGGAAGGAGAAGCCTGTGGGGCATCTTTTAGTTTTGCAGCCATTGCCCGGTAAGATTTCATCGCAAGATTATTTTGCTCGACCGCTACGCGGAGCTGTTCTGACTGTCCGGTGACTGGCTCACTGGCCGCATTGCGCAATGCGAGCCTCACAACCGCAGTGGAGCGACCATCTGCGGGCAGCACCGCTGGCGTAACAGTTTTTTCACTGAGTGTTGTACTTACAGGCGCTTCTGTCACCGTAATATGCGTGACGGCCCGGTTAGAGACATGGCCGCGGCTGTCGCGGGCCACGCCACTGAGCACATATGGCAGCGCGGCGGCTTTGGAGGGCAGCGTAATGGCGAGCGTATCCGCGCCAGTCACCTTCAGCGTTCCGCCATCTGCGACCAGTTGGGGTGCCTGCCAGTCGATATTTTGCAGACCGTGTCTTGATTGCACGCTGGCCTGCACCGTCAGCACAGAGGTGGCCGGGCCTGAGAGCTGGGCAGGCAGGGCCAACTTGAGTGATTCCTGCTTGCGGTAATCCAGAACAATATGGTTGTTACGCTCCACCAGATCGGTACGGGAGCCTACCAGTGTGCGGGACAGACCCACCGCATCCGGGTCGAAATGTTTTGCCAGCGAGTCTGACGGACGAACCGTCAGGGCCATGTTCACCTGACTGTCGCTTTTGCCGCCACTCACCATTCGGTGCTCTGCACCTACTGTCAGCAGCGGGAAGGGGGTGTAGTTAAGCCCTGTTGTCAGCGCTTTCGGGTTCTTCTGGCGATCGTTTTTACCGGTGAGCGCCACTTCGTTGCCAAAGTACTGCTCGTACATCAGCTTCCCGCCCAGTTGAGGGTATTGTGGCAGATAGGCTTCGGCCCGCAGGTCATAGCCATTTGCCGGGCGTTCATCGTAGTCTGCAAAGTCGCGGGACTGATGCCAGTCGGTTAGACCCAGGTAATAGTTACCGGAAAGTTTCAGGTAATCGCCCCAGGCTTCGGCACCCAGCCCGAGACGGCGGTTATTACCGGTCAGGTCGTTATCGAGGAAGACGTTGCCCCCGAACATCCAGTTGGTGTGGAAGGTACGTACGCCGGCACCGAGGTTGACAGTGTTACGCTCGTCCTTGTTACGTATACCAAACTGGGTAAACAGCATCGCCTGCTTATTGTCATACAGCGGGAGCAGCATATCGAATGAGGAGCCGCTGAGCTTCATGTCCTGGTCAACGGCGAGCCCGACGCGTGCCGTGCCGAACTGGCTGAGCCATTCACCGGCGGCACCGGAAATCGCTCCTGTGGCGAGCCCTGTGGCAAGGGATTTTGCGGCCTGGCTGTTATCTGCTTTTGCTAACCCGGCGGCTATGGCCAGGTGTGAGGCGAGCTGGTTGTCGCGCGGATCGGCGGCTTGCGCACGGGGTGCAGGCTGTGCGCGTGTCGACGCACTTGCCGGAACAAAAACGGTATCCCCTGCACCCAGCTTATCCAGCGTCCGTCCTGTATTGAGATGACGTAAACCGTCCGGCGTCAGCCCGTAGCGGGCCGCGACATCCCAGACAGTTTCACCTTGTTTAAGAACATAACTAGTAGCGCTTTCCCTTAGCAGGGACTCCGGCGCGGTGTTAACCCGGGCCACCGAGGCTGCGGATAATGCAACCGGAGTGAATGCCTGCAATCCTGCAAGGATCCAGGCCACCGGGCGTATATAACGGCTATCCGTGAACAAATGTGTTCTCTCTATTTTTCTTAATGAGGACATTTATATTCCTTCCCTGAGTGGTAATGCGGTAAAACACTGGCGGAAGTTTAATTTAAAAATTAAGGAAAGATCTTATTTATTGAATGCGGAGGACATATTTCAGAATGGCTAATTAGATATATTAGTAATGGATTTGTTTTTTTAAATAAAAGATGATTCACTTATTTTGGTCGGGATAAATCCTAATGCTATGAAAAATTAAAAAATATGGAATAATGGTTAATAATGGCAGGGAGAATTCCGACTAATGAGTTGATGTGAGTTAAATCACTTGTTTTGCTTGTTCGTGGATATACACTTATTGCCGTGAGCGCAGTCATATCGCAATGGGCTCCATCTTATTATAAATAAGCGCCATTTAACTTTTGACCACTGCTGTGTGCCGCAGTGGTTTTTTTAGCGTTACGTAAGGTAATCACCAGGGGAACTATCAGGTAAATCAAAGGTGATACATCGGAAAATACAATAGATTAATACCCTGTGTAATTTGTAGTAAATAAAATTGCGTTGGAATTATTTCACGGTATTTAATTCACTTAGTAAACAAAACATAATTAAAGGAATATTAAAATGCGTTTAGCCCATAAGGCCATGGCTGTTACTTTATTTTGTTTAAGCAGTGCTGCAATAGCTTCGCCAGCGATCTGTCACAAAGCGGAAAAGCAAGACATTGAAAATCTTTTTGAGCGCTGGAATAAATCATTGCAGACCGGAGATGCTCATAAAGTTGCCGCTAATTATCTTTCCGATAGTGTCTTGTTACCTACCGTTTCCAACAAGGTAAGATTAACAGAAGCAGAGCGCGTTGATTATTTTGAGCACTTCCTGGAGAAAAAACCACAGGGTAAAATTGATAGCCGTACTATCCATATTGATTGCAATACTGCTATGGATAACGGTACCTATACATTTACCTTCGCAGACAAAACACAAGTTTCTGCGCGCTACTCCTTTACCTATCGCTGGGATGGAAATGAGTGGCTGATTTCCAGCCACCACTCTTCGGCGATGCCTGAAAAAGTATAAGGCTCAGAAGTCTATTGACGTTCCCTGATTGAATAGAGCTATGTTCGCTTGGGTGACGCTTTTGGTTATAACCTTTCCAAAAAAAAGCACCGAAGATTTTATCTCTCGGTGCTTTTTATTCCGCCAAAAGGCGGGCTTTAAGCCACCTGAACCGGTACGGCTTTTGCCAGGCGCTTCATTTCGTTGTCACCATCGAAATAAGCGACTTTAGGCTGCCAGCTACGTGCTTGCTCATCGGGCATCGTAACGTAAGTTGCGATAATCAGGATGTCGCCGACGTCGGCACAATGCGCTGCGGCACCGTTAACCGAAATGATTTTAGAACTGCGCTCGCCAGCGATAGCGTAGGTTGAAAAACGCTTACCGTTGGTGACGTTGTAAATATCAATGGCTTCATATTCCAGAATGCCTGCCGCCTCAAGGAAGTCCTGATCGATGGCGCAGGAGCCTTCATAATGCAAATCCGCCTGGGTCACTTTGACACGGTGAAGTTTGCCTTGCAGCATGGTGCGTATCATAAAATTAAACCTTTCTTACGGGGTCCAAATAGAATCGATTTCATCAATTCTATGAATAATTGTGGACAGGCAGTATTGCCCGATTTCTCAGCGCTGTCTACTGCGCCAGCTCAACCTGAATATTATCAATTAAGCGCGCCTGCCCAAGCCAGGCGGCCATCAATACCACGGCGCGTTTGCTCTCGACATTCAGCTCCAGCAGGGTATCCGCATCACGGATTTGCAGGTCGTCTGAGCGGAAGCCTTTTTCATTCAGCTCGGTTGCGGCAATCGCCAGCATCTCTTCCGTGTCTCGTTCACCGGCTCGCAGTTTATCCGCCAGAGTTTGCATGACTTTGTGCAAGCCCGGCGCGATTTTGCGCTGATCTGCCGTCAGATAACCATTGCGTGAACTTAGCGCTAAACCGTCTTTGGCACGCACGGTTGGTACGCCAATGATTTCAATGTCGTAGCCCATATCTGCCACCATCTTGCGAATCACGGCGACTTGCTGGAAATCTTTTTCACCGAAACAGGCGATGTCAGGCTGCACCAGGTTGAACAATTTGCTGACAATGGTGGAAACGCCACGGAAATGCCCGGGACGGCTGGCACCTTCAAGCATGGTAGAAAGCCCCGGAACTTCCACAAACGTCTGTGAATCCAGGCCTTTCGGATAAATGTCTGCTGGGGCAGGGGCAAAAACCAAATCCACTTTGCGGCGATTGAGTTTTTCGCAATCTTCCTGCAAGGTGCGCGGATAACGGGTTAAATCATCCGGGCGGTCAAACTGCATCGGGTTAACAAAAATAGTGGTGACCACTACATCCGCGAGGCTTTTTGCATCATCGACCAGCTTCATATGCCCGTCGTGCAAATTCCCCATGGTAGGCACCAGCGCGATGCGTTTACCTTCCTGGCGCCAACGGCGGATCTGCTGACGTAACAGCGGTATCGTTTCGATAATCAACACAACCCTTCTCCTGTCAGTGGAAACTGTGTTCTTCACCTGGATAGGTGCTGGATTCAACTTCGGCAACATATTGGCGAACCGCAGCACGCATATCACCGGTGCCGGTGAGGAAGTTCTTGGCAAATTTTGGAATATGGCCGCCGGTAATGCCGAAAGCATCGTGCATCACCAGAATCTGCCCGTCCGTCACGTTGCCCGCGCCGATACCGATAACCGGAATCGTCAGCGCCTCGGTAATACGTTTTGCCAGCGCAACGGGAACGCATTCCAGCACTAATAGCTGGGCGCCTGCTGCTTCGAGTGCTAAGGCATCGTCAAACAGCGTTTGGGCAGCAAGTTCGTCACGGCCCTGGACTTTATAGCCACCGAAAATATTTACCGACTGCGGCGTCAGGCCCAGATGCCCGCAGACCGGCACCGCGCGTTCAGTCAGCATTTTGACGGTATCGACCAGCCAGCGGCCACCTTCGATTTTGACCATGTTCGCACCGGCACGCATAACCTCGGCGGCGTTGGCAAACGCCTGCTCGGGTGTGGCGTACGCCATAAACGGCAGGTCGGCCAGCAACAGGCAGTTTGGCGCACCACGACGTACCGCACGCGTGTGGTAAGCGATATCTTCTACGGTGACGGGCAGAGTTGAGTCGTGCCCCTGAACGGTCATCCCTAATGAATCGCCAACCAGCATCACACCAATGCCTTCATCGGCAAACAGTTTTGCAAAGCTGAAATCATAAGCAGTGATGGTTGCGAATTTGCGTTGAGCCTGTTTCCATTGGCGCAACTGAGACATGGTGATTGGTTTCATGGTAAGCCCTGGATTTAAAGGGTAAGAAAACGATTGCTACTTTAACAAAGGAATGGATTGGTCGTTACCAAAACGTAATCCCTTCCTGGGAGAGATTCTTTAAAACGTCAGCCACCAGCAGGCCATCAGGAAACGCACAGTTCGGGGCAATTTCCACAAGAGGAACCAGCATAAATGCACGATTTTTCATATCGTAATGCGGCACGGTAAGCGTGGGAGTAGCGAGCGTCTGATTCCCGAAAAGCATAATATCGAGATCCAGCGTGCGCGGCCCCCAACGTTCTGCTTTACGCACTCGCCCGTGCTCAAGTTCAATACGTTGAGTATGGGCCAACAATGCTTCTGGAGACAATTCAGTTTCCAGCGCGACAGCGGCATTCAGGTAATCGGGTTGGTCTTGCGGGCCGAGCGGTGGCGTGCGGTAATACGAAGAAGTGGCAACCACCCGGCTGTGCGGAATGGTTGCAATGGCGTCGAGCGCATGAGTCACTTGCTCAAGCGGCGACGCCTGGTTGCTGCCAAGGGCGATGTACGCCAGTGTCATGCACTTCCCCCGCTACGCGGTGCACGTTTACGTGGGCGGCGATGACGACGGCGTACCGCAGGCTCATCACCTAAATCATCCAGCATCCCTTTCTGTGCCGGTGGCGCGGCCACCTGGAACTCGCCCCACCATTTGGTCAGACGCAGCAATTCCTGGTTGTTTTCCACTTCAGCACGCAGGGCCAGCAGATCGTAAGCCGCACGGAATTTAGGATGCTCCATCAGCTTCCACGCGCGTTTGCCCTGGCGGCGAGACAGACGAAGCTGTAAGCCCCAGATGTCACGAACCAGCGTCGTAATACGTTTTGGAATCGCCAGCGCACGGCAGGCTTCATCCAGCACTTCGTTCATCGCCAGCGCGAAGGCGTCCATGTAGGCAAGGCCGCTTTCCTGGGTCAGTTTCTGTGCCATCTCCAGTTGCGGGTACCAGAACATGGCGGAGAACAAGAAGGCGGGATTAACTCGCATATCGTTTTGAATGCGGTTATCGGTATTCTTCAGCACCTGAGCGATGATGCGCTCCATTGGGCTGTCACCCTGCTCGGTAAAGTAGCGGGTGATGGTCGGGAATAACGGCTGGAACAGCTGGTATTCACGCAGTAATTCATACGTGGTGTAACCGTTGCCCGCTTGCAGAAGCTTCAGGGACTCTTCAAACAAACGTGCAGGGGGCACGTCGTTAATCAAGGTGGCTAAACGCGGAATCGGTTCGCCGGTTTCCGGGCTAATCGTCATATCCAGCTTGGCGGCGAAGCGCACCGCGCGCAGCATGCGCACCGGGTCTTCACGGTAGCGCGTTTCAGGATCGCCAATTAAGCGGATAACGCCATTGCGTAAGTCACGCAGGCCGCCGACATAATCGCGAACCGAGAAATCAGCCACGCTGTAATAGAGGCTATTGATGGTGAAGTCGCGGCGCTGAGCATCTTCTTCGATGGAACCAAAGATGTTGTCGCGCAGCAGCATGCCGTTCTGGCCTGTTTGAGAGGTCTGTTTATCAGACTTCTGCTCTTCGTGGTGACCACGGAAAGTGGCGACTTCAATGATTTCCGGCCCAAACATGACGTGAGCCAGACGGAAGCGGCGGCCTACCAGGCGGCAGTTGCGGAACAGTTTACGCACCTGATCCGGCGTGGCGCTGGTGGTGACATCAAAGTCTTTCGGCTGTTTGCCAAGCAACAGGTCACGGACACCGCCACCCACGAGGTAAGCCTCGTAGCCTGCTTTATTCAGACGATAGAGCACCTTGAGGGCATTTTCACTGATATCTTTGCGGGACAGAGCGTGCTGATCACGCGGAATTACCGTGATTTGCGGGAGATCTTCATTCTCCTCGGCCACGACGTCATCGCGGTTAAGCACCTTGCGGCAAAAATTAGCGACTCGGGTAAAAATAGTACACCTCGGCAGTGTCAATCATAGGGACAAAAAAAACAGCGGCTAATCATAGCTCAGTGTGTGGCATTTGAGAATCTCGTATTCACGACGACTCTGGAACAACAGCCTCCAATGACCAGGTTTGCACCGCCTGGCTGAGTAGCTCACTGAGCGTCAAATCTTGCCAGTGGGCTATTTCTGGCTGATTCAAAAATGCCAGCGCGGCATGAATCACTGGGCGTGGATCGCCTTGCGGTAGGGCTGGCGCATGATTCTGCTTAGATAACTTGGCACCCTTTTCATTTAGCACCAACGGCAAATGCACATAATCCGGCACCGTCCAGCCAAACTGTTGATACAACGAAATTTGCCGAACGGTTGGCTCAATTAAATCTGCCCCACGCACAATTTCGCTCACGCCCTGGAAGTTATCGTCCACGACTACAGCAAGATTATAGGCAAATAACCCATCACGGCGGTGAATGATAAAATCTTCACGGGCCAGTTGTTCGTCGGCGATTAAGGTTCCGTGCAGCTTATCTTCAAAACGTAATACCGGATGGTGTTGCACAAACCGCAATGCGGCATTTTCAGGGCCGTGGTTTAAGGTGCGGCAATGCCCATCATAGAAACCGCCAATTTGTTGGATGCGGCTGCGGGTACAGGTGCAGTAATAACTCAGGCCTTGCTGCTGCAAAAATGCGAGGGCTTCACGGTAGGCTTCATGCCGCTGGGACTGCCATAAAACATCGCCATCCCAATGTAATCCATAATGATCTAACTGCTGCAATATCGTGGTCGCCGCGCCCGGCACTTCACGTGGGGGGTCGATATCTTCAATACGAACCAGCCAGCGCCCTTGTTGCGAGCGAGCCTGCAGGTAGCTGCCGAGGGCGGCAATAAGCGAACCAAAATGGAGTTCACCCGAAGGCGAGGGGGCAAAGCGCCCAATGTAGTGAGGAGCAGTCATTGTTCCGGGAGTTTCTGGAAGTCAGAAATGAATAAGGCGGGAGAGACTCCCGCCTTTAAAAGTGATGACATCGCGAGCCGTTAGCCGGCCATCTGTTTTTCGCGAATTTCTGCCAACGTTTTACAGTCAATGCACAAATCAGCTGTCGGGCGAGCTTCGAGACGGCGAATGCCGATTTCAACGCCACAAGATTCGCAGAAACCGAAATCTTCGTCTTCTACCTTCTTGAGGGTTTTCTCGATCTTCTTGATCAGTTTACGTTCCCTGTCACGGTTACGCAGTTCGAGGCTGAACTCTTCTTCCTGGGCTGCACGGTCTACCGGGTCCGGGAAGTTTGCTGCTTCATCCTGCATATGCGTTACCGTGCGATCAACTTCATCCATAAGTTGGCTACGCCAGGCTTCAAGAATACGCTTGAAGTGCGACAGCTGGGCTTCGTTCATATACTCTTCGCCCGTTTTCTCCTGATATGGCTCCACCCCAGCGATGGCGAGGATACTCAGGGACGATGTTTTACGCTTTTGCCCTTCTTGCATGTTGTTTCTCCTTAACACGCACTATCGGTCCCCTGGTCGGGGGAAAATCAGGCCGCTATAAATAGCAGATGCTTTTCAGGATGGCAATTATATAAATTCCTCTCTTGACAAGCCTGTGAAGAAAAGCGTATTTACGCGAGCCGCCAGCACACAAAACACTCAAACGTTAACTGCTCTTTATTAAGAAATTATAAACAGACAGGCAACGGCGAAGTTAGAGTGAGCCCTGCGGCAGAAAGTTCGGCCTTATAAGCAATAATTTCTACTCCGCACTGTTGCGCCTCACATAGCAATTGCGCGTACTTCGCGTCGATGTGGCGTGCGGGGGAAACCTGAGTGATTGCAGAATGCAAGACTGCAAACAGCAGCACAGCACGTTCGCCCTGCAAAACCACGTTCATCAACTCCCTCAGATGCTTCTGCCCTCGAAGGCTTACGGCATCCGGGAAATACCCACATCCTTGTTGTGATAACGTGACTGATTTCACTTCAATATAGCAGTTAACCTTGCAATCTGCCTGTAACATAAAGTCGATGCGGCTGCGTTCTGCGCCGTATTTTACTTCGCTTAAAATAGTGTTATAGCCGCTTAATTCTGGAAAGAGATTTTCCCTAAGACCTTCCTTAACCACGTTATTTGCCTGAAGAGTATTCACACAAATAAAATCGCCATTTTGTGTTTCAGTTAATTCCCAGGTATGAGCATATTTGCGCTTTTGATTTGCTGATGTGGAATACCAGACGGTATCGCCCGGCGTGGCACAGCCGGTCATCGCGCCGGTGTTAGGGCAGTGGAGCGTCAACTCCTCTCCGGAAGGCGTAACCACATCGGCCAGAAAGCGTTTGTAGCGTTTGATAAGCGTGGCCTGCTGTAGCTGCGGGTGAAATTCCATTTACTCTTCCTTATTACTTAATGACCAGCGTTGCAGTTCCAGGTAACGCGTGCGCCCTTGTTTATATACGGATTCATACAAAGCAAACTCTTCAACTTTGAATTGCCAGCGAAAATTGGGCGGCGGAATGGCAACCGCGCGCGAAGTGTTGCGGTACAGCGTGATATGTGGATGAAACGGCTGCGGACTCTGGTAACAACCGCTGCGGGCCGCCTGGGCGCGTAGCATATTCGCTAGCTGAATCAGGCCCAGGGGCGCATGGCGTGGGCCAATCCACACGACGTTTGAGCGCAACCACTGCCCGGCATCATCAATCGTCAGCGTAAAACCGTTCTGGCGGATCCTTCCGGCTAACTGGCTGAGGGCTTTTTGTTTTTCCGCGCTGATGTCGCCCAAAAAGGCCAGCGTCAGATGCAGGTTCGCGGCCGCAACCGGGCGCCCGGTGTCCTCCGGAAACTGTGTGGCGCGCCACTGAATAATCTGTTTTTGTACCTGCGCGGGCAATTCGAGGGCAAAAAACAGGCGGCGAGTTTCAGCCATGGTCGGGTCTCTCGGTTATAGATTCACGTGATGCTACACTAGCGAACTTTGCATAATACCTTTTTGGAGCCGTTCGTGCCGTCATTACCGGTCGCCGCAGTGCTACCCGATATTCTCAACGCCTTGCAAAATGCCCCGCAGGTTTTACTGAGCGCGCCAACCGGTGCGGGTAAATCGACCTGGCTGCCGCTACAGATTTTACAGCAGGCAAACTTAGGCGGCCGTATTCTGCTGCTGGAGCCGCGTCGCCTGGCGGCACGCAACGTTGCGCAGCGCCTCGCAGAATTACTCGGTGAAAAGCCGGGTGAAACGGTCGGTTACCGGATGCGGGCGGAAACCTGTGTCGGGCCAAAAACGCAGTTGGAAGTGGTGACCGAAGGGATTCTGACGCGCATGATTCAGCACGACCCTGAGCTTTCAGGCGTGGCGCTGGTGATCCTTGATGAATTCCATGAACGTAGCCTGCAGGCCGATTTGGCGCTGGCTTTGCTGCTCGATGTGCAGCAGGGTCTACGGGAAGATCTGAAATTACTGATTATGTCGGCAACCCTTGATAATTCACGGCTTCAGCAGTGTTTGCCTGACGCACCGGTGATCAGCTCGCAAGGGCGAGCGTTCCCCGTCGAGCGCCGTTACAGTCCGCTTTCCACCCATCAACGTTTTGATGAAGCCGTGGCGATTGCGGTGGCGAACTTGCTGCGCGAAGAGTCCGGCTCGCTGCTGCTGTTTTTGCCAGGCGTAGGGGAAATTCAGCGCGTTCAGCAGCAACTGCAAGAACGTGTTGCCAACGATGTGCAGCTTTGCCCGCTATACGGTGCGCTGCCTTTAAGCGAACAGCGTAAGGCGATTCTTCCGGCGGAGAAGGGGATGCGCAAAGTCGTGCTGGCGACCAATATCGCCGAAACCAGTTTGACTATCGAGGGCATCCGCCTGGTCGTTGATTGTGCTCAGGAACGTGTCGCCCGCTTTGATGTTCGTACCGGATTAACGCGGCTTATTACGCAAAGAATTAGCCAGGCGTCGATGATTCAACGGGCGGGGCGTGCCGGGCGTCTGGAGCCCGGTATCTGTTTGCATTTAACCAGCGCCGAACAGGCAGAACGCGCGAGTGCGCAAAGCGAGCCAGAAATATTGCAAAGCGATCTCGCGGGTTTGCTGCTCGATTTACGGCAATGGGGCTGCCAGGATCCGCATCAGCTTACCTGGCTTGATGCGCCGCCCGCCGTAAATCTCGCCGCTGCAAGCGCTTTGTTACGCCAGCTCAATGCGTTAGATGAGCAAAACCGGCTAACGGCTGTTGGTCAGAAAATGGCGAATCTGGGGAACGAACCGCGTTTTGCCGCGCTGTTAGTGAATGCTAAAACTGCTGACGAACAGGCAACGGCGGCGCGGCTTGTCGCCATTCTTGAAGAGCCGCCGCGCGGCCAGGATAGCGATTTACGAAACGCGTTTAGCCGTCGTCAGGATAACTGGCAGCAGCGTAGTGCCCAATTGTTGAAACGGCTCAATAGCCGCGGTGGCGAAGTGGATTTTTCGCTTGTCGCACCGCTGCTGGCGCATGCTTTCCCCGATCGTATTGCCCGGCGCAGAGGGCAGGATGGCCGGTATCAACTCGCCAACGGGATGGGGGCGATGCTCAACCAGGACGACCCGCTAACCCGTTACGAATGGTTATTAGCGCCTTTATTATTGCAGGGCAGTAACACGCCGGATGCGCGTATTTTGCAGGCGATTCCTCTGGAAATTGACGTCCTGACGGCGCAGTGCCCTGCATTGTTGACCCAGAGCGATTCCGTGGAATGGGATGAAACCCAGGGCACGCTAAAAGCATTTCGCCGCGTGCAGATTGGCAAACTGGTGTTAAAAGTCCAGCCGCTGGCAAAACCTTCAGAAGACGAGCTGCATCAGGCGATGCTCAACGGCATTCGCGAGAAAGGTCTGACTGTGTTGAACTGGTCTGCGCAGGCGCAGCAGTTGCGTCTTCGCCTGGCCTGCGCGGCAAAATGGCTGCCGGAGCTTGCCTGGCCTGATGTTTCAGACGACGCTTTGTTGCGCGACTTAGACAACTGGTTATTACCCGAGCTGCATGGTGTACACTCCCTGCGCGCCCTTAAAAACATAGATGTCACACGCGCGTTACAGAACCTGCTCGACTGGAACGCACGTGTTCGTCTGGATAGTGCGCTGCCAACTCATTACACTGTGCCGACCGGGAGCCAGATAGCCATTCGCTATGATGATGAAAACCCGCCAGTTCTTGCTGTTCGTATGCAGGAAATGTTTGGTGAGGCACAAACGCCCGTCATCGCCGAAGGCCGAATGCCATTGGTTCTGGAGCTGCTCTCCCCGGCACATCGCCCTTTACAGATAACACGTGATTTAACCGCTTTCTGGAATGGTGCGTATCGGGAAGTGCAAAAAGAGATGAAAGGACGTTATCCCAAACACGTCTGGCCGGATTCGCCAGCAGATGCGCTGCCCACGCGGCGAACTAAAAAGTACCAATAACTTTGAGAGATTTCTTGTTCTGCTCACTAAGCAGGACAAAGGAGAATCAGGCCGTGCGCCTTATTTTTGGTGGAGAAAGCAATGGCGGGGAATGACCGCGAACCAATTGGCCGTAAAGGAAAACCTTCACGTCCTGTAAAAGAGAAAGTAAGCCGCCGTCGTGTCCGGGATGAGGAGTACGACGAGGATTACGATGATGATTATGATGACGAGGAGCCGATGCCGCCACGTACGCCACGTAAAGGAAAAGGCAGTGGTAACGGCCGTCCGCCGCGTAAAAAACGCCGCTGGTTCTGGTTCCTGGTAAAACTGTTTGTCATTTTTGTGGTGCTGTTTGTGATTTACGGCGTCTATCTGGACCAGAAAATCCGCACCCGCATTGATGGCAAAGTCTGGCAGTTACCCGCGGCCGTGTATGGCCGAATGGTGAACCTTGAGCCAGACATGCCGTACAGCAAAAAAGAGATGGTTAACCTTCTGGAAGCCACTCAGTATCGTCAGGTCACGAAGATGACGCGTCCTGGTGAGTTTACGGTGCAGGGCAACAGCATCGAAATGATCCGCCGTCCGTTTGATTTCCCTGACAGTAAAGAAGGGCAGATCCGCGCACGTCTGATTTTTGATGGCGATCATCTGGAATCCATCCAGAACATGGATAACAACCGCAGCTTCGGTTTCTTCCGTCTGGATCCGCGCCTGATAACTATGTTGTCATCGCCAAATGGTGAACAGCGCCTGTTTGTGCCGCGTACCGGTTTCCCGGATCTGCTGGTCGATACGCTAATCGCGACCGAAGACCGTCATTTCTATGAGCATGATGGGATTAGTTTCTTCTCCATTGGCCGTGCGGTGCTGGCAAACTTGACTGCCGGTCGCACCGTACAAGGCGCAAGTACGCTGACGCAGCAGCTGGTGAAAAACCTGTTCTTGTCCAGCCAGCGTACCTACTGGCGTAAAGCGAACGAAGCGTACATGGCGCTGATCATGGACGCGCGTTACGGTAAAGATCGCATCCTTGAGCTGTATCTGAACGAGGTCTATCTCGGCCAGAGCGGGGATAACGAAATTCGCGGTTTCCCGCTGGCGAGCCTTTATTACTTTGGCCGCCCGGTGGAAGAGCTGAGCCTCGACCAGCAAGCCTTGCTGGTGGGTATGGTGAAAGGCGCGTCGATCTACAACCCGTGGCGTAATCCGAAGCTGGCGCTGGAGCGTCGTAACCTGGTGTTGCGCCTGCTGCAAGAGCAGAAGGTGATCGACCAGGAGCTTTACGACATGCTGAGCGCGCGTCCGTTAGGCGTGCAACCGCGTGGTGGGGTGATTTCGCCGCAGCCTGCATTTATGCAGATGGTGCGTAACGAACTTCAGACCAAACTTGGCGATAAAGTTAAAGACCTCTCCGGCGTTAAGATTTTCACCACCTTTGATTCCGTTTCTCAGGATGCGGCAGAAAAAGCGGTGAGCGAAGGTGTTCCGGTTCTGCGCGCCTCGCGTAAGCTGAAAGATCTTGAAGCGGCAATGGTCATTGTTGACCGTTCAACCGGTGAAGTTCGTGCGATGGTTGGCGGTGCAGAGACGCAGTTTGCTGGCTTTAACCGTGCGATGCAGGCGCGTCGTTCTATTGGTTCTCTGGCAAAACCTGCGACCTATCTGACGGCATTAAGCCAGCCGGATGCTTATCGCCTGAATACCTGGATTGCCGATGCGCCAATCGCGCTCAAGCAGCCGAATGGTCAGGTTTGGTCCCCGCAAAACGATGATCGTCGCTATAGCGGTCAGGTGATGTTGGTGGATGCGCTGACCCGTTCGATGAACGTGCCAACCGTTAATTTGGGTATGGCGCTCGGCTTGCCTGCGGTAACGGACACCTGGATTAAACTTGGCGTGCCGAAAGAGCAGTTGCATCCGGTTCCGGCAATGTTACTGGGTGCGCTCAACCTGACGCCAATTGAGGTCGCGCAGGCGTTCCAGACTATCGCCAGCGGCGGTAATCGCGCAACGCTATCGGCCTTACGTTCGGTGATTGCGGAAGACGGTACCGTTCTGTATCAAAGTTTCCCGCAGGCTGAACAGGCCGTGCCACCACAGGCGGCCTACATGACGCTCTTTACCATGCAGCAGGTTATCGCTCGCGGTACCGGGCGTGCGCTGGGAGGCAAATACCCGAATCTGCATCTGGCAGGTAAAACGGGTACCACCAACGATAATGTCGATACCTGGTTTGCCGGGATTGATGGCAAAGAAGTTGCCATTACCTGGGTTGGGCGCGACAACAACCAGCCGACGAAATTGTATGGTGCGAGCGGGGCGATGTCGCTCTACCAGCGCTACCTGGCTAACCAGACGCCAATTCCACTGGTGCTCAATCCACCGGAAGATATCGTGGATATGGGCGTTGATAGCGCGGGTTACTTCCAGTGTGGCGGCGGTGGCGATCGCGTGCTGCCGGTGTGGACGACGAATCCAGATGGATTGTGCCAGCAAAGCCAGCAGGCCGAGCAGAATAACAATCCGTTTAGTCAGTCACAGCAGCCGCAAACTCAGCAGCCTCAACAGCAGCAGCAACCGCAACAGCAGCAGCCAGAGCAAAGTGATGGCGTTGCCGGTTGGATTAAAGACATGTTCGGCAGTAAATAATCCTCGCTGTTTTCTGACAAAGCCTCCGTTTGTAACGGGGGCTTTTCTTTTTTGTTAAATCCCTGCATTTACTCTGGTTAATTATTATTCCCTCAGTCTTTGAAGGGATGTGATCCACTTGCTATGGGCTTTCCGTTTCGTCTATTATTCTGCGGGCATAATAATAATTATCGTTTACGTTATCATTCGTCACTTCATCAGAGAAATCAAAATGGCGCGTTCAACCACTGGACAACCAGTCAATACCTCAGTCCGTAAACTTGCATTTTTTGTTGCTGCCGCTGTGAGCGGTGTGAGTGCATCAGCATTTGCAGCAGACAGCACCACGACTAAAGAAGATACCATTACTGTTTCGGCATCAGCTCCGCAAGAAAGTGCATGGGGACCTGCAGCCACGATCGCGGCGCGTCAGTCTGCGACCGGGACCAAAACCGACACACCTATTGAAAAGGTACCTCAGTCGATTTCTGTGGTGACCGCCGAAGAGATGGCGTTGCATCAGCCAAGATCGGTGAAAGAAGCATTAAGCTATACCCCAGGCGTTGCAGTAGGAACCCGCGGTGCTTCAAACACTTATGACTATCTTGTAATTCGCGGTTTTGCGGCCGATGGTCAAAGTCAAAATAACTACCTCGACGGTATGAAGATGCAGGGCAACTTCTATAACGACGCGGTGATTGATCCTTATATGCTTGAGCGCGCTGAAATCATGCGTGGTCCGGTTTCTGTGCTGTACGGAAAAAGCAGCCCTGGCGGTTTGCTGAACATGGTGAGTAAGCGTCCGACCACGGAACCGCTGAAAGAGATCCAGTTCAAAATTGGCACCGACAGCCTGTTCCAGACTGGCTTTGACTTCAGCGATGCGCTGGATGATGACGGCGTATATTCTTATCGCTTGACCGGTGTGGCGCGTTCGAACAATGCGCAGCAGGAGCGTGCGGAAGAGCAGCGTTACGCCATCGCGCCATCTTTCTCCTGGCGTCCGGATGATAAAACCAACTTCACCTTCCTCTCTTACTTCCAGAATGAGCCGGAAACCGGTTACTACGGCTGGTTGCCAAAAGAGGGAACGGTCGAGCCGCTGCCAAATGGCGATCGTCTGCCGACCGACTTCAATGAAGGTGCGAAGAACAATACTTATTCTCGTAATGAGAAAATGGTCGGCTACAGCTTCGACCACGAATTCAACGATACCTTTACCGTGCGTCAGAACCTGCGCTTTGCTGAGAACAAAACTTCGCAAAACAGCGTCTACGGTTACGGCGTCTGTTCCGATCCAGCTAACGGCTTTAGCAAGCAATGTGCGGCGTTAGCGCCAGCGGACAAAGGTCATTATCTGGCACGTAAATACGTGGTTGATGATGAGAAGCTGCAAAACTTCACAGTTGATACCCAATTGCAGAGCAAATTTGCCACCGGCGAAGTGGACCACACTCTGCTGACGGGTGTTGATTTTATGCGTATGCGTAACGACATCAACTCCTGGTTTGGTTACGACGACTCCGTACCGCTGCTAGACCTCTACAATCCGGTGTACACCGATTTTGATTTCAATTCGAAAGATCCGGCTAACTCCGGTCCGTATCAGATCCTGAACCGCCAGAAGCAAACGGGCCTGTATGTTCAGGACCAGGCGCAGTGGGATAAAGTACTGGTCACTCTGGGCGGTCGATACGACTGGGCCGATCAGGAATCCTATAATCGTGTTCTCAATACCACGTCCACACGTGACGATACCCAGTTCACCTGGCGTGGTGGCGTTAACTACCTGTTTGATAATGGTGTAACCCCGTACTTCAGCTACAGCGAATCCTTCGAACCGGCTTCTCAGACCGATGCGCAGGGTAAACTATTCTCACCTTCTAAAGGTAAGCAGTACGAAGCGGGCCTGAAATACGTGCCGAGCGATCGTCCAATTGTATTGACCGGTGCGGTCTACCAATTGACCAAAACCAACAACCTGATGGCTGACCCTGCAGGTTCATTCTTCTCGGTTGAAGGTGGTGAGATTCGTTCACGTGGCGTTGAAGTTGAAGCGAAAGCGGCACTGTCTGCGAGCGTCAACGTAGTAGGTTCTTACACTTACACCGAGGCTGAGTACACCACGGATACCAACTATAAAGGCAATACTCCAGCGCAGGTGCCAAAACATATGGCGTCTGTTTGGGGAGATTACACCTTCTTTGATGGTGCTCTTTCAGGCCTTACTTTGGGGACCGGTGGTCGCTTCACAGGCTCAAGCTTTGGCGATCCGGCGAACTCCTTCAAGGTTGGTAGTGCGACCGTTGTGGATGCACTCGTCAGATACGATCTCGCACGTGTGGGCATGGCGGGTTCCAACGTCGCTGTTCACGTGAACAACCTGTTCGATCGTGAGTATGTTGCAAGCTGCTTCAATACCTACGGTTGCTTCTGGGGCGCTGAGCGTCAGGTTGTTGCGACGGCAACATTCCGCTTCTAAGTGTATTCGGGCACGGTTCGCCGTGCCCATCAACAAAGATGGCTACCATGCAGGACAAACAGCTTCATCCCGATACCACGTTTAGCCTCACTGATGTTACCTTCCGTGTTCCTGGCCGTACGCTCCTTCATCCTTTGTCGATGACCTTTCCCGTTGGAAAAGTGACTGGCCTGATTGGGCACAACGGTTCTGGCAAATCGACATTGCTGAAAATGCTTGGCCGCCATCAGAAGCCTTCTGATGGTGAAATTAATCTTAACGATCAATCTCTGGATAGCTGGAGCAGCAAAGAGTTTGCGCGCAAAGTTGCCTATTTACCGCAGCAACTTCCGGCGGCAGAAGGCATGACGGTACGTGAGCTGGTGGCGATTGGCCGTTACCCGTGGCACGGTGCGCTCGGTCGTTTTGGCGTGGCGGATAGAGAACGGGTTGAAGAGGCCATTACCCTGGTTGGGCTGAAGCCTTTCGCGCATCGCCTGGTTGATAGCCTTTCCGGTGGTGAACGCCAGCGCGCGTGGATAGCCATGCTGGTGGCGCAAGATACTCGTTGCCTGCTGTTGGATGAACCCACCTCGGCGTTAGATATTGCCCATCAGGTTGACGTTCTTGCGCTGATCCACCGACTGAGCCAGCAGCGCGGCCTGACGGTGATTGCGGTTTTGCACGATATCAACATGGCGGCCCGCTACTGCGATAATCTCGTTGCATTGCGCGGGGGCGAAATGATTGCGCAGGGAACGCCTGCTGAATTAATGCAAAGCGCAACGCTTGAACAAATTTATGGCATTCCGATGGGCATTCTGCCTCATCCTGCGGGTGCGGCACCGGTGAGCTTCGTTTACTGATGCCTGAATTGATTAATCCTTTATTGAGTCGTCGCCAGTTGCTAGCCGCCCTGGCGCTCTCTCCGCTACTGCTCAAAATGGGCACTGCACACGCAGCTTCAATTGATCCTCGTCGCATTGTGGCGCTGGAATGGTTACCGGTTGAGTTGATGCTGGCGCTAGGCATCACGCCTTATGCGATGGCGGATATCGCCAATTACCAGTCCTGGGTCGGCGAGCCGAAATTGCCGGATGGTATTATCGATGTCGGTTTGCGTACCGAACCTAATCTCGAACTTCTCACCCAATTAAAACCGTCGCTGATTCTCTATTCCGCAGGCTATGGTCCTTCGCCTGAAAAAATGGCGCGTATCGCACCGGGCATGGGTTTTAACTTCAATGATGGTTCAGGCAAACCGCTGACCGTTGCCCGCCAGTCAATTACAGAACTTGGCGAGAAACTGGGAATGCAGCAGGCGGCCCGCGAGCACCTGCTGAAATTCGACCAGTTTATCGAGCAGATGAAACCCCGCTTTGCCGCACGCGGCGACAAGCCGGTATTACTGATGACGCTCCTGGATTCTCGCCACGCGCTGATCATTGGTAAGAACAGCCTGTTCCAGCAGGTGATGGATTTGCTGGACGTGAAAAACGCCTGGTCTGGCGAAACGAATTTCTGGGGAAGTGCGGTAGTGGGACTCGAGCGTTTAGCCGAAGTCAAAGACGCCGATGTGATCTGCTTTGATCATAATAACGATGCTGAAATGGCGCGCGTAACCGCGACGCCACTGTGGAACGCCATGCCATTTGTTCGTCAAAACCGCTTCCAGCGAGTTCCTCCGGTTTGGCTTTACGGCGCGACCCTTTCCGCTATGAACTTCACCACTACGCTTGCGAAAGCGATAGGGAGTAAAGCGTGAGAAATCGTCATGCATTGTTCCCATCAATACTTTTAGCGCTGCTGTTTATTATTGCCTGCGCGCTGACGCTCCATAACCTGAATGCGCAATTGCCTTCAGCGCAGTGGGCAGCCGCCTGGTGGCAACCCGATATGGATAACATCAACCAGATGTTATTCCACTACAGCTTGTTGCCGCGCCTGGCTATCTCTTTGCTGGTCGGGGCAGGGCTTGGACTGGTGGGTGTGCTGTTCCAGCAGGTCTTACGTAACCCACTTGCCGAACCAACAACGCTTGGCGTGGCGAGCGGCGCTCAGTTAGGCGTTACCGTTGCCACGCTATGGGCATTGCCCGGTGGCTTTGCGACCCAACAGTTTGCGGCATTAGCCGGTGCGGGCGTAATTGGCTTATTGGTGTTTGGTGTGGCATGGGGCAAGCGTTTATCCCCGGTTACGCTGATTCTTGCAGGCCTGGTACTGAGCCTGTATTGCGGTGCGGTAAATCAACTGCTCGCCATTTTCCACCATGACCAATTGCAGAATATGTTCCTGTGGAGCACCGGTTCGCTCAATCAGCAGGACTGGGATATCGTCAACGGCCTGTGGCCGCGCTTGGTCGGCGGTTTGTTATTAACGCTGCTGTTATTGCGCCCGCTAACGTTGATGGGGCTGGACGACGGTGTAGCGCGTAATCTTGGCCTGGCGCTTTCGATGGTGCGTCTGGCTACGCTGGTGCTGGCCATTGCTATCAGCGCGCTGCTGGTGAATGCGGTTGGGATTATCGGTTTTATCGGCCTGTTTGCGCCACTGCTGGCAAAAATGCTCGGCGCAAGGCGTCTGGTTGCACGCCTGTTCCTCGCGCCGGTGATTGGGGCGTTGATTCTCTGGCTGTCGGATCAGTCTGTTATCTGGCTGACGAATGCCTGGCGTGAAATTTCCACCGGTACGGTGACGGCTCTGATTGGTGCGCCTCTACTGCTTTGGCTGCTGCCTCGCCTGCGTACCGTTGGCACACCAGCCATGAATCAGGGCGATAACGTGCCTTCTGAGCGCCAGCATTTAGTCTGGTGGGTGTTAATTGGCAGCGGCGTGCTGGCTCTGGTGATCGTAACTGCTCTGACGCTGGGGCGTGATGCATACGGCTGGAATTGGGTTAGCGGTTCGATGTTCCACGACCTGTTGCAGTGGCGCTGGCCACGTGTGTTAGCCGCGCTAACGGCGGGCATGATGCTGGCGGTTGCGGGGAGTGTCATTCAGCGTCTGACCGGCAACGCGATGGCAAGCCCGGAAGTTTTAGGTATCAGTTCCGGCGCGGCATTCGGCGTAGTTGTGATGCTGTTTATCGTGCCGGGTAATGCGTTCGGATGGTTGTTCCCGGCGGGCAGCCTGGGGGCTGCAGTGACTCTGATGGTGATTATGGTCACCGCCAGCCGCGGCGGATTTTCCCCACAGCGTATGCTGCTGGCAGGGATGGCGCTCAGTACCGCGTTTACCATGCTATTAATGCTGCTGATGGCGAGTGGCGATCCGCGTATGGCGGGGATCCTGACCTGGATTTCCGGCTCGACGTATAACGTCACCGGCGATCAGGCCGTCAGAACGCTTATCCTGATGGTGATTTTATTTGCCCTTACGCCGCTGTGCCGCCGTTGGCTAATGATTCTGCCGCTGGGTGGCGCAACCGCGCGAGCCATCGGTATGGCTCTGACACCTTCACGCTTTGCTCTGCTTTTGCTGGCCGCAACGTTAACCGCAGCCGCAACGATGACCGTTGGGCCGCTGAGTTTTGTTGGATTAATGGCACCGCATATCGCACGCATGCTTGGTTTTAGACGTGCGATGCCGCAGTTGATTATGTCGGCGTTATTAGGTGGGATGCTGATGGTGGCGGCTGACTGGTGTGGAAGAATGATCCTGTTCCCGGATCAAGTACCTGCTGGCCTGCTGGCGACGTTTATTGGTGCGCCGTACTTTATCTATCTGCTTCGTAAGCAGAGTCGTTGATTTTTCTCAGGCATTCGGCAAGAACCCGGTTTGGCCCCCACCCCAACCCTCCCCTTTCCAGGGGAGGGAGCAGTTAACTCCTCCACCTGGTAAGGGGGAGGTTGGGAGGGGGTCATTTGTTTCCGACACGCAAAATGCTTAAAGCTTCGCGAACACCCGACGCGCGGCGTCGATAGTCTTCTGAATATCTTCTTTCGAATGCGCAACTGACATAAAGCCCGCCTCAAACGCAGACGGTGCCAGGTAAACGCCTTCTTCCAGCATCAAATGGAAGAACTTCTTGAAGCGTTCAACGTCACATGCCATCACATCCTGGTAGCAAGTTACTGAATCCGCATCGGTGAAGAACAGGCCAAACATTCCACCCACGTTATTTACAACCAACGGAATGTTTTCGGCTTGCGCGGCGTTCAACAATCCATCGGCCAGCATTTCTGTCAGCTCGGTCAACGTCTGGTGCACGCCTGGCTGGGCGACTTCAGTCAGGCAGGCATAACCCGCGGCCATGGCGATTGGGTTACCTGAAAGGGTACCCGCCTGATAAACCGGGCCAGTCGGTGCCAGCGCATCCATGATTTCACGACGGCCACCAAATGCGCCGACCGGCATACCGCCGCCGATGATTTTACCCAGGCAGGTTAAATCAGGCTCCACGCCGTAGTAAGACTGCGCGCCCGCCAGAGCAACACGGAAACCTGTCATCACTTCATCGATAATAAACAGTGCGCCAAACTCGTCGCACAGGGCGCGCAGCCCAGGCAGGAAATCATCGTTTGGCGGAATGCAGTTCATGTTGCCTGCGACCGGCTCAACAATAATGCAGGCAATCTCTTGCGGATACTGCTCAAATGCTTCGCGCACGGATGCCAGATCGTTGTAGGTGCAGGTGAGGGTATGTTTGGCAAAATCTGCCGGAACGCCCGGGGAGTTTGGCTGGCCGAGGGTCAATGCGCCAGAGCCGGCTTTCACCAGCAGGCAGTCAGCATGGCCGTGGTAGCAACCTTCGAATTTAATGATTTTATCGCGGCCGGTGAAGCCACGCGCCAGACGAATGGCGCTCATGGTGGCTTCGGTGCCGGAGTTCACCATGCGCACCATATCCATAGTCGGAACCAGTTCTGTCACCAGTTCCGCCATTTTCACTTCCATCTCGGTCGGTGCGCCAAAGCTCAGGCCGCGTTCAACCGCTTCAATCACGGCGTTGCGAATCGCCGGGTGGTTGTGCCCGAGAACCATCGGGCCCCATGAGCCCACATAGTCGATATAGGCTTTGCCGTCAGCGTCATACAGGTAAGCCCCGTCAGCGCGTTCGATAAACAGCGGCACACCGCCGACTCCGGTAAAAGCACGAACCGGTGAGTTCACCCCGCCTGGGATGACTTTGCGTGCGGCAGCGTACAGGTTTTCTGACTTGCTCATGAATCGGCTCCTGGATTCGTGGAAAGAGTGGCAACGGACTATTCTAAGGGAAACTCGCGAAGTTATGAAAGTATTGCCCAAACGCATCGAGAGAGTAGAATGCCCGCTCGATTTGTATTACCAATAAATGATTAGCCTAATGAATCACTCCCACCCCTCTTTTGAAGCACAGCAGGTTGTGCGCTTACGCAGGGGCGACATGGTGCGTCGCCTGATCCGACAGGATAAAACGCCTGTCGCTATTCTTTTCATGGCCGCAATAGTAGGGACATTAGCCGGTTTAATGGGCGTTGCTTTTGAAAAAGCAGTGACGTGGGTGCAGCAAAATCGCCTGGCAATGCTGGCAGGTGTGGCCGATCACAGTCTGATCGTTTGGCCGTTGGCATTCATCAGCTCAATGGTTTTGGCGATGGTTGGCTACTATTTAGTGCGCCGTTATGCGCCAGAAGCGGGCGGTTCGGGTATCCCGGAAATTGAAGGGGCGCTTGAAGAGTTGCGCCCGGTGCGCTGGTGGCGCGTCATTCCGGTTAAATTTATTGGCGGTATGGGGACGCTCGGCGCAGGCATGGTTCTCGGGCGTGAAGGCCCAACGGTGCAACTGGGCGGGAATATTGGCCGCATGGTGCTGGATATTTTCCGCGTGCGTGGTGCCGAAGCTCGCCATTCCCTATTAGCGACCGGTGCGGCGGCGGGTTTATCTGCGGCGTTTAACGCGCCGCTGGCGGGGATCCTGTTCATTATTGAAGAGATGCGTCCGCAGTTTCGCTACAACCTGATTTCAATAAAAGCCGTGTTTATCGGCGTGATTATGTCGAGCGTGGTTTTCCGTATTTTTAACGGGGAAAACGCGGTTATTGAAGTCGGCAAACTCTCTAACGCCCCGGTAAATACGCTGTGGTTGTATCTGGTTTTGGGAATGGTATTTGGCATTGTTGGCGTGTTCTTTAACGCGATGGTGTTTCGTACTCAGGATATGTTCCAGCGTATCCACGGCGGCAATCTCAAAAAATGGGTGCTCATTGGCGGGCTGTTAGGCGGTATTTGTGGCGTGTTGGGGCTTATTCAGCCCGAAGCGGCAGGTGGGGGTTTTAACCTGATTCCTATTGCGGCTGCCGGAAATTACACCATTGGCATGCTGTTGTTTATCTTCGTCGCTCGCGTGATTACCACGCTGCTGTGTTTTTCTTCCGGCGCACCGGGTGGGATTTTTGCCCCGATGCTTGCGTTAGGTACGTTACTGGGTACCGCGTTTGGTATGGCGAGTGCGGCCTGGTTCCCGGCTTATCATCTTGATGCCGGTACGTTTGCGATTGCGGGAATGGGGGCGCTATTTGCCGCATCCGTGCGGGCGCCATTAACAGGAATCGTGCTGGTTCTGGAAATGACTGACAATTATCAGCTTATTTTGCCGATGATCATTACCTGCCTTGGCGCGACACTATTGGCACAATTCCTCGGTGGACAACCGCTATACTCCTCGATCCTTGCGCGCACGCTTGCGAAGCAAGAAGCGGAGAAGCAGGCAAAAGCACAACAGACCCCTGGCGGGGAGAATACTTGAACGATTTACTCGGGTATTAGATAATGGCCCTAAATTTTGGGTTAAATTTCACCCGATTTCTTATTTCGTTGGGAGCAAAAAATGAGTGATGACGTAGTAGCGCTGCCGTTGCAGTTTACCGAAGCAGCCGCCAGTAAAGTAAAAAGCCTGATCGCAGATGAAGAAAACCCGAATCTGAAACTACGCGTCTATATCACCGGTGGTGGTTGCAGCGGCTTCCAGTATGGTTTTACTTTTGACGATCAGATCAACGACGGCGATATGACTATCGAGAAGCAAGGCGTTGCCTTAGTTGTTGACCCGATGAGCCTGCAATATCTGGTGGGTGGCGCGGTAGATTACACCGAAGGACTGGAAGGTTCTCGCTTTGTGGTGACGAACCCGAATGCGAAAAGCACCTGTGGGTGTGGTTCTTCCTTCAGCGTTTAATGGCTGATTGAAAAGAAAAAGCCGTGTTTTTTAACACGGCTTTTTAATGTCTATTGCCGGTCATCCAGAGCAAACGTCGGCAGTTTAAGGTGCCAACGAATGGCGGCCAGACGAATGGCCAGAGTGACGACCATGCCAATCATACTGGCTTGTTCTAACGGCACGTGGAATGTGTAGTAGGCGGTGGCGTGTACAATTCCGCCTGCAATACACGCTGTAGCGTAGATTTCTGTGCGTAGGATCATCGGGATTTCGCGGGCTAAAACATCACGAATAATCCCGCCGCCAACGCCGGTCAACACGCCCATGCAGATAGCAATCAGCGGGCTGGTGCCTGCCAGAAAGGCTTTGTTCACCCCGATACCCACAAACACCGCAAGACCCACGGCATCCAGCACGGGAAGAATCCATTTCGGCAGGCGTCGCGGTTGGCGCACCAGCAGAATGGTCAGCAAGCATGTCACCATCGCAACGACCAGGTCAGTGGGATCTTTAACCCAAAATACCGGGCCGTTATCCAGCGCCATATCGCGGATTGTTCCGCCGCCGACGGCTGTCACCACGCCTAACACCAGAACGCCAAACGGGTCCATACGAAGTTTTCCAGCCAGTAGTACGCCGGAGATGGCAAAGACGGCTGTGCCAATGATGTCCAGCCAATAAACGAGCATCAAGCTATCCTCATCAAATATACCCGTCCCACAACTCGAGATATGAAGGGTATGAATATTATTTTTCTGCCAGCTCCTCACAGAGCTGTTTTGCGGCGAGGATAATACGCGGGCCCGAGCGGCTAAACCAGTCATCATTTACTGCAATAACCGGAATTTTTAGCTGGGTATTCCAAAATTGCTCAACGGGAAGAATTTGGGTTTCATCGCCGGTGATAACAATCGCCTGTGGATGCCGGCTTATCACCTGTTCACGGCTCACTTGCGGCCAGGGAACGCGGCTATCAGCGAAGATATTTTGCCCGCCACACACTTCCAAAATTTCGTTCTGAATCGAACCACGGCCCGATGTAAACAGCGGTTGCTGGCCGAATTGCAAAAACACTTTTTTCGGCGTGCGGTGCGCGTACTGTTTTTTTAGCGCTGAAAAATCGTTGGCGAGTTTATCGGCGGCCTGATTTGCCATTTCAGGTGTTGGGCTGTATTGACCTAATTGGCGCAAGGCCGCAACTACTCCATCGACCGTTATGGGATCGAGCCAGATAACGTTGATGCCCAGAGCCTGAAGTTGATTGATCTGGCGCTCTGCATTGCCACCGCGCCAGGCAAGCACGATATCGGGTTTCAGCGCCACGATGCGCTCAAGGTTCATCCCTTGCCAGTTTGCCACTTGCTCAATTTTTTTGGCCGCTTCCGGGTAATTCGACCAGGCGCTAACTGCCACCGGCGTAATACCGGCTGCGAAGGCGAGTTCAGTATTACTCGGCGAAAGCGAGATAACCCGCGGCGCGGCTATAAGCAGCGCCGGTAGGCTAAACAGTAGCGCAGCAAAAGTGCGCCAGAGGGTCTTATTAACCACGAGCCAGTTTCTGCACCAGGTTTTCCACCATCAGTGTGGACTGCTTAGCCGCAACGGCCAGGAACTCTTCAAAGCTCAGGTGAGATTGTTGATCGGCGACGTCAGAGATGGCGCGAACCACCACAAACGGTGTGCCGAAGTTGTGGCAAACGTGCGCCACGGCTGTCGCTTCCATTTCAACGGCAACCGCCTGCGGGAAGTTATGACGGATTTTTGCCAGCGCAACAGAACCGTTGATAAACGCATCGCCACTCACAACCAGGCCGCGCACGGCATTCAGGTTCAGCTCGGCAATGCACGCTTCAGCGGCGGCAATCAGTTTGGCATCGGCTGCAAAACCCGCCGGGCAGCCAGGCAGTTGGCCAAACTCATAACCAAAAGCGGTAACGTCTGCATCGTGATAACGTACTTCATCAGACACAACTATATCGCCAACTTTGAGTGTCGTTGCGAGGCCGCCTGCAGAACCGGTGTTGATGATGAAATCAGGTTTGCAATGCTCAAGCAGAAGGGTTGCGCCCATTGCCGCGGCAACTTTACCGATGCCTGATTTCAGCAACGCCACTTCAACGCCATTGAGCGTACCTGTGTAAATTTCACACCCGGCCAGAGTCAGCGTTTGACGGTTTTCAATTTTGTCACGCAGCAGCGTAACTTCTTCTTCCATTGCACCAATAATGCCTGCTTTCATAGTGATACTCGCTAAAGTGTTAGATCAGTTGCATAGTCTATCATGGCATACCCGTCCTCCTCCAAGTTGCAGGGCTGTTGGCTGCTCTCGTTCACCCGAATCACTTACTTGAGTAAGCGCATCGGGACTCATTCGATTGCCGCTTACCTGCATCTTGAAGTAGCTTGGGTATGAGTTTAAGAAAAAACGGCGAAGGAGAGGGCATGAGTGAGATAGATTTCCGTAAAAAAATTAACTGGCACCGCCGTTTCCGTTCGCCCGAAGGCCAGAAGAACGAGCATGAGATCCTGCGCATATTTGAAAGCGATCGTGGGCGAATTGTTAACTCTCCGGCAATCCGGCGTTTGCAGCAAAAAACTCAGGTCTTTCCGTTAGAGCGCAACGCCTCGGTTCGTACTCGTTTGACGCATTCGATGGAAGTTCAGCAAGTTGGGCGCTATATCGCAAAAGAGGTGTTGAGCCGCCTGAAGGAGCAGCAAGATCTCGAGCGTTATGGATTGCATGAACTGACGGGCCCGTTTGAAAGCATCGTCGAAATGGCGTGTCTGATGCACGACATCGGTAATCCGCCGTTCGGTCATTTTGGTGAATCCGCGATTAATGACTGGTTCCGCCAACGCCTGTTTCCCGGCGATGCCGGAAGCCAGCCGCGCAGCGACGATCGTTGCAAAGTCACGGCGTTACGTCTGAATGAAGGTGAGGATCACCTCAACGGTTTGCGGCGAAAAGTGCGCCAGGATCTCTGCCATTTTGAAGGCAACGCGCAGGGGATCCGCCTGGTGCACAGCTTGTTACGCATGAATCTGACCTGGGCGCAGGTCGGCTGCATTCTGAAATATACCCGCCCCGCCTGGTTTGTTGGTGAACCGCCAAAAAGTCATGCTTATCTGATGAAGAAGCCCGGTTTCTATCTTTCTGAAGAGACTTATATCGAGCGTTTACGCGTGGAGCTTGAACTGGGCGAGTACAGCCGCTTCCCGCTAACGTGGATTATGGAAGCCGCGGACGACATCTCTTACTGTGTAGCCGATCTGGAAGATGCCGTTGAAAAACGTATTTTCAGCGTCGAGCAGCTTTATCAGCACTTATGCGATGCCTGGGGCGAGCGTCGCGAAGGCGATCTGTTTGAACGAGTGGTTAACGAGGCGTGGGAGAAATCCCGATCCAATCAAATGCGCCGCAGTACAGAAGATCAGTTCTTTATGTACTTGCGAGTCAATACGTTAAACCAGTTGGTGCCGTACGCCGCACAGCGTTTCATCGACAATCTCGATGAGATATTCAGCGGTGAGTTTAATCATGCGCTGCTTGAAGATGACAGCCATTTTGCTCGCCTGCTCGAACTGTACAAACTTGTTGCCTTTAAGCATGTCTTTAGTCACCCGGATGTTGAGCAACTTGAGTTACAAGGTTATCGCGTAATCAGTGGCTTACTTGATATTTACAGTCCCTTACTCAATATATCAGGTGAGGATTTTGCTGAACTGGTGGAGAAAGAAAGTTTACGCCGTCTGCCCATCGAGACGCGTTTATTCCACAAACTGTCGACAAAACATAGGCTTGCTTATATTGAGGCAGTGAATGATTTAACGCCGTCAGCCAGTGATTTTCCGGTGTGGGAATATTATTACCGATGCCGCCTGATTCAGGATTATATCAGTGGAATGACGGACTTATTCGCCTGGGACGAGTATCGCCGCCTGATGGCCGTGGAATGATTGAGTCGTTGAGTTTTGTAAAGACGGACAATAAATTTTTACTTTTTCCAGTGACTTAACGGCGGAACTTAGCGCCTCAATTGTCACTCTATATTGGCCTACACAGCAATTTTGCGTGACTTATTAACTTGAGACTGAAATCGATGAAAAAAACAACTTTAGCAATGAGCGCGCTGGCTCTGAGTCTGGGTTTGGCGCTGAGCCCGGTATCTGCAATTGCTGCAGAGACTGCTTCTTCCGCACCTGCATCAGCGGCGCAACCGCTGCCAAGCCTTGCGCCGATGCTGGAAAAAGTAATGCCTTCCGTGGTGAGTATTAACGTTGAGGGCAGCACTACCGTCAATACACCGCGTATGGGGCGTAATTTCCAACAATTCTTTGGTGATAATTCACCGTTCTGCCAGGAAGGTTCTCCGTTCCAAAGCTCCCCGTTCTGCCAGGGCGGCGCGGCAGATGATGGCTCCCAGGGCGGCGGCCAGCAGCAGAAGTTTGCGGCTCTTGGTTCCGGCGTTATTATTGATGCAGCAAAAGGCTATGTGGTGACCAACAACCACGTGGTTGATAACGCAACAAAAATTCAGGTTTCATTAAGCGATGGCCGTAAGTTTGATGCCAAAGTGGTGGGGAAAGATCCTCGCTCTGATATCGCACTACTGCAGTTACAGGATCCGAAAAACCTGACCGCCATTAAAATGGCTGATTCCGATGCCCTGCGTGTGGGTGACTACACCGTGGCAATCGGTAACCCATATGGCCTGGGTGAAACCGTGACCTCCGGTATTGTTTCGGCGCTGGGCCGTAGTGGGTTGAACATCGAAAACTATGAAAACTTTATCCAGACCGATGCGGCGATCAACCGCGGTAATTCGGGTGGTGCATTGGTTAACCTGAACGGCGAGCTGATCGGGATTAACACCGCCATTCTCGCACCGGACGGCGGCAACATCGGTATCGGTTTTGCTATTCCAAGCAATATGGTGAAAAACCTGACGGCGCAAATGGTGCAGTACGGCCAGGTTAAACGCGGTGAACTGGGAATCATGGGTACCGAGCTGAATTCTGAGCTGGCGAAAGCCATGAAAGTTGACGCGCAGCGTGGGGCGTTTGTCAGCCAGGTTATGCCGAACTCCTCTGCGGCTAAAGCCGGTGTGAAAGCGGGTGACGTTGTGGTTTCCATGAACGGGAAGCCAATTAGCAGCTTTGCCGCACTGCGTGCTGAAGTCGGTTCAATGCCGGTTGGCAGCAAACTGACTCTCGGCCTGCTGCGCGACGGTAAACCTGTTTCAGTGAACCTGGAGCTACAACAAAGCAGCCAGACTCAGGTTGACTCCGCAACTATCTTTACCGGTATTGAAGGGGCTGAAATGAGCAACCGCAGCGGTAAAGATGAGAAGGGCGTGATTGTTAACGCCGTGAAAGGTAATACCCCAGCGGCGCGTATTGGCCTGAAAAAAGGTGACATCATTATTGGTGTGAACCAACAGCCGGTGAACAACATTGCTGAATTACGTAAAATTCTCGACACCAAGCCGACAGTAATGGCGCTGAACATTCAGCGCGGCGACACCACTATCTACTTGCTGATGCAGTAATCATCACTGAGTAAATTGCAAAATGATCAGGGCCGCTATTTGCGGCCCTTTTTTTGTGAGCCTTTCCACAACTCCATATTCTTCATCTGTGCTTTGTGCATTCGCCCAATGCTGAGGGGCATCATCTCGCCTATGCTAGTCCATTAGCACGATTCAGGAGGGAGCACATGGCTGGCTGGCATCTTGATACCAAAATGGCGCAGGATATTGTGGCCCGTACCATGACTATTATCGATACTAATATCAACGTCATGGATGCGCGTGGGCGGATTATTGGTAGTGGCGATAAAGAGCGTATTGGTGAATTGCACGAAGGTGCGTTGCTGGTGCTCTCTCAGGGACGGGTTGTTGATATTGATGATGCGGTTGCGCGTCATCTTCACGGTGTGCGCCAGGGGATTAACCTGCCGTTACGCATCGAAGGTGAAATCGTCGGTGTTATTGGTTTAACGGGTGAACCCGGATCGCTGCGCAAATACGGTGAGCTGGTCTGTATGACCGCTGAGATGATGCTTGAGCAATCGCGTCTGATGCATTTGCTTGCCCAGGATACCCGCCTGCGCGAAGAATTAGTGATGAACCTGATTCAGGCGGAGGAACACACGCCAGCGTTGAGTGAGTGGGCGCAGCGTTTGGGCATCGATTTAAACCAGCCGCGTGTTGTTGCGGTGGTGGAAGTGGATAGCGGCCAGCTTGGCGTTGACAGCGCGATGGAAGAGTTGCAGCAGCTACAAACTGCGCTGACGACGCCGGAGCGTAATAACCTGATTGCCATCGTTTCGTTAACCGAAATGGTGGTGCTTAAACCGGCACTTAATCAGTTTGGCCGCTGGGATGCAGAAGATCATCGCAAACGTGTGGAACAACTGATTAGCCGTATGAAAGAAAACGGCCAGTTGCGCTTTCGCGTGGCGCTTGGCAACTATTTTACCGGCCCCGGTAGTATTGCGCGTTCCTATCGAACGGCTCGCACAACTATGATGGTTGGTAAGCAGCGCATGCCGGAAAGCCGTGGCTATTTTTACCAGGATTTGATGCTGCCGGTGCTGCTGGATAGTTTGCGTGGGGGCTGGCAGGCGAATGAACTGGCTCGCCCGTTAGCGCGGCTGAAAGCAATGGATAACAATGGGCTGTTACGCCGAACGCTTAGCGCCTGGTTCCGTCATAACGTGCAACCGCTGGCAACGTCCAAAGCGTTGTTTATTCATCGCAACACGCTTGAATACCGGCTTAACAGGATTTCGGAGCTGACAGGATTGGATCTGGGGAATTTTGACGATCGATTGCTGTTGTATGTGGCTTTGCAACTGGACGAGCAGAGATAAAAGAAGGCGGATGTCGCTTGCGCTTATCCGCCCTACGTTGTATCCGCCATCCGCCGGGAAACTTATTTATTGCGGGTAAGCTTTTCCAGATCGGATTCGATCTCGGCAATTTTGTTTGTTACTACAGATTCCAGATGACGCAGATCGTCGAGGATTTTGCGTTTCAGATCGACTTCAGTGCGATCGCGCTGGCAGAGCTGATCTAATTCATCAATTACGTAGCGCAGGTTAGGGCTGATTTCCTGCACTTCTTTGTAACCCTGACCGACGCCATCGGCAACGACAGTTTTGCGCTGGCGTGGGTATTTAAACTTCACGCTTTTAGCAAAAAACTCGCCCTTATCCTTCTGGAAATAGATTTTCAGGATATCGTTGTTGGCTTCCTGCCGGAGGCTGTAACGATCGATTTCATCAGGATTGGTAATACCCAGACTTTTCAAGTTATCGTACATAGTGTTACCTTTTGCGATATCATTAACCTATAGATAATTAACGGAAAAATCCTTTTCCGCTAGCCCTAAATGCTAAAAAGGCGGGTTAACCCGCCTTTTACACATTTTATTAGTCGATAGTGCGAAGCAGCTCGTTGATGCCCACTTTGCCACGCGTTTTCGCGTCGACTTTTTTAACGATAACGGCGCAGTACAGGCTGTATTTACCGTCTTTCGATGGCAGGTTGCCGGAAACGACAACGGAGCCTGCTGGAACGCGGCCATAGTGAACTTCGCCGGTTTCACGGTCATAAATACGTGTGCTTTGGCCGATGTAAACGCCCATGGAAATCACAGAGCCTTCTTCAACAATAACGCCTTCCACAACTTCTGAACGCGCACCGATGAAGCAATTATCTTCGATGATAGTTGGGTTAGCCTGTAATGGCTCCAGAACACCACCGATACCTACGCCGCCGGACAGGTGAACGTTTTTACCAATCTGCGCGCATGAACCCACGGTCGCCCAGGTATCAACCATGGTACCTTCATCAACGTAGGCACCGATGTTGACATAAGAAGGCATCAGAACGGTGTTACGTGCGATGAATGCACCCTGGCGTACTGCCGCCGGTGGTACCACGCGGAAACCTTCTTTCTGGAAACGCGCTTCATCGTAGTTAGCGAATTTCATCGGTACTTTATCGAAGTAGCGGCTTTCTGCGCCATCAATAACTTGGTTGTCATTGATACGGAAAGAGAGCAGAACGGCTTTTTTCAGCCACTGGTGAGTAACCCACTGACCATCAATTTTTTCAGCAACGCGCAGCGCACCGCTGTCGAGCAGGGCGATAACCTGATTTACCGCTTCACGGGTCACGGTATCTGCATTTGCCGGAGTGATTTCGGCGCGGCGCTCGAAAGCGGTTTCAATGACGTTTTGTAGCTGCTGCATTATAAAGCTTCCTGATTGTGACGAATTTAACAGACTGTTATTTATCGTTTGGATTAAGGGCCGCTGTCAACCGTTGCTGTACTTCCTGTTGCAACTCATCATTAAGAGCACGCCGGTCGGCGGTGGCGATTATAAATAAATCTTCTACTCGCTCACCAATTGTCGTAATTCTTGCGCCATAAAGCGAGATCCCAAGGTCAGCAAACACTTCACCTACGCGCGCCAGTAAGCCCGGCTGATCTAACGCAATCAGCTCCAGGAAGGTGCGCCTGTCGGTATGCGTCGGCAGGAAATTCACTTCGGTATCGACGGTAAAGTGGCGCAGCTTGGCTGACTGACGGCGCGGCTGAGGCGGCTGCCAGCTAGCCTGAGTGATAGCTTGCTCGAGGCTGTGGCGAATTAATTCATGGCGGTCGGCAGAAAGCGGGCTGCCGTCCGGCTCAAGCACAATAAAGGTGTCCATGGCCATGCCGTCACGCGTGGTAAAGATTTGCGCGTCGTGTACGCTCAGATTACGCCGATCCAATTCGGCGCAAACGGCGGCGAACAGATGTGGGCGGTCCGGGCTCCAGATGAAGATTTCTGTTCCCCCACGCGTTGCCTGTGGGCTGAGCAAAATCATCGGTTTGCTGAGATCGTGTTTGAGCAGATGACGCGCATGCCAGGCGATTTGGTTCGGCGTATGGCGAACAAAATAATTTGCCCGGCAACGACGCCAAATATTGTGCAACGCTTCTTCATTAATGTTATCCATGCGCAGTAGCGCCAGCGCCTGGAGTTGATGGTGACGCACACGTTCACGCATATCCGGGCTGTTTTGCATCCCGCGGCGTAACTGCTTTTCAGTGGCGAAGTAAAGTTCGCGCAGCAGGCTCTGTTTCCAGCTATTCCACAAGGTTTCATTGGTTGCGCAAATATCAGCTACCGTCAGGCAAACCAGATAGCGCAGACGGTTTTCAGTCTGCACTTCTTCGGCAAACTGCTTAATGACTTCTGGGTCCTGAATATCGCGGCGCTGCGCGGTAACGGACATCAGTAAATGCTGGCGCACCAGCCAGGCGACAAGCTGCGCTTCGCGTGAATTTAGCCCATGCAGTTCGGCAAACTTTAAAACGTCCTGCTCGCCGAGCACGGAGTGGTCGCCACCGCGCCCTTTGGCGATGTCATGGAATAAGGCGGCAATCAGAATCAGTTCCGGGTGAGATAAACGCGGCCAAAGATCGACACATAAAGGGTGTTTCGGACGAGTCTCTTCTTTCGAGAAGCTTTCCAGTTTTTGCAGCACACGAATGGTGTGCTCATCGACGGTATAGGCATGGAAAAGGTCAAACTGCATCTGGCCGACGATGTGCGACCACTGCGGCATATATGCCCATAACACGCTATGGCGGTGCATGGGAACTAATGCACGGCTCACCGCACCTGGGTGGCGCAAGATAACCAGAAACAGTTCGCGTGCTTCGGGAATGTAGCAGAGCGGTTGTGCAAGGTGGCGACGTGCATGGCGCAAATGGCGCAGAGTGGTGGAGTAAATCCCGGTAATATCCCGGTTACGCACCATCATATAAAACATACGCAAAATAGCCTGCGGCTCGCGCATGAACAGCGTCTCGTCGCGCAGATCAATTAGCGTACCGCGCAGTTGGAAATCATCGTCCAGTGGGCGGGGTTTTTCACTGGCATCCAGTGCCAGAATCGCTTCGTCAAAAAGCTGCAAGAGCATCTGGTTAAGCTCACCGACGCGGCGTGTCACACGATAGAAATCTTTCATCATGTGCTCAACCGGCTGATTGCCTTCACCGCTGTAATTCAGGCGCTGGGCGACGCTAAGCTGTCTGTCGAATAATAAACGGTTGTCGTAGCGATTCACTTCCAGGTGCAGCGCGAAGCGAATGCGCCACAGCAGGTGCTGGCACTCATCGAGTTCATTTCTTTCAGCTTCGGTTAAAAAGCCAAAGCCGACCATTTCGCTCATTGACGTCGCGCCAAAGTGGCGGCGCGCGACCCACTGCAAAGTATGGATATCACGTAAGCCGCCGGGGCTGCTTTTAATATCCGGTTCGAGATTATAACTGGTACCGTGGTAGCGTTGATGACGCTCATTTTGCTCATCAATTTTCGCGGCAAAGAATTTGGCCGAAGGCCAGAATCCCTCGCTAAAAATGTGTTTTTGCAGCTCAAGGAACAGGGCGACATCACCGATCAGTAAGCGCGATTCAATCAGGTTGGTGGCGACCGTTAAATCTGACAGGCCTTCAAGCAGGCACTCTTCAAGCGTACGCACGCTGTGACCGACTTCCAGTTTCACGTCCCACAGCAGCGTGAGCAGT
The DNA here is from genome assembly GCF_040786275.1 of Buttiauxella gaviniae. Lineage (NCBI taxonomy): Bacteria > Pseudomonadati > Pseudomonadota > Gammaproteobacteria > Enterobacterales > Enterobacteriaceae > Buttiauxella > Buttiauxella gaviniae. The sequence goes on from NZ_JBFMVT010000002.1 coordinate 2,765,715, forward strand.
TCACCGATCTTCTGCGCCTGCGGCTCGGTCAGACGTTTACGGCTCAGAACCAGTAAATCGATATCGGAAAGAGGGTGAAGTTCACCGCGGCCATAGCCGCCTACCGCAACCAGCGCAGTTTCGGCGACATCACCAAAGCCGTAGTTAAGCCACAGCCGATGGAGCAATTGGTCGATGAATTCGGTACGCGCGTCAATTAACTGTTCGGCAGATACACCGTTATCGAAAGCGGTACCGAGCCATTGTTGGAAGAGATCGATACGGGTTTTTATCTGGCTGCAATTCAGCTCTGAATCTGACCAACTGACGGGGTATTCAGGTTGCCCGGAAATCTCAGGAAGCACCGTGTTTGCGTACTGCTCGGGTAAACTCTGGGTCATGTTCCGCCATCCATAAAAAAAGCCGGCATTTGCCGGCTTTGATTTCTGACTTTCGCCAGGGGAATCACTCGTTATGCGAAATCACATTCGGGATGGTGTCATCTTTACGCAATGTGAGAATTTCGCAGCCGTTTTCTGTCACCACAATAGTATGCTCGTATTGAGCAGACAAGCTGCGATCTTTGGTTTTCACCGTCCAGCCGTCTTTCATGGTACGAATGCGGTAATCGCCGGAGTTTACCATTGGCTCAATGGTGAACGTCATGCCTGGTTGTAACACCACGCCGCCGTCGTCTGCGTCATAGTGCAGAACTTGTGGTTCTTCGTGGAAGACACGGCCAATACCGTGGCCGCAGTATTCGCGCACTACAGAAAAACCTTCTGCTTCAACGAACTTCTGAATGGCCGCACCCAGAGTACGCAGGCGGATGCCCGGTTTGACCATGCGCAGGGACAAATAGAGGCTTTCTTGAGTCACGCGGCACAGGCGCTCACCCAGAATCGTCGGTTTGCCCACGATAAACATTTTTGAGGTGTCGCCGTGATATTCGTCTTTGATGACGGTAACGTCGATGTTGACGATGTCGCCATCTTTCAGAATTTTAGTGTCGTCCGGAATACCATGACAGACCACTTCGTTAATAGAGATACACACGGATTTTGGGAAGCCGTGGTAGCCCAGGCATGCGGAAATGGCCTGCTGCTGGTTAACGATGTAATCGTTACAAATACGATCCAGTTCGCCAGTGCTGACGCCTGGTTGTACGTGTGGTTCAATCATTTCCAGCACTTCAGCGGCAAGTTTGCCCGCGACGCGCATTTTTTCGATTTCTTCGGGTGTTTTAATTGATATAGCCATTAATTCTGTCCGCAGGTGTCGTCATTTTCGACAATAATTGAGCAGGTGTAAGGCAATGTTATCAGGCTCTCCTGGCGGTGCCAAATTGAGAACCCTTATGCGTACTCTCTGCTAACAACTATTGGAGTCCGGGTCTGTTTTATGGTATAAAGCGCGCCGGACTTGTATTCCGATTTTTCGGATACAGCCAACACTCTCACTTTGTGTAAATAACACACACGTATCGGCACATATTCCGGGGTGCTCTTCGGAGTCGGTAATATGGGATACGTGGAGGCTTAACCCCAATCACTTTATAGAGGTTTTAAACATGGCAACTGTTTCCATGCGCGACATGCTCAAGGCTGGTGTTCACTTCGGTCACCAAACCCGTTACTGGAACCCGAAAATGAAGCCTTTCATCTTCGGCGCACGTAACAAAGTTCACATCATCAACCTTGAAAAAACTGTACCTATGTTCAACGAAGCTCTGGCTGAACTGAACAAGATCTCTTCTCGTAAAGGCAAAATCCTTTTCGTTGGTACTAAGCGTGCTGCAAGCGAACCAGTAAAAGAAGCTGCTCTGAGCTGCGATCAGTTCTTCGTGAACCATCGCTGGTTGGGCGGTATGCTGACTAACTGGAAAACTGTTCGTCAGTCCATCAAACGTCTGAAAGATCTGGAAATCCAGTCCCAAGACGGTACCTTCGACAAACTGACCAAGAAAGAAGCACTGATGCGTACCCGTGAGCTGGAGAAGTTAGAAAACAGCCTGGGCGGTATCAAGGATATGGGCGGTCTGCCGGATGCTCTGTTTGTAATCGACGCCGATCACGAACACATTGCAATCAAAGAAGCGAACAACCTGGGTATCCCAGTATTCTCTATCGTTGATACTAACTCCGATCCAGATGGCGTTGATTTCGTTATCCCTGGTAACGACGATGCAATCCGTGCTGTAACCCTGTACCTGGGTGCTGTAGCTGCTACCGTTCGCGAAGGCCGTTCTCAGGATCTGGCTTCTCAGGCAGAAGAAAGCTTCGTAGAAGCTGAATAATAAGGTTCGCTCTTATTTGAGCCCTTATTAACCAGGTATTGAACAAAATAGTTTGGTTAGGGGGCCTGTCTCAGGCCCCCTTTTTATTTTGAGCCAGGGTTCGTCTGTTCCGTGGACCAGGGCTTATCTCTCTCTACGAGATAACCGAGGATTTTAGAATGGCTGATATTACTGCTGCTCTGGTAAAAGAACTGCGTGAACGTACTGGCGCAGGCATGATGGATTGCAAAAAAGCACTGACTGAAGCTAATGGCGACATCGAGCTGGCAATCGAAAACATGCGTAAGTCTGGTGCGATCAAAGCAGCTAAGAAAGCAGGCAACGTAGCTGCTGACGGCGTGATCAAAACTAAGATTGCAGACGGCTATGCTGTCATTCTGGAAGTTAACTGCCAGACTGACTTCGTTGCTAAAGATGGTGGTTTCCAGGCATTTGCTGACAAAGTGCTGGAAGCTGCAACTGCAGGCAAAGTTACTGACATCGAAGTGCTGAAAGCACAGTTCGAAGAAGAGCGTGTTGCGCTGGTTGCTAAAATCGGTGAGAACATCAACATCCGTCGTGTTTCTATCCTGGAAGGTGATGTTCTGGGTAGCTACCTGCACGGTGCACGTATCGGTGTTGTTGTTGCAGCTAAAGGCGCTGATGAAGAGCTGGTTAAGCAAATCGCTATGCACATTGCTGCAAGCAAACCAGAGTTCGTTAAGCCAGAAGACGTGTCTGCTGAAGTTGTTGAGAAAGAGTACCAGGTTCAACTGGACATCGCGATGCAATCTGGCAAGCCGAAAGAAATCGCAGAGAAAATGGTTGAAGGCCGCATGAAGAAATTCACCGGCGAAGTTTCTCTGACTGGTCAGCCTTTCGTAATCGACCCAAGCAAAACCGTTGGTCAACTGCTGAAAGAGCACAATGCTGACGTAACTGGCTTCATCCGCTTTGAAGTGGGCGAAGGCATCCAGAAAGTTGAGACTGACTTCGCAGCAGAAGTTGCTGCAATGTCCAAGCAGTCTTAATTTTCTTATCAGAGCCGCCAATTAGGCGGCTCTGATATATCTGGCTTTAAAAATCAGCCTGCTCTGATACAGATCTTGCTGATATGCGACACTATGTCGCCTGAATTAACCATCCCCATTCGTTGACTGCTCCCAGGAAAGAATCAATCATGGCTACCAATGCAAAACCTGTCTACAAACGCATTCTGCTCAAGCTAAGCGGCGAAGCGCTGCAAGGTACCGAAGGCTTCGGTATTGATGCAAGCATCCTTGATCGTATGGCTCAGGAAATTAAAGAGCTGGTTGAATTGGGTATTCAGGTCGGGGTGGTGATTGGTGGTGGCAACTTATTCCGCGGTGCTGGCCTTGCGAAAGCAGGCATGAATCGTGTAGTGGGCGACCACATGGGCATGCTGGCAACCGTAATGAATGGCCTGGCCATGCGTGATGCTCTTCACCGCGCCTATGTGAACGCTCGTCTGATGTCCGCTATTCCATTGAATGGCGTATGCGATAACTACAGCTGGGCAGAAGCTATCAGCTTGCTGCGAAATAACCGCGTTGTTATCCTGGCTGCCGGTACAGGTAACCCATTCTTTACAACCGATTCTGCTGCGTGTTTGCGTGGTATTGAAATCGAAGCCGACGTAGTATTAAAAGCCACGAAAGTAGATGGCGTGTTTACTGCCGATCCGGTGAAAGATCCTACTGCAACTCTGTACGAACAGCTGACTTATACCGAAGTATTAGATAAAGAACTGAAAGTGATGGATCTGGCGGCATTTACCCTTGCCCGCGATCACAAATTACCTATTCGTGTTTTCAACATGAATAAACCAGGTGCGCTTCGCCGTGTAGTTATGGGCGAAAACGAAGGCACTTTGATCACTGAATAATTTCAGTCGATGCTGAATCAGGGTAAGATTCGGTTTCACCTACTCTGATTAATTTGAGTAACAGGCGACCCGGCCGGGCGCCATGAATAAACAGGGCTATACTTAGCTCGCAGCGTCTGCATCGCGGCGTGAAGTGTGGTCTGCCCTAAACCAGTTTTCAAGGATTCGTAACGTGATTAGCGATATCAGAAAAGATGCCGAAGTGCGTATGGAAAAATGCGTAGAAGCATTCAAAAACCAAATTAGTAAAATCCGTACTGGCCGTGCTTCTCCGTCCCTGCTGGACGGGATCATTGTAGAATATTACGGAACCCCAACTCCGCTGCGTCAACTGGCAAGCGTAACCGTTGAAGACTCACGCACTCTGAAAATCAACGTGTTTGACCGCTCTTTGAGCCAGGCCGTTGAGAAAGCGATCATGTCTTCTGACCTCGGTCTGAACCCAAGCTCTGCTGGTAGCGACATTCGTGTGCCACTTCCTGCGCTGACTGAAGAACGTCGTAAAGATCTTATCAAGATTGTGCGCGGCGAAGCTGAAGGCGCACGCGTTGCCGTTCGTAACGTTCGTCGTGATGCTAACGATAAAGTTAAAAATCTGCTGAAAGATAAAGAAATCAGTGAAGATGACGATCGTCGTTCCCAGGATGACGTTCAGAAAATGACTGATGCAGCGATCAAAAAAGTAGACGCAGCTCTGGCTGAGAAAGAAGCTGAGCTAATGCAGTTCTAATCCGTTGAGATGACGGATCAAACGCCGTATGCAGGCCGTGACTCACGTTGCGGTTATTGTTTACGGCGTTTTGTTTTTATACTCATCAAACGTTAAGTTGGGTATAGCGCATAAAAGTGTCGGCAATTTATCACTCTCATGGCCCACTTTTATCTGATTGTTAAAACTAAAATTCCAGAGCACCTCATGAAGCTACTAACCATTCTTGGCTCTACCGGATCTATCGGTACCAGTACCCTTAGCGTTGTTCGTCATAATCCTGATAAGTTTTCCGTCACGGCGCTGGTTGCCGGGAAAAATGTCGTGCGAATGGCTGAACAGTGCCTGGAGTTCAAGCCACGATGGGCTGTGATGGATGATGAAGCCTCTGCCGGTGAATTACGCCGTCTGCTAAAAGAGCAGGGCTGCGCAACCGAAGTTCTGGCAGGGCAGCAGGCCGCGTGTGAAATGGCTGCGCTGGATGACGTTAATCAGGTTATGGCTGCGATTGTTGGGGCTGCGGGTTTGCTGCCAACGCTTGCGGCCATTGCTGCTGGCAAGCAGGTGCTACTGGCGAACAAAGAATCGTTAGTGACTTGTGGACGTCTGTTTATGGATGCTGTGCAGCGAAGCCACGCTCAATTGTTGCCCATCGACAGCGAACACAACGCGATTTTTCAGAGTTTGCCGGAAACAATCCAACAAAACCTCGGGTACGCTGAACTTGAGAGTAATGGCGTTTCGTCAATTATTCTTACCGGATCAGGTGGCCCATTTCGAGAGACACCATTAGGTGAACTGGCAGCGATGACGCCGGATCAGGCCTGTAGCCATCCGAACTGGTCGATGGGACGTAAAATCTCTGTCGATTCAGCCACCATGATGAACAAAGGTCTCGAATATATTGAAGCTCGCTGGCTATTCAACGCTTCAGCTAAGCAAATGGAAGTCCTGATACATCCGCAGTCGGTTATCCACTCGATGGTTCGCTATCGTGATGGTAGCGTGCTGGCGCAGCTAGGCGCGCCTGATATGCGAACACCGATCGCACATGCCATGGCGTTCCCGGAGCGTGTTCAATCCGGAGTCGAGCCGCTAGATTTTTGTAAAATTGGCACTTTCACGTTTATGGAACCGGATTATCACCGCTATCCTTGTTTGAAACTTGCGATGGACGCATTTGAGCAAGGACAGGCCGCAACGACCGTGTTGAATGCAGCTAATGAAATCGTGGTTGAAGCATTCTTGCGTGAGCAATTGCGCTTTACAGAGATTGCCTCCCTGAATCGTGCGGTACTGGAAAGTGTTGATTTAACGGAACCTAAGAGCGTGGAAGATGTGCTTGTTGTGGATGCAAAAGCACGTGAGGTTGCCCGAAAACTGGTGACGCGCATCGCGTCCCGATGATTATTTATTCGGCCGATGTACCTCCATTTGTTAGCTCTGTGCTTCAGTGATATAGTCTGCGCCATCTTTTGGTCGGAAATAACTGACTGAAAGAGTGGTAAGCCGTGTTATAGCACGGCTTTTTTATGTAAAAGCTGAAATCATTCTGAGTACCGCTTAATCCTTATCTGGGAATAATTACGCGTTATGTTGTCTGTAAACGAACAATTAAGCGAATCACATTCTGACCATGGCGCTCGTCATGTTGCCATTATTATGGATGGCAACGGTCGTTGGGCTAAACGGCAAGGGAAGATGAGGGTTTCAGGACATAAAGCAGGAGCGAAATCGGTACGCCGTGCTGTAAGTTTTGCAGCCAATAACGGTATTGATGCGCTAACGCTTTATGCATTCAGTAGTGAAAACTGGAATCGTCCGGCTCAGGAAGTCAGTGCATTGATGGAGTTGTTTGTGTGGGCTTTAGACAGCGAAGTCAAAAGCTTGCATCGTCACAACGTCCGTTTGCGTATTATCGGTGATATCAGTCGATTCAATGCTCGCCTGCAAGAACGTATTCATAAAGCAGAAGCTTTAACCAGCACCAATACCGGTTTAACGCTCAACATTGCCGCGAATTATGGTGGCCGTTGGGATATTATTCAGGGAGTGCGGCATCTCGCCGAACAGGTGCAGGAAGGCTTATTGCGCCCAGACCAGATTGATGAAGAGTTGCTGAGCAAGCAAATCTGCATGAATGAACTGGCTCCCGTAGATTTGGTAATTAGGACAGGGGGAGAGCATCGTATCAGTAACTTTCTGATTTGGCAGATTGCCTACGCAGAACTTTATTTCACTGATGTTCTTTGGCCTGATTTCGATGAACAAGACTTTGAAGGTGCACTACATGCTTTTGCAAATCGAGAGCGTCGTTTTGGCGGCACGGCACCTGGTGGTGAGTAAACCTGTTGGGGGTCACTTTTGCTGAAGTATCGCCTGCTTTCTGCGTTTATTTTAATCCCGGTGGTGATAGCCGCGCTGTTTTGGCTTCCACCTGTAGGATTTGCTATTACGACCCTCGTGGTATGTATGTTAGCGGCCTGGGAATGGGGACAACTGGCTGGTTTTAAAGCACGTTCACAACGTGTCTGGCTTGCCGTACTGTGTGGATTGTTATTGGCGTTAATGCTTTATGCATTGCCCGAGTACCAGCGCACGGTGCATATTCCGCTGGTTGAGGCCTCGTTATGGGCATCGCTTGCATGGTGGTTTGCCGCGCTATTACTGGTGTTGTTCTATCCGGGCTCTGCAACCCTCTGGCGTAACTCTAAAACGCTGCGTCTGATATTTGGCGTATTGACGATTGTGCCGTTTTTCTGGGGCATGATTGCGCTGCGCAACTGGCACTATGATATCAACCATTACACGGGCTCAATCTGGCTTCTGTATGTGATGGTGCTTGTCTGGGGCGCGGACTCCGGTGCTTATATGTTTGGCAAAATGTTTGGTAAACATAAGCTCGCTCCGAAAGTATCCCCTGGTAAAACATGGCAGGGCTTCTTTGGTGGCTTGTTCACTTCTGCGATTATCTCCTTGCTGTTTGGCATGTGGGCGAATCTGGACGTCGCACCGGTTATCCTTTTGACTTGTTCGATTATTGCTGCCCTGGCGTCTGTTTTGGGTGATTTAACCGAAAGCATGTTTAAACGTGAAGCAGGGATTAAAGATAGCGGTCACCTGATCCCCGGTCATGGTGGTATCCTTGACCGCATTGATAGCCTCACAGCAGCAGTACCGGTATTTGCCTGTCTGTTATTGCTGGTATTCAGGACGATTTAACGGAAGGTTATATGCTGAGCTTACTCTGGAATTTGGCTGCATTTATCGTTGCACTGGGTATTTTAATTACCGTGCATGAGTTCGGCCATTTCTGGGTAGCTCGCCGCTGTGGTGTGAAGGTTGAGCGCTTTTCCATCGGTTTTGGTAAAGCGCTCTGGCGTCGTTCCGATCGCCACGGCACTGAATTTGTTATCGCTCTGATTCCGCTGGGCGGTTATGTCAAAATGCTTGATGAACGTGTTGAGCCGGTTAGCCCGGAACTGCGCCATCAAGCTTTTAATAACAAAACCGTTTCTCAACGCGCAGCAATTATCGCTGCCGGTCCGATTGCCAACTTTATCTTCGCTGTGTTTGCCTACTGGCTGGTATTTATTATCGGTGTCCCTGGTGTTCGTCCGGTTGTTGGTGAAGTAATGCCCAACTCGATAGCAGCCCAGGCACAAATTGTTCCAGGCATGGAACTTAAAGCGATAGATGGTATCGAAACGCCTGATTGGGAATCAGTTCAGCTTGCGCTGATGGCAAAAATTGGCGATGACAGCGTCAATATGACGATGGCGCCGCTGGGTTCTAATCTGCGCAGTGAAAAAACGCTCGATTTACGCCACTGGCAGTTTGAGCCAGAAAAGCAGAATCCGATTACATCATTGGGTATCGGGCCGCGCGGTCCGCAGATTGAAACGGTTTTACAAGAAGTGCAGCCAAACTCCGCAGCGAATAAAGCGGGTTTGCAAGCCGGTGACAGGATCGTTAAAGTCAACGGTGCGGCGCTGACTCAGTGGACAGAATTTGTTAGTCAGGTGCGTGACAATCCAGGTCACCCACTGAAGTTGGAAATAGAAAGGCAAGGGGCGCTCTTGTCTTTGACGCTGATACCGGATACAAAACCGGGTAACGCGAAGGCTGAAGGGTTTGCGGGTGTGGTTCCAAAGGTTATCCCGTTGCCTGATGAGTATAAAACAGTGCGCCAGTATGGGCCGTTTGCTGCCGTTGCAGAAGCCACGGATAAAACCTGGCAACTGATGAAGCTTACGGTCAACATGCTGGGAAAATTAATAACCGGCGACATCAAGCTGAATAACCTCAGTGGGCCAATCTCCATAGCTCAAGGAGCAGGTATGTCAGCGGACTCTGGGTTGATTTACTATCTGATGTTCCTGGCGCTGATTAGCGTCAATCTGGGGATTATCAACCTGTTTCCGTTACCCGTCCTGGACGGGGGGCATCTGCTCTTTTTGGCGATTGAAAAACTGAAAGGTGGGCCGGTTTCCGAGCGAGTTCAAGACTTTAGTTACCGCATTGGCTCTATATTGCTGGTGCTGTTGATGGGGCTTGCACTTTTCAATGATTTCTCTCGGTTTTAGAGAGAATTAGGTTAGGAAGAACGCATAACAACGATGGCGATGAAAAAGTTGCTCATAGCGTCGCTGCTGTTTAGCAGCGCCACCGTATACGGTGCAGACGGGTTCGTAGTGAAGGATATTCATTTCGAAGGCCTGCAGCGAGTCGCCGTCGGTGCGGCCCTCCTCAGCATGCCGGTTCGCGTAGGCGATACCGTCTCTGACGAGGATATCAGTAATACCATTCGTTCACTGTTTGCTACCGGGAACTTCGAAGATGTCCGGGTACTACGTGATGGCGAAACGTTGGTTGTTCAGGTAAAAGAACGCCCGACAATCGCGAGTATTACATTCTCTGGTAACAAGTCCGTGAAGGACGACATGCTGAAACAGAACCTTGAGGCTTCTGGTGTGCGTGTTGGTGAATCACTGGACCGTACAACTCTGGCCGATATTGAAAAAGGGCTGGAAGATTTCTACTACAGCGTTGGTAAGTATAGTGCCAGCGTGAAAGCCGTTGTTACGCCACTGCCGCGTAACCGTGTTGACCTGAAACTGGTATTCCAGGAAGGCGTTTCTGCCAAAATTCAGCAAATCAACATTGTTGGTAACCATGCGTTCACGACCGATGAACTCATCTCACATTTCCAACTGCGTGATGAAGTGCCATGGTGGAACGTCGTAGGCGATCGTAAATATCAGAAACAGAAGCTTGCTGGTGACCTCGAAACACTGCGTAGCTACTATCTGGATCGGGGTTATGCACGCTTTAACATCGATTCTACCCAGGTCAGTCTGACGCCTGATAAGAAAAGCATTTACGTTACTATCAACATCACCGAAGGCGATCAGTACAAGATTGCTGGGGTGACGGTGAACGGTAATCTGGCTGGGCATTCGGCAGAAATTGAAACGCTGACTAAACTCAAACCCGGCGAGCTTTATAACGGCACGAAAGTGACCAAGATGGAAGACGACATCAAAAAGTTGTTGGGTCGTTATGGTTACGCCTACCCACGTGTGCAAACGCAGCCTGAAATCAACGATGCAGACAAGACTGTAAAACTGCATGTGAACGTCGATTCTGGTAACCGTTACTACGTGCGTAAAATTCGTTTTGAAGGCAACGACACCAGTAAAGACTCCGTCCTGCGTCGCGAAATGCGTCAGATGGAAGGGGCATGGCTGGGAAGTGACCTGGTTGACTCAGGCAAAGAGCGTCTGAATCGTCTTGGTTACTTCGAAACGGTCGATGTTGATACGCAGCGTGTGTCAGGTAGCCCTGATCAGGTTGACGTCGTATACAAAGTGAAAGAGCGTAACACCGGTAGCTTCAACTTCGGTGTGGGTTACGGTACTGAAAGTGGGGTTAGCTTCCAGGTTGGTGTCCAGCAGGATAACTGGTTAGGAACGGGCTACTCAGTCGGTATTAGCGGTACGAAAAACGATTATCAGACTTATGCTGAATTGTCGTTAACCGACCCATACTTTACGGTTGATGGCGTGAGTCTCGGCGGCCGTGTCTTCTACAACGACTTTAAAGCTGACGATGCGGATCTGTCTGACTATACCAACACCAGTTATGGTGTTGACGGTACGCTCGGCTTCCCGGTCAACGAAAACAACACATTACGCCTGGGTTTAGGTTATGTGCACAACGACCTGTCCAATATGCAGCCGCAGGTTGCGATGTGGCGTTATCTGGACTCAGTCGGTCAATCGGCTGATAAAACGTCGGATAACAATGGTTTTGCTGCAGATGACTTCACGCTGAACTACGGTTGGACCTATAACAAACTTGACCGTGGTTACTTCCCAACCGATGGTTCTCGCGTCAACCTGAACGGTAAAGTTACTGTCCCAGGCTCTGATAACGAGTTCTATAAAGTGACGTTGGATACGGCGAGCTACTTCCCGATTAACGAAGATCATACCTGGGTTATGTTAGGTCGTACGCGTTGGGGCTATGGCGATGGTCTTGGCGGCAAAGAAATGCCGTTCTATGAGAACTTCTATGCCGGTGGTTCCAGCACTGTTCGTGGCTTCCAGTCCAATAACATTGGTCCGAAAGCGGTCTACATCGGTGGCCCAGGAAATGATAATTGTGACCAGGCTAACGGGTATTGCTCATCCGACGATGCAGTCGGTGGTAACGCTATGGCAGTGGCAAGTTTCGAACTTATCACGCCAACGCCATTCCTGAGCGAGAAGTATGCGAACTCGGTTCGTACCTCTCTGTTCGTGGATGCCGGTACCGTATGGGATACTAACTGGCAGAATACTCAGCAAATGAAAGATGCCGGTGTTCCTGATTACAGTGACCCAAGCAACATTCGTATGTCCGCAGGTTTAGCATTGCAATGGATGTCACCATTAGGGCCGTTGGTCTTCTCGTATGCACAGCCATTCAAGAAATACGACGGCGACAAAGCAGAGCAGTTCCAGTTTAACATTGGTAAAACCTGGTAATTGTTCTGCGCGAAGGAATGCGTAAAGCAGTGTAACGTTGACGCCAGTTCGCTACATGCAGAACTGGCGCGCGTAAAAAGAGTGTCTCAGGACACATACGGGATGGTAAGGAGTTTATTGTGAAAAAGTGGTTATTTGCCGCAGGTCTTGGCATCGCTATGGCTGCATCAGCCAGTGTTCAGGCAGCTGACAGCATTGCTGTAGTTAACATGGGTAACCTGTTCCAACAGGTTGCACAAAGCACCGGTGTGTCTAAAACTCTGGAAAACGAGTTTAAAGGTCGCGCAAGTGAATTGCAGAATATGGAAGGCGATCTGCAATCCAAAATGCAAAAGCTGCAACGTGATGGTTCTACCATGAAAGCTGCTGACCGTAGCAAAATGGAAAAAGATCTGATGGCTCAACGTCAACAGTTCCAGACGAAAGCACAGTCTTTTGAGCAGGATCGTCAACGTCGTTCTAACGAAGAACGTGGCAAACTGGTTACTCGTATCCAGAGCGCAGTGAAGAAAGTTGCTGATGACAAAGGCTACGACGTAGTTCTGGATGCTAATACCGTTGCTTATGCAGGCAGCAGTGTTAAAGACATCACTTCAGATGTACTGAAACAGGTTAAATAAGTAATGTCTTCAATTCGACTGGCTGATTTAGCCCAGCAGTTGGATGCAGAATTGCACGGTGATGGCGATATCGTCATCACCGGCGTTGCATCTATGCAAACGGCCCAGGCTGGCCAAATCACGTTCATGGTTAACCCTCGCTACCGTGAGCAATTGGCTGTTTGCCAGGCTTCTGCCGTCGTTATGACTGAAGCCGATCTTCCTTTCGCCCATAGCGCAGCGCTGGTAGTGAAGAATCCCTACCTCACTTACGCACGTATGGCGCAAATTCTTGATTCCACGCCGCAACCTGCGCAAAACATTGCCCCAAGTGCAGTGATTGACGCGACAGCGACGCTGGGTAATAACGTAGCCATTGGTGCTAACGCGGTTATCGAATCTGGTGTAGTACTGGGTGATAACGTTGTGATTGGTCCAGGCTGTTTTGTGGGTAAGAACACCAAAATTGGTGCAGGCACACGCCTTTGGGCGAACGTGTCGATTTACCATGAAATTCAGATGGGTGAGCAGTGCCTGGTTCAGTCCGGCACGGTCATTGGCTCTGATGGTTTTGGCTATGCTAACGATCGCGGTAACTGGGTGAAGATCCCTCAGATTGGCCGGGTGATCATTGGCGATCGCGTTGAGATCGGCGCGTGTACCACAATTGACCGTGGTGCACTGGACGACACGATTATTGGCAATGGTGTTATCATTGATAATCAATGCCAGATTGCACATAACGTTGTGATTGGCGACAATACTGCCGTTGCTGGTGGTGTGATCATGGCGGGCAGCCTGAAAATAGGCCGTTACTGCATGATTGGCGGTGCCAGTGTTATCAATGGCCATATGGAAATCTGCGATAAAGTCACGGTAACGGGGATGGGCATGGTAATGCGTCCTATCACAGAGCCGGGAGTTTATTCCTCAGGGATTCCGTTACAGCCGAACAAAGTGTGGCGTAAAACAGCTGCGTTGGTGATGAATATTGACGAGATAAGCAAACGCTTGAAATCCGTTGAGAAAAAAATCAATCAACAAGACTAAAAGTCACCCGCCCAAGACGCGTTAGTGCTTACTGATTTGCGGCCTGCTAGCTATCCCGAGATAGACGCAGGCCGTGTTATTATTGTCATTTGGTACATTTAGACAGGAAGAGTATCTTGACTACCGACACTCATACTCTGCACATCGAAGAGATTTTAGAACTTCTGCCGCACCGTTACCCGTTCTTGCTGGTAGACCGCGTGCTGGATTTTGAAGAAGGCCGTTTTTTACGTGCAGTAAAAAATGTCTCAGTAAATGAGCCGTTTTTCCAGGGCCACTTCCCTGGTAAACCGATTTTCCCAGGCGTGCTGATTCTTGAAGCGATGGCGCAAGCCACCGGTATTCTTGCGTTTAAAAGCGTAGGTAAACTGGAACCTGGTGAGCTTTATTACTTTGCTGGTATTGATGAAGCGCGTTTCAAACGTCCTGTCGTGCCAGGTGACCAAATGGTCATGGAAGTTACTTTCGAAAAAACCCGCCGTGGTCTGACTCGCTTTAAAGGCGTGGCAACTGTTGACGGTAAAATTGTCTGCGAAGCAACCATGATGTGTGCCCGCAGCCGGGAGAGCTAATACGTGATTGATAAATCCGCCTTTATTCATCCATCTGCCATTGTGGAAGAGGGCGCCGTTATCGGTGCTAATGTTCATATTGGTCCGTTTTGTATTGTTGGTCCGCATGTTGAGATAGGCGAAGGCACCGTGCTGAAGTCTCATGTTGTGGTAAATGGTCATACGACCATTGGCCGCGATAACGAGATTTATCAGTTCGCCTCCATTGGGGAAGTTAACCAGGATCTTAAATATGCTGGTGAACCGACTCGTCTGGAAATTGGCGATCGCAACCGCATTCGCGAAAGCGTCACTATCCATCGCGGAACAGAACAGGGCGGTGGCTTGACGAAGGTGGGCAGTGATAACTTGCTGATGGTCAACGCTCACGTAGCGCATGACTGTACGGTAGGAAATCGCTGTATTCTTGCGAATAACGCAACGCTTGCCGGTCACGTTTCTGTTGATGATTTTGCCATCATCGGCGGTATGACTGCGGTGCACCAGTTCTGCATTATTGGTGCACACGTTATGGTGGGTGGCTGTTCTGGTGTAGCGCAAGACGTTCCGCCGTATGTTATCGCGCAGGGCAACCACGCGACGCCGTTTGGCGTCAATATCGAAGGGCTTAAACGCCGCGGTTTCAGTAGAGAAGCCATCCACGCGGTTCGTAACGCGTATAAAATTCTCTACCGCAGTGGGAAAACCTTCGAAGAAGCGAAGCCTGAGATTGCTCAGATTGCCGAGCAGCATCCAGAAGTGAACGCATTTATTGAATTCTTTGCACGCTCAACGCGTGGTCTGATTCGTTAAATGAAACCTGGTCGTCCGCTTACGATTGCCCTGGTCGCCGGAGAAACTTCCGGCGATATTCTTGGTGCTGGCCTGATTCGAGCTCTGAAAGCGCGCGTTCCTGACGCTCGCTTTGTGGGGGTTGCCGGCCCTTTAATGCAGGCCGAAGGCTGCGAAGCCTGGTATGAAATGGAAGAGCTGGCGGTGATGGGCATTGTTGAAGTGCTTGGTCGCCTGCGTCGTTTACTTCATATTCGCGCCGATCTGACCCGCCGCTTTACTGAATTACAGCCTGATGTTTTTGTCGGTATTGATGCGCCTGATTTTAATATCACGCTGGAAGGCAATCTCAAAAAGCAGGGTATTCGCACGATTCATTACGTTAGTCCTTCTGTTTGGGCATGGCGTCAAAAACGTGTTTTCAAAATTGGCAGAGCAACCGATCTGGTGCTCGCTTTCCTGCCTTTCGAAAAAGCGTTTTACGATAGATTTAATGTCCCGTGCCGTTTTATCGGTCATACCATGGCAGATGCCATGCCTCTTGATCCCGATAAAAACGCCGCGCGAGCGACGCTCGGAATTTCCCCTGATGCCAAATGTCTGGCGTTATTGCCGGGGAGTCGCGGTGCCGAAGTAGAAATGCTCAGTGCCGATTTCCTGAAAACGGCACTGTTACTACGCGAGCGTTTCCCGGGCCTGGAAATAGTTGTTCCGTTGGTTAACGCCAAACGCCGTGAACAATTTGAACGCATTAAGGCTGAAGTTGCCCCCGATCTGACGATGCATTTACTCAATGGGCAGGGGCGCGAAGCCATGGTAGCCAGCGATGCTGCGTTATTGGCATCCGGTACGGCAGCACTTGAGTGCATGCTGGCAAAATGCCCAATGGTTGTCGGTTATCGTATGAAGCCCTTTACCTTCTGGCTGGCTAAGCGTTTGGTAAAAACCGATTACGTTTCACTGCCAAACCTGTTGGCGGGCCGAGAGCTGGTCAAAGAATTGTTGCAGGAAGAGTGTGAGCCCACTGCACTTGCTCAGGCTCTGCAACCGTTGCTTGAAGACGGTGCACAAAGCCATCAAATGCACGATACCTTCCGTGACCTGCATCAGCAGATTCGTTGTAATGCCGATGAACAAGCGGCAGATGCGGTGTTGGAGCTCGCGCAATGATTGAATTTATTTATCCGCATACGCATCTGGTTGCCGGTGTTGATGAAGTGGGGCGCGGCCCGCTGGTAGGGGCGGTCGTCACTGCTGCGGTGATTCTTGATCCCGCAAAACCTATTGTTGGCCTGGCTGACTCGAAGAAACTCTCTGAAAAACGCCGGAATGCGCTATACGATGAAATTATCGAAAAAGCACTCTCCTGGAGCCTTGGGCGTGCGGAACCAGAAGAGATCGACCAACTCAATATTTTACATGCCACCATGTTAGCGATGCAGCGTGCCGTTGCGGGTCTTTCCGTCGAGCCTGAATATGTTTTGATTGATGGCAACCGCTGCCCTGCATTACCGATGCCTTCGCTTGCCGTTGTTAAAGGTGACAGCCGGGTTGCAGAAATTAGCGCCGCATCAATAATTGCCAAAGTGACGCGCGATCGTGAAATGGCGGAGCTCGATCTCTGTTTTCCGCAATACGGTTTCGCTCAACATAAAGGCTACCCAACCGCTTTCCATCTGGAAAAGCTGGCAGAGCATGGTGCGACAGAGCACCATCGCCGTAGTTTTGCTCCGGTCAAACGCGCTCTCGGACTGGCGTCCTGATTTGCGGACGTACGTTACACATCTAAACGGAATGAGAAATGGCTGAACCACGTTTCGTACACCTGCGGGTGCACAGCGACTACTCCATGGTTGATGGCCTGGCAAAAACCGCTCCGCTGGTAAAAAAAGCCGCGGCGATGGGAATGCCGGCGATCGCGATTACCGATTTCACCAACCTTTGCGGGCTGGTGAAGTTCTATGGTGCTGCACATGGCGTAGGGCTCAAACCAATCATCGGGGCTGATTTTAACGTCGCGAATGAATTGTTGGGTGATGAACTTAGCCATCTAACCGTGCTCGCCGCAAACAATGTCGGATATCAGAACCTTACGCTACTCATTTCCAGAGCGTACCAGCGCGGTTATGGTGCTGCGGGGCCGATAATTGACCGGGCATGGCTTGCCGAACTAAACGAGGGGCTTATTCTGCTCTCCGGCGGGCGCATGGGGGATATTGGCAAAAACTTGTTGCGTGGAAACGCGGCGCAGCTTGATCTGTGTCTGGAGTTCTACCAGCAGTATTTTGCCGATCGCTTCTACCTGGAACTGATCCGTACCGGTCGTCCTGACGAAGAAAGTTATTTGCATGCCGCTGTTGCTCTGGCGGATGAGCGTGGTTTGCCGGTCGTGGCAACCAATGACGTGCGGTTTATAGAAGCGACAGACTTTGACGCTCACGAAATTCGCGTCGCTATCCACGACGGCTTTACGCTTGACGACCCAAAACGTCCGCGAAACTACTCTTCACAGCAATTTTTGCGTACTGAAGAGGAAATGTGCGAGCTGTTTTCTGACATTCCAGAAGCGCTGGAAAACAGCGTAGAAATCGCCAAACGTTGTAACGTAACGGTGCGCCTCGGCGAATACTTCCTGCCGCAATTCCCAACAGGCGAAATGTCTACCGAAGACTTCCTGGTAATGAAATCCAGGGAAGGGCTCGAAGATCGTCTGGAATTCTTGTTCAAAGATCCTGAAGAGCGAGCTGCGAAAAGAGCGCCGTATGACGAACGTCTGGAAATCGAACTTAAAGTTATTAACCAGATGGGCTTCCCTGGCTACTTCCTGATCGTTATGGAATTTATCCAGTGGTCGAAAGATAACGGTGTGCCGGTAGGCCCGGGGCGTGGTTCTGGTGCGGGTTCGCTGGTGGCGTATGCCCTAAAAATTACCGACCTCGACCCGCTGGAGTTTGACCTGCTGTTCGAACGTTTCCTTAACCCGGAACGTGTTTCGATGCCTGACTTCGACATCGACTTCTGTATGGAAAAACGCGATCGGGTTATCGACCACGTAGCAGAAATGTACGGGCGCGAGGCGGTATCGCAAATTATTACCTTCGGTACTATGGCTGCTAAAGCGGTTATCCGCGACGTAGGCCGTGTACTGGGGCACCCGTACGGATTCGTCGATCGTATCTCGAAATTGATCCCACCCGATCCGGGGATGACGCTTGCCAAAGCGTTTGAAGCTGAACCGCAACTGCCAGAAATTTATGAGGCTGACGAAGAGGTTAAAGCGCTGATCGATATGGCGCGTAAACTTGAAGGTGTGACGCGTAACGCCGGTAAACATGCCGGTGGCGTGGTGATTGCACCTACAAAAATCACAGATTTTGCGCCACTTTATTGTGACGATCAGGGGCAAAACCCCGTTACCCAATTCGATAAAAACGATGTGGAATATGC